>JAPLRU010000008.1 GCA_026399025.1 Methylobacter sp.
GCGAGGAGTTCAATCTACGAAACAGGCTTTATGCCTAAGGTCGGGCACGACTTCCTCGCCATTCGCCCGATGATCAATCGGGGATTCTGGCCTTTTGAGAGGTCAGAATCAAGATATAAGGTTGGGCTGAATGCAATGAAGCCCAACATTACGAAGTTTCGGGATGGCGACGGATTTCTATTTTCCATCACCGGATGCTAAAGCGTTGGGCAACTAAAAGCTGTTACCCAACCTACACGACTCACCCAACAATTGCGCCGCCCGCTTAGCGTTGCCGCGCTCTTTGGCAATTTTCTTGAGCTTTTCCGCCATATCGTCGGGTAATCGGATGGATAAAGTTGTCATGATCTTAGTAACCTCAATATCTGTTCCGGTGTAATGACTTCATAACCCAAGCGCTTGAGTTCCGCATGAGCAAAGTCAGACACGTTGTTGGTAATAATATAGGCGGCGCGAGCTGCGATTGCCAATTCCACTAAATGGTTGTCTGCTTCGTCCTTTAAATTTGGCCGCCATAAGTAGCGTGCATCAATTGCTGTGCAAACTTGAGCGAAACCGTCCGGAAACTCCATCAGGGATACGGAAGTCTGTTTATAGAGAGTCTGTATATGCTCCCGATTCAGTAAGTCCTGGTATTCTATGTAGTAGCTGGAGCGGATAAAACGACATCGTTCCCATGCTCCGGTGCTCAATTTTATACACATCTCGAAGTGGGCTGGAATAAGCCGGTCCGGACCTTAGGCGCAGGGCAGGCGATCCGAACAGGCTTATGTATGAAGACGAGCGCCGGAGCGTGGGAACGATAGCTTACTTGCTTTCCGGAAGAGGAGACTTTATGCCGGGTGACCAACTTCGGGTTCTATAAATATCCTAAATTGAATCTAAGCCTGACAATCCTTCAATAGACCAGTTTTCAAAATCAAGAGAGCCTTCATCATTGTCGCCATTTTTATAAGTAATACGGCAAACGTATTTTTTTGTGATTGGGCTCTCTGTGGCGCTAGTGATATCGATTTCGGCATTAACAATATATTGGTAATTTCCTAGGCTCCAAGCATTAAGAGGCTGTTCATGGAAATTAATCGACACATCCGGTCCAAGTTTGGATTTTATATAATTATTGCAATGTAGAAAGGCAAGCCCTGTTAATGGTGTGGAAATAGGCGATTGCCCGCCGGGGTCTTTACTGTCGACAAGAAATAAGTCTGATTGAACTACTTTGTAAACAAAAGGCATGATGACCTTACTTTGAATTAAAAGTAAAGTTGCTAAAGCTACGACAAAAATAATGATGGAATATTTCTTCATGGATTTTAAGATAAATTGATGAAAATCTTATATAGATTAAATTAATTTCAACAGAAATCAATATTTTAAGTGTATGAGGTGATGAGGTTATTCTTGGGGATGGTATGGGACTTCGCGCGCAAGGTCCTGCCTTCCGCTAACGGACGCCAGCGTTATAACGTATTGGCTGTTTATGAGCCGTCCGTCGCGAGGTTATCACGGTGACCAGCGACGTCACTGTCAATCAATGGTTTTTTGTAACTACTCGCCCCAATTGTTTTCATTACAAAATCAAAAAAAAGCTTGACAGTTTTTTCGCCTTTAAAAAATCATTTTCTTTGGGCAGCAAAAAACTCAGCAAATAAACCCGCTACGACAGTGTTGTTGACGA
>JAPLRU010000127.1 GCA_026399025.1 Methylobacter sp.
GTAGCTATTCAGTCCCCCTCTTTGAAAAAGAGGGGTTAGGGGAGATTTTTTAAATAAATCCCCATCAATCCCCCTTTTTCAAAGGGGGAGGTGAATAATTACCCTCCGGAGCGCGGGAACGATGCAAATGGCAATGTACCGCAGCACATATAGAGCACTGAATCGCTTGAGCAACATGACAGCTAAAAATTCAATCCGAGGCAAGTTGGAGTGCAGGCTTTACCTACAGGGATGTAGGTAAAGCCTGCACTCCGGATGTCTGGATTAATGTTGTTTGATCAACAATGGCATCTATATGTATAAAGACGAGAGCAGGAGCTGGGAACCGGCGTAAAGAATCACGCCTTCACACCGGCCGTTGATCGCGCAATAACTGCGCAAATTCAAGCACCGGCAACGGCTTGCTTTTGATATAGCCCTGATAGCTGTCGCAGCCTTTAGACTGCAAGAAGGCTAATTGTTCAGGTGTTTCGACGCCTTCCGCGAGGACCTTAAAGCCCAAAATATGCCCCATGGCGACGATGGTCGCGGCGATTTCCATATCATCCTGGCGGAAAGGAATGTCGTCGATAAAGCTTTTGTCGATTTTCAACACATCCAGCGGGAAGTTTTTCAGATAGCCCAACGATGAATAACCGGTACCGAAATCATCAATGGCGAGACGAACGCCTAAGGCACGGAGGTTATTCAGAATAGTCGCGGCATTTTCCTGATTTGCCATCAAGCCGCTTTCGGTTATTTCCAGCTCCAGTTGCTCGGGCGGAAAACCGGTTTCGCTCAAGACCCTGGCGACTAAGGCGCAAATGTCGCTACGTTTAAATTGGTGCGCGGAAACATTCACCGCCAAGGTTATCGGCGGCAAGCCCTGATCCAGCCATTGCCAGCCTTGGCGGCAGGTTTCGCGCAACACCCAGCCGCCGATCTCGACAATCAGGCCGCTTTCTTCCGCAATGGCAATAAAGCGGCTGGGCGGAATCAATCCTTCTACCGGGTCCTGCCAACGCACCAAGGCCTCCGCGCCGACAATACGGTCGCTGTTAATATCCACCTGCGGCTGGAAAAAAACCCGCAGCTCCTGTTGCTCAATCGCACGCCGCAGCCGCATTTCCGTTTCTATACGCTCCCTGGCGGCCAGGGTCAGGTCTTCGGAAAAATAGGCAAAACAGCCGCGCCCGGCCGCTTTAGCCTGATACAGAGCGGCGTCGGCATGATCCATCAGTTGCTCGGGGTTAGCGCCGTGTCGCGGATACAAGGCAATGCCGATGCTCGCGCCGATGCGGACGGTGGCGCTTTGAATCAGGCAAAAAGGCTTGGCTAAATCGGTAATGATTTCTTTAGCCACCCGCGCCGCGTCTTTGGGCCTGGCAATGTCTTCGAGCAAGATAATAAACTCATCGCCGCCCAAGCGAGCCACGACATCGACATCGCGCAATCTTGCGGTGATGCGCGCGGCAACTTGTTGCAACAATTCGTCTCCGGCCAGATGCCCCAAACTGTCGTTAACCCCTTTAAAACGATCCAGGTCCAGCATCAATAACGCCAGTTGCCTGCCGTCGCGGCGTTCCACATTAATGCCGTGCTTTAACCGTTCCTCCAGCAGTCGGCGGTTGGGCAACTGGGTCAGCGGGTCATAGAAAGCCAGTTGCTTGATTTGGCCCTCGGCATTCTTACGGTCGGTGATGTCGGTATGGATGCCGATGTAATGAGTGGCGACGCCGTCGCTGCCTTTTACCGCGGTAATAGACAACCATTTGGGATAAATTTCGCCATTCTTGCGACGATCCCAAATTTCCCCTTGCCACGTGCCGATGCTCAGAATGCTTTTCCACATCGCCACATAAAAAGCCTTATCGTGATGCCCGGATTTGAGCAGGCTTATTCTCCGCCCGACAACCTCTTGTTCGGTATAGCCGGTAGAGGCGACGAAGGCTTTGTTAACCCGCAGAATGATGCTTTCAGTATCGGTAATAACCATGGCTTCTTGCGACTCGAACGCCGCAGCGGCAATACGCAAATCCAATTCGACTCGTTTACGCTCGCTAATGTCGCGGCAGAATACGCAAAACTGCTGAAACTCAGGCAGAAAGGCGGCAGAGACTTCAATATCAATGACATGTCCGTTTTTATGGCGATGACGGGTTTCGAACAGGTCGTAGCCCTGCAGAATAATCTTTGCGATATGTGCGTTGACTTGTTCGGCTTCTTCTTTGGCTTCCAATTGACTGACATGCATGGTTTCCAATTCAGCCACCGAATAGCCGCTTATTTTGGCGTAAGCTTCATTGACTTGCCGCACATTACCGAGTGAATCAACTATCCAGAAGCCGTCCAACGAGGTATCGATCATCGCTTTAATTTGATGCAATATCTGCTCAACCTGCTTACGCTCGGTGATGTTTTGCGCAGTCCCCACCATGCGCAACGGCCTGTTCATTTCATCGTATTGCAAGCCGCAGCTACCGCGGATATAACGCACGGTGCCGTCCGGCAACATAATACGAAAATCCAGTTCCTGCATCTTCTTGCCGCTACGGCAGTCGCTAACCCATCTTTTTAAGGCGGCGCGATCATCGGGATGGACTAAATCGAGAAACGCCGCCACGGAGTGCGCGAATGTCTGCTGGGCAACGCCATAAATCCGGAACATTTCGTCCGACCAGCTAAGATAACCGGTCGCCAATTCCATCGACCAACTGCCGACATGAGCAATGCGCTGCGACTCGGACAGCATCCGCTCCTTGTCCTGCAAGATTTGCTGCGCTTGTTTCTGATCGCTAATATCGATGGCCGAACCGATGTAACCGCTAAACACACCGTCTTCATCGTAAAGCGGCAGACCTTTATCCAAAATCCAGCGCCAGTCGCCGTTCGCATTGCGCAAGCGGTATTCGGTGGTAATGGCTTCGTGAACGTCGGTGTTTTGATAATAGGCCAGGAAAGCGGTTTCCCGGTCATCGGGATGAATGGTGCTGATCCAGCCGCCATGCGTCATCGTTTGCACCGAATCGAAACCGGAAAAATCAAGCCAGGATTGATTAACAAAAGTAGGCTCGCCGTCGGCATCGGTAATCCAGATCATGATCGGCGAGCTGTCAGCCATTCGGCGAAAACGCGCCTCGCTGGCCTGTAGCGTAGCCTCGGCCCGTTTGCGCTCGGTAATGTCGCGCAAGGCGCTGGCGAAAAACAAACCTTGCGCGGTTTGAATCGGGCTTAAGCTGATTTCCACATCCAATTCGCTGCCGTCTTTTAACAGCGCCTTGACCGCCCGTCCCGCGCCCATCGGCCGAACCACCGCGGATTCGGCAAATTGCGCGCGCAATGCCGGATGCGTTGCCCGAAAGCGCTCCGGCACCAAGACTTCAATCGATAGTCCGAGCAGTTCGTTAAGCGGATAACCCAGTAAACATTCGGCCTGCTGGTTGACCATGGTAATAATGCCTTGCTCGTTGCTAATCAGCATCGCGTCCGGAGTGGCGTCGAAGATAGCGCGCAGATAGGTTTCGCTGGTTTGTAAGGCTTGGGGGCTGGGCAGTTGCAATAGTTTTGGAATCAACGGCCAAATCAGCAAGGCGGTGACGATCGACACCAGCGCGGTGGCCGCCTTTATCAGGCCGTCCAGCCAATAATCGGGGTGCCAAATGGTCCAAATACTGATTAAGTGGGTGGTGCCGCACAAACAAATAAAAACGCCAAACAGCACAAACACCCAGCGATAAGCCAAATCGCTGCGTTTTTTGACGAAATACCATAAGGCAAACGGGATGGAGAAGTAGGCAAGAGCAATGATGCTGTCGCTGATGATATGTAACCACAAGATTGACGGCAGCCAGAGATAGCAAGCACCGTGAGGCATAAAGTTGCCGGTGCCGACCAGTAAATCATTAAACCATGCGGGCATTCAGTCTCGTACTCCATTGATACATTTTGTAATCATTTCGGACACCTGGAATAGACAGGGCGAAACGCGTCAATAGCGCCCAAGAGTATGGGCTCACCGGCTTATCCCGAAACCCGAAGCAATAAAGCGAGTCCTTAGAAATCCGCTTCTGTTAATAGCGTTGTTACCTTGCGGTCAGGGTCTGTGATAACCCATAGTTTTTCAGTTTCAACGTTATAGACCGACATAACTCTTTCTACTGTTGCGGGCAGCAATGCCAGCGTGTTTTCACGCCAGTCGAGTTCAGAGACCTCCCCGTAATCGCCTCGTTCATGCCGATCCAGCAAATCGCCGATCGGCACTTTATACTTGGCTATAATCGAAATTGCCGTTGGGGTCATCGTGATTTGTCCGAGTTCAAACAGCTTCATGGAATTTACTCCTTTATATTATTGTAATTCAAAGCGTACATTTAGTAATTAACTGCGGAGCAACGAAGATTAAATAACGCTTGCATTTTCATCAAAGGCGACCGGTTTTACGGCCTATCCTCTGTTCGGGTTATTTAGTTCATTCTTGCCCCGCGGGCCTTTTATAGAGCACTGAATTGCTTAAGCAACATGACAGCTAAAAGTTCAATCCGAGATAAGTTGGAGTGCAGGCTTCGCCTGCACTCCGGATACCTGAATTAATGTTGCTTGATTAACGAGAGCATCTATATCACTTCAACTTTATATCCGTTGCTATCTCTTCGGCATTGGGGAGATGCAACGAGACCAGAAAAGTCATGCAAAATACCGACAAACCCAGTATTAGCATTGCAATTACAGGGGTTATATGATGCGCGGCGGCGAAAGTATAACCACCCACCGCCAATAACATAGCAATATTTTGAAAAAAACTTTGCAGCGCGACCGCACTGCCGCTGCCGATGCTGTGCTGGCCCAGCTCCTGGAACGCGGCATTGATAGGCACGATAAACATACCGCCCATCATGCCGATGAACAACAGCGTAAAGCGTGCCGGCCAGATGCTGTCGGCAAAACTCAGCGCGATGATGAAAACCGCCATCAGGTAAGCGGGTATTCTGGCTCGACGCAAATGCTCCAGCGGAATCAGCCTCGGCACCAAAGCCGAGCCGGCAATAATGCCGATAGCGAGGAACAAAGTCAGTTCGGCAATTTCGGTGGCGTTCTTGGACAATAAAACCAGCGGCGCCCAAGCCACGATAATCACCCTTAAAGTGGCCGCCGCGGCCCAGAACAAAGCGCCTCCGAGCATCGCGAAGCGTGAGCGCGGCGTACTAAAAAACGTCGCGATTTGGCGCTGGAAAGCCACAATCCTGGAACCTGAAACAGTCTGATGCGCCGGTACGCGAACCGGTAACGCGATGGTCGTCAACGCCGAGGCGATAAAAATAACGATGGTTCCGGCCAATGCCCAGGTTATCGAATAATCCGCCATTTTGGCCCCCACTATCATACCCAGCAAGATAGCCGAAATAGTAGAGCCTTCGATCCAGCTGTTCGCTTTAACCAGAAATTCATGCCCTGCCAGCTCCGGTAAAATGCCGTATTTTGCCGGACCGTAAATGGCCGCGCCGACGCCGACCACGCAATAAGCAATTAAGGGTTCAACATGACACAACAACAAGCCTGCGCCCGCCGCTTTCATCAAGTTGGCAATAATCAACACCCTGGATTTGGGGTGATTGTCGGCAAATCCGCCCACCCACGGCGCCAGCACCACAAACGCCACCAGAAACATGCTCTGTAAAGCCGGAACATACCAGCCGGGCAGTTGCGCGGATTGCATCACCATCGCAATCACCGTGAATAAAATAGCGTTATCGGCAAAGGCGGATAAGAATTGGGCGATCAGTAGCGGGTAGATTTGTTTGTTCATAAGGTATTTTATTTAAGGTAAGGTAAGCGGATGCCACAGATGATTATGACTAACGCGGATAAATCATAGAAAATCCGCACTCATCATAAATAGACAATCAAAAGATCTTCCACAAAATGCACAAAGCAATTCACCACGAAGACACGAAGGTCACGAAGGTCACGAAGGTCACGAAGAAAAACATGCTATCGTTCCCACGCTCCGGAGACTGTGAAAGTATTATCAAAATGAGTTTAAAAACCTATTCACCACGAAGGCACGAAGATCACGAAGGAAAAATAATTGTTTAAACTCAATGTATTGAAAACTTCGTGTCCTTCGTGCCTTCGTGGTGAATGCTTTTGCTATCGTTCCCAC
>JAPLRU010000113.1 GCA_026399025.1 Methylobacter sp.
GGGTTGCCAGCTATTAGCCGGGGGTTGAGCGTAGCGACACCCCCGGTCCATACGAAAAAAAACCACGACCCTGGAAGGGTCGCAGTCATCGTTTTGTGCGGCTGAGAGTTTTATTCGCACAGTCCGGTATATTAATAATTATAAATAAATTCAAACTATTAAAGATAAAAAGCTGTGACTGCGACCCCTCCAGGGTCGAAAAATCATTGTTTCCGCTATCCGGGGGTGTCGCTACGCTCAACCCCCGGCTAACAGCTTGAACCCCGCAGGGGTTCCATAAGCTCACACAATGACTTGTGTATAACGATGAGCGCTCCGGCGTGGGAACGATAGCGAGTCCATCCAGACTTTGCGTCGCTATATTAATTCAGGATTCTATATGCAAAAAAGCGACATTAAAAACCCTATTTCAGCATCGGCTGAAAGCCGTTTGTTTTTATTACCGCTAATTTTTGAAGAGATTGAGCCAATGCTCGGAGTTGCGCTTGCAAGAGGGTAATTTCTCACTAACAACCGGCAAATGTTATTATCCTTGTCCGGCTTGCCGCCATTATAACCAATGCTGAAACAGAACACTGCCGCTCGTGTTATCCGCTGATAACCTGCCTTGGCTTCTCGCAGAAGTTTTAATCGTACAGCTTAATTTTTTATGCTTAACCTTTTTATCACCCTGAACCATGTCTGAAAATTATTCGTTTGATCGTGATTATTCGCTGGATTCCTTAAAAATCCCCCCTAACTCCATTCAAGCCGAACAATCGGTGTTGGGCGGATTAATGCTCGACAACCAAACCTGGGATTCGGTATCGGACAAGGTGGTGGAAAGCGATTTTTATCGCCGGGATCACCGCTTGATTTTCAAGACCATCGAGCAACTCGCCGAAAAACAGATTCCTTTCGATGTGATTACCATATCGGAAGCACTTGAAGCGATCGGCGAATTAGAAAACTCCGGCGGACTGGCTTATTTGGGCATGTTGGCAAAAGACACGCCCAGCGCCGCCAATATCGTCACTTACGCCAATATCGTCAGAGACAGGTCGGTATTGCGCCAATTGATTCATGTCGGCACCGAAATTTCGGACTCCGCGTTCAACACCGAAGGCCGCGAGACCGCCGACCTGCTTGAAAATGCCGAACGCGAAGTGTTTAAAATCGCCGAACAACGGCAACGCGGGCAAGGCGGTTTTTCATCGATCAAATCGTTGCTGGCCCGCGCTGTCGATAAAATTGAAACACTGTTTGAACAGGAAGGCTCCATCACCGGCGCCGCCACCGGCTTTACCGATTTTGACGAACTGACTTCCGGGCTACAGCCTGCCGATTTGATTATCGTGGCCGGTAGGCCGTCCATGGGCAAAACGACTATAGCCATGAACATGGCCGAAAACATCGCCATCAAAGGCGACAAACCGGTTGCGGTATTCAGTATGGAAATGCCCGGAGACTCGCTGGCAATGCGGATGATGTCGTCGTTAGGCCGTATCGACCAGCATCGTATCCGGACCGGAAAACTGGAAGACGACGAATGGCCGCGCTTGACTTCGGCCATCAACTTGCTAGCCGAAACCAAACTCTTCATCGACGACACCCCGGCCCTGACCCCGACCGAAGTGCGCTCAAGAGCCCGGCGACTGGCGCGCGAACACGGCCAGTTGGGCTTGATCGTGCTGGATTATTTACAACTGATGCAATCGCCTTCCAGCGGCGATAACCGGGTGCAGCAGATTTCCGATATTTCCAGGGGCTTAAAGGCGCTGGCCAAAGAATTGAATGTTCCGGTGGTGGCCTTATCCCAGCTTAACCGTAATCTTGAACAGCGCCCGAATAAACGCCCGATGATGTCGGATTTGCGCGAATCGGGCGCTATCGAGCAGGATGCCGATTTGATCGTATTCGTGTATCGGGACGAAGTCTATAACGAAGACAGCCCCGATAAAGGCATCGCCGAAGTCATTATCGGCAAGCAGCGTAACGGCCCGCTGGGAACCGTCAGGCTCACCTTTCTGGGGCAATTCACCCGCTTCGAAAATTTTGCCGGCAATTTCTATAACAGAGGGGACGATGAATGACCCCCGCCGCCTATGCCGTATTCAATCAGGATGCGGTGCAACACAATTTGTCCCAAGTGCGCCGCTGTGCGCCCCATGCCAAAGTGATGGCCGTCATCAAGGCCAACGCTTACGGCCACGGCTTGTTGCGCATGGCCATAGCCTTGCAGCAGATTGACGCCTTTGCCGTCGCCCGAGTCGATGAAGGCGTTCAATTGCGCAAAGCGGGATTCGATAACCGGATTGCGGTTTTAGAAGGCTTTACCTGCGCGGAGGAATTAGAAAAATTACTGCATTATCAATTAGAGCCGGTCGTGCATTCGCCCACCCAACTGGACGTTTTTGAAGCCGGAACCGGAACCGAACCCGGAGCCTGTGCGATTTGGTTAAAGCTCGATACCGGCATGAATCGCTTGGGTTTCAAAGCGCAACACTTCCATTTTGCCCATCAACGCTTAAGCCGCTGCGCACGGGTAAAACAGCCGATCAACCTGATGACGCATTTTGCCAATGCCGACGATTGCAATGACGATAAAACGCTCAAGCAAATCGACCTGTTCAGGCAAACCGTTGCCGGTTTAGCCGGTGAACGCAGTCTAGCCAACTCGGCGGGCATTTTGGGTTGGGCGCAATCGTTAAGCGATTGGGTGCGGCCCGGCGTTATGTTGTACGGCATCTCGCCTTTTCCCGAATCAACCGGCCGCCAGCTCGGGTTGATACCCGCTATGGAACTGCACTCGCGCTTGATCGCGGTCAAACCCATCGATGCTGGCGACAGCGTCGGCTACGGCGGCACTTGGACCTGTGCAAAACCCACCACCTTGGGTGTGGTAGCGATAGGTTACGGCGACGGTTATCCCCGTCATGCCAAAGTCGGCACGCCGGTACTGATCAACGGCCTTCGCGTGCCGCTGATCGGCAGAGTGTCAATGGACATGATTACCGTGGATTTGGGAAGCCAAACCCAGGCTAAACCCGGAGATCCGGTAACCTTATGGGGCGAAAACCTGCCGGTCGAAGAAATTGCGCTATGGGCGGATACCATCCCTTACACCCTAGTGTGCGGCGTCACCCGACGGGTGCAATTTATCGAGAAAAACGCCGATTTTTAAAATAATCGCAAGGTGCTTTACTCTTTTCATGATCACAACCTCCTGATTTTACCGCGCAAAAATAGGCTGTAGAATTTGAGTTTAAACCCATGAAAAGCGGTTTGTTTGTAAGTCTTTTCTACAGTTGCCGGACGGTTAGGATAAGATTATGGTGAAAAATACAGATGCCTAATTGCTGGGAATCGAGTCCATTCACGAGAACGGGCGCGCGTTAGTCGAACAAATTTGTTCATCGTCGGCAATATTCCTACATTCCGTAAGTTAATACAAGTAGCTATAAAAACGATAATATCATCATGAGGTGATCGATGAATTCAATCAGGCAGCTTAGCTTTATCCGTCTAGCTTTTATCATCTTTTTTAGCACAGCCGCCTTGGCTGAAGGGGAACAGCACATGAGTTTAAGCCTCCAATCGGCGGACTTCGCCGATCAGGGAGAAATCCCTAAAGAATTGACCTGCGACGGCAATGACAGTTCGCCCGCTTTAAGCTGGTCCGGACTGCCGCACCAAACCAAAAGTCTGGTGTTAATCGTTGACGATCCCGATGCGCCGGATCCTGCCAAGCCTAAAATGACTTGGGTACATTGGCTGCTTTACAACATTCCACCGACGCTCAAAGAGCTGCCGCGAGCCGTTGCTGAAAAGGATTTACCTCAAGGCACACAACAAGGTAAAAACGACTGGAAACGAACCGGTTATGGCGGCCCCTGCCCGCCAGTCGGACGGCACAGGTACTTCCATAAACTCTACGCATTGGATATTGAATTGCCTGACCTACATCAACCGAATAAGGCTCAGCTTGAAAAAGCAATGACGGGACATGTGCTTGAACAGGCGGAATTAATGGGAACCTATCAACATTAATAACTGATGTGAGCTAATTTAGGCAACGCGAAAATAAATAAAATCCAATTATCAAATGGATGACATAGGCTGGATAGGGTGGATTTAAATTGCCATTCGGCTGAATGCCTACTTCGTAACACCTGTAGCGTTAACCAATAATGCATAACTCACATCCTTGTGAGTTATGCAAAAGCAACGTAGCGGTGTGCTGAGGCCCTGCAGGAAGATTGCCCGAAGAACGAGAATTATCTGATATAAGGCTTTGGCTTCATTCGATTAATTGAAAATTGCCTCAAAAGAATAGCCGTTAAATTCCAGAATTTCTTTCATTCTTTTTAAGGCATCCATTTGAATTTGTCTAACACGCTCCCTGGTTACACCGAGTTCTTGAGCAACCTGCTCTAGCGTGGAACCTTCATAACCGCATAATCCATAGCGACGGCAAATAACCTCGCGCTGCTTTTCGGAAAGTTGAAACACCCATTTGGCAATATTGTGTTTAATACCTTCTTCTTGTATTTTCTCAGCGGGCGATAAGCTTTCGCCATCGGAAATCGACTCAACCAAAGGCTTGTCAAAATCCTTACCGCCCGGCATATCGATGGAAGTAACCCGCTCATTCAGCTTGAGCATTTTTTCAACTTTATTGACCGGTATAGCCAAATGCTCCGCTATATCTTCGGCGCTGGGTTCATGGTCGAGCAGCTGCGCCAAATAACGTTGGGCTTTAAGATAAGTATTCATTTCTTTAACGATATGAATCGGCAAGCGAATGGTTCGGGTCTGATTCATTATGGCCCGCTCAATCGTTTGCCTGATCCACCAAGTTGCATAAGTTGAAAATCTAAACCCCCGCTCGGGATCGAATTTTTCAACGGCACGCATTAAACCCAAGTTGCCTTCTTCGATCAAATCCAGTAACGGCAAACCTCTATTTAAGTAACGGCGCGAAATTTTAACGACTAAACGCAAATTACTTTCGATCATGATGTTGCGGGCGGCTTCATCGCCCAACAGGGCACGGGTGCCGTAGATTTTCTCCTGATCAGCGGTCAGTAATTGAGAACGAGACAGCTCATTCAAATAAACCCGCGTTGCATCTATGCTTTTATCTTGCTTTGATTCGACAGGCGTTACCTCATCAATATCCTCGACAAATGTTTCATGCATCGCTCTTGAACGCTGTCCCAGTTCCGCTTCCACCTCTCCCATCCATGAACTCGCTCCCGCTGCATCCATGCAATCGAATGCCTCACCGATAACTGAACTTGACTGAAGTTCATCATCAAAAGACAAGTCGTCATCAAATAATACACAAACATCATCGTCCAATAACTCAACTAATTCTGCCTTCATGATAACCTCTACATTGCTCGGCCTGCGCCGAAATGGTTTTATTGTCTTCCCGGTAAAAGAATAAGTGGATTCACCGGTTTTCCGTTTTTCCGTATTTCAAAATGCAGCGACGCCTGAGTCGACTTCGCTTGGTTAGATCCTGCTTGACCGATTTTTGCAATAACTTCGCCTTTTTCTACTGTGTGTCCCTCTGTAATGAGCAACCGGCTATTATTTGCATAAGCGCTCAAATATAAATCGTTGTGCTTGATAATAAGTAAATTACCGTAGCCAATCAGGCTTTGTCCGCTATATACAACTTTACCCGCCTCGGTAGCACTCACGTTTTGTCCCATTTCACCCGCTATATCAATGCCTTTATTATCGGCTTGAGAAAAATATTTTAAAATTTTCCCTCTGACCGGCCATTGAAAGTTTAACTTTAACATGTTTTTATTATCAATTGAAATTATTGATTTTTTTTGCGGATTAGCCCCGTATTTTGCAACCTTAACTTTCAGAGTTTGGGCTTTATAGGGCAGGCGGGAGGTTAAACTAGCACTATTATCTAATGGAATAGAGGTTTTTTTCTGTGAGCTAATTCTATTTGTTACGGTTGCTGTGATCTTTTGCTGACTCCCGGCATCCCGCCGCACATCTGCCGGTGCCGACATATCGGCTAAGTTCGGGGCGGAAAGTCTGAGTTTTTGACCTATTTCCAGAGTATAAGGCGGAACAATCCGATTCCATTGCGCTAATTGCCGGTAACTCAGATTATAAATCAAGCTTATCGCAGACAAGTTATCGCCTTTTTTTACCAAATGATATTTTGTCTCGTCTTTGATAACTTCAGCATGATGTGTAATGACGACAGCGCTATTATTTTGACTGACAGAAGCGCATCCGTTCACTAAAACCGACAACCCTACACTAAAAATAAACTTTAAAATAGGTGTCATAGCTAAGCTATTTTGTTAATAAAATCTTTTTAGCCAGATTTATTTTTGCTGCCAGATAATTCGATCCGCCGCGATCAGGATGCATTTTTTGCATCAAATTGCGATGAGCGGCAATAATTTCAGACTCCGATGCCCCTCTTTTCAAACCCAACACTTCATAAGCTTCTTCAACCGACATCTTGCCTTTTACGTCGGTTTTATTCTGCCGTTGCGAAGAAGCGCTTTGCTTTTCTGCATTAAATTTCAACCATAGCCGATGCAGATAGGGTGCATAGTGTAACAACGTCGGCAATAAGCGCAGCACAAAGGCAATAGTTATACCGGCCAGAGCAAAAAACCAGTTCAAACGCCCGCTTGCAATTAAATAAAGCAGGCTTAACCCACCCGCGCAGAGAAAAAAAATTTTGATGTAGCGGGCTACCAGCGGGGGCGAGGTTTTTAAAAATGCCCGTATCCCGAAAAAGACGAGGATAAGTAACAAAACCAGATAGATTCGAATCAAAGTTTACTCCTTCTGTTGTAAAGCTTAGAAAATAGGGTACGACGACTTGAACTACTAATCGCAGGTTGGAGCCTAGCTATTGCACTAGAATCCGTTTAAATCCGTGCTCCATTATTAGTAGCTACAATCCGTTTAAGGTTGTTCTGAAGGCTTTTTCTCCGTAACTACATCCGACCGTCCAAGCGTTGCAGGGACTGAAAATCCGCTAAAACCGCAGCAGCGGCTAGCTTTGTAGACGTAGTATTTAGATAAATAATACCTTAAGATATGACATCTTATGATAACAATCTAATGTTAGTTGATATGCTGAATGCTCAAATTCCGGTTTTAGGTTTTGTCGCCGCGAGCGGAACCGGAAAAACCACGCTATTAACCTGTTTGATCCCGATTTTAAAGCAAGACGGTTTGCGTATCGGCTTAATCAAACATAGCCATCATGATTTTGAGATTGATCAGGCAGGAAAAGACAGTTTCCGCTTGCGAAAAGCCGGAGCTTCGCCGGTCATGCTGGTATCCCGGTATCGGCGCGCAATTATTAGCGACTTTACCCAAAAGGAAGAACCACAATTAATTGACCAATTAAAGCAATTCGATCAATCCGAACTCGACCTGATCTTGGTTGAAGGTTTTAAGGCTGAACAATTTCCTAAAATTGAAATTCATAGAGCTTCGCTTAAAAAACCACTGCTTTATCCAACCGATCAGAATATCATCGCGATAGCGACAGATTCAGCGATTGAAACTCCCGCCTATTTAACGCAGCTGGATTTAAACCGCCCAGAGCTGATTGCTGCATTTATCCAAACCCATGTTATGAAAAATCATGATTGACGCCTGTAGCCAAGAATCCAAGCCACTCTTATCCATTGAGGACGCTCTGGGAAAAATAAAAGCTTCTATATGTTCCATAAGCGACACGGAGAAATTGACACTCAATGACGCCTTGGGACGCGTGCTGGCAGAATCGGTTCATTCGCCGCTTAATATTCCCCATGACCGGAATGCGGCTATGGATGGCTATGCTTTTGCCGGCGGCGATATAGTTTGTGGACATGCCTTTACGCTTAGCGTGGTAGGCACTTCCTGGGCCGGCCACCCTTTTCAGGGACAATTGCATTCCGGCGAATGCGTCAGGATTTTTACCGGAGCCGTTGTGCCGGCCTGCGCTGATTCTGTCATTATGCAGGAGCATGTGCAGGTCCACGGCCGGAACATACATTTTCCGGCTGACACACGAGCACTACAAAATATCCGGGGAATCGGTGAGGACGTAAAACAAGGCGACTGCTTAGTAGCCCAAGCTAAAAAGCTGACAGCAGTCGACTTGGGATTAATAGCTTCAGCCGGGATTGATCAGGTTACGGTTAAACGTCGGTTAAAAATTGCCCACTTCTCCACCGGCGATGAACTGACTGCATTAGGTTTGCAACTCGAGCCAGGGAAAATATACGACAGCAACCGGACTATGCTGAGCGGATTCTTGGCCGATCCCGGTCATAACGTTGTTGACTTAGGTATTATTCCCGACCATAAGCAGTTGCTTGAAGACAGCTTCATGGAGGCATCCAAAAACTATGACGCAGTCATCACCACTGGCGGCGCTTCAGTAGGCGATGCCGATTATATTAAGGAAATCTTGCAAAACTGCGGCGAAGTCAATTTCTGGAAAATTGCAATAAAGCCCGGCAAACCATTAGCCTTCGGCAAAATAGGAGATTGTTATTTTTTTGGTTTGCCCGGCAATCCGGTTGCCGTCGTTGTCACTTTTCAGCAGATTGTAGCCCCCGCACTCCAGCAACTCTCCGGCGCAGTCTTTACAAAACCGTTAAGGTTCACTGCGACTTGCACCTCGACGTTAAAAAAGTCTCCCGGACGTCAAGACTATCAACGCGGCATCCTCAGTCAAGATGAGCGTGGCGAGTTTTTTGTCGCCTCAGCGGGACAACAAGGCTCGCATCTGCTCAGTTCCATGAGTCAGAGCGATTGCTACATTGTTTTGCCGGAAGAATGTAAAGGTATACAAGCGGGAGATAAAGTCATCGTCGAACCGTTTAGCTTGCGGATAGAGTAAGGTTTAAACCGTTTCAGGAAGCTGGAGTCCCAGCCATCAATCGGTCTCAGGTTGAGCCGCAGGGCTATGAAAATAGTTCATTTACCGCCAAGCCTGAAGACAATTTTACGTTCGTTGAAATCCCCGCTAACTTACCGATGCGACGGCGTTGTCCGGCGCGTTCCGAGCCGGCGAATAACCCGTTCTTTTTGCCCGGCGCGATAATCGCCTAATTTGGATCAAAAAAAAACCCAAGCATTTCGGCTTGGGTTTTTAGATTAAGAGCTTGGCAATTCCCTACTTTCGCA
>JAPLRU010000133.1 GCA_026399025.1 Methylobacter sp.
CCTAAAAACTTTCGCAAAAATAGCGACTCCACGCGGCCTGCGTAGCTTATGGGAACCAGAGAGAATTTCCGTATTCACAGTGCATTCTAGACGCGCTCTGCGTTGCACGGTATAGTAATAAGAAATGTTGCTCAACCGCGATCCCCTCTCTCCTCTGTTCCCCTTCCTATGGTTCAACTCCCCGCAAGTCTCTGGAAAAGCGCTTTAGATGGCGCTAATGATGAAATATATCTTGTTGATGCGAATGGATTTATTCACTACGCCAACAACGCGGCCGCGGCGTCGGTGGGAGTTGATGAAACGCAGCTTGTCGGCCGCCACATTGCGGAGCTGAATGCGAATGCCACAGCTCCGGACTGGCCTCCCCTTTGGGCCGATCTTGTTCGAGTAGGCTTTTTGCGCCTGGAGGCCCAACATCAAGGCGGCGATGGCAACGGCTACTTGGCGGAGTGGCGAATCACCCTGGTCCGGCACGAGATCGGGATGTTTGCTCTGATCATGGCTTCCAGCCTGTCGAAACGGCCCAACGTCGAAACTGCCGATAATCGCAAAACCCTGGTGGCTAATGCGATCAATCAAGTATTGCAAGACACCATCAACCCGCAGACGGACAACGAAATTGGCGAACTATGGCTGAAGATGGCCGAGGACATGACCGGCAGCAAGTACGGTTTTGTCGGAGAGATCAACGAAGAAGGCAAGTACGACGCCTTGGCGCTAAGCGATCCCGGCTGGGACGCTTGCAGGATCCCCGGTACCAATAAAACAAAACTTATCATGAACATGGTGTTTCGAGGCTTCTGGGGCATGCCGGTCACTACCGGCGAATCGATTATCGTCAACGCGCCGGATCAACATCCGCAAAGCGTTGGACGGCCCGAAGGCCACCCGCCGTTAACGGCTTTTTTGGGTGTGCCGATGAAGCACAATGGCAAGGTTGTCGGCATGTTTGCACTTGCCAATAAGGAGGGCGGTTATGACGAAGAGGACGTAAAATGCATTGAGCTACTCTCCCTGTCTTTCGTCGAGGCCTTGCTAAGGCGGCGAATGATGGTTCGGGAGCAGGATTTCCATGAGGCGCGCGACGCCTCGCTCAAAGACCCTTTGACGGGTCTCTACAATCGCCGCTTTTTTGATCAATTTCAACGCAATCTAGGCTTGGGCAAGAAGATTGCCGTTCTCGCTTGCGATGTGGATTATTTTAAGGCAACCAACGATACCTATGGTCACGCTGTCGGTGATAGCGTGCTGAAGGAAGTCGCGGCCATCATGGTGCAGTGTGTACGGGAATCCGATTATGTGATCCGTATCGGCGGCGAAGAGTTCACGATCCTTATTCAGGAATCATCCAACGAAGTGGCGCAGATTACCGCTGAGCGAATCCGCCAGATGCTTGCCGGGCATGTACTTCGTGCCGCAGCCGGGGAATTTCGCAAAACTATCTCTATCGGAATCGCCATGTTTCCCGATGATGCCGACAGTCTTTCCGGCTGTTTAGAGCTCGCCGACAAGGCACTGTATCAGGCTAAAGAAGAAGGGCGAAACCGTGTGATGCGTTATGTTGCTCAAAATCAGCTCCTGTAGACGCGATTCCGGCAAGCAGGCTTGTTTTAAAAGCCGGTTAGTTCATTCAAGTTGGAACAGTGCGAGCAGGTAAACAGACTGAAAACAGCGAAGTCGGCCGGATTGAATAGTCAGCTGATCGGGTCGGGGTAACGGGATTGCGCCCGTCACCTCTCCCACACCACCGGTAATGCGGTTTTCCGCAACGGCGGTTGAATCCAACAGCCTATGCTGTTGAGAGTTCTGAGGGTGCGTACAATCCATAACGTCTTAAAGTGGCATTACTTAGAAGCGTGTGAAGAATGGGGCATTTGGCTATCGGCCAAGCACCCAGTGAGCTACTCGCCAATTTCAACTGACGAGGTTTCGCTCCTAATCTGCGTAATGCATTAAGC
>JAPLRU010000036.1 GCA_026399025.1 Methylobacter sp.
ACGAAACCGGCGCAACGGTCGCCTTGAGCCTTGGCGGGAATAGCCGCGCCGCGACAGTCACCGGCACGACGTGGAGCTAAACCCTGATTGCCGCGGATATTACCGCCATGGGCCAAGGCGCCGAAACGCTGAGCGCCACCCAGACCGATGCGGCGGGCAATACCAGCCCGGCGGGTACGCGCGCCATTAGCGTCGACACCAGCGTCCCGGTCGCGCCCGTCATTAATACAGTCGCCACCGACGACATCATCAATGTCGCCGAACAAACCGGTGTCATTACCGGCACCAACGAAACCGGCGCTACGGTCGCCTTGAGCCTGGGCGGGAATACCCGCGCCGCGACAGTCACCGGCACGACGTGGAGTTACACCCTGATTGCAGCGGACATCACCGCGATGGGCCAAGGCGCCGAAACGCTGAGCGCCACCCAGACCGATGCGGCAGGCAACACCAGCCCGGCGAGTACGCGGGCCATTAGCGTTGACACCAGCGCCCCGACCGTCAGTAGCGTCGCGATTAGTTCAGCCACGGGCATCCAGAACAATACCCTCAACGCTGGCGATGTGGTCAGCGCTACAGTCACTATGAGCGAAGTCACCACAGTCACCGGCACACCGAGATTGGCGCTTAACATTGGCGGTACGACGGTACAGGCCAACTATGCATCCGGTAGTCCCGGTACTACTCTGGTATTTACCTATACCATATTGGCAGGGCAAACCGACGCCAATGGCATCAGCATTGATCTCAATAGCCTCACACTGAATAGCGGCACAATTGTAGATGCTGTCGGTAACGCCGCCACGCTGACCCATACTGCGGTAACCGATAATGCGGGTTATAAGGTTGACACCAGCGCCCCAGCCGCGCCCGTCATCAATACGGTCGCCACCGACAACATCATCAATACCGCCGAGCAAACCAGCGCCATCACCGGCACCAATGAAACCGGCGCTACGGTCGCCTTGAGCCTGGGCGGCAACACCCGCGCCGCGACAGTCACCGGCACCACCTGGAGCTATACCTTGGTTGCCGCCGACATCACCGCGATGGGCCAAGGCGCCGAGACGCTGAGCGCCACCCAGACCGATGTGGCGGGCAACACCAGCGCGGCGGGTACGCGCGCCATTAGCGTTGATACTAGCGCCCCGATCGTCAGTAGCGTCGCAATTAGTTCAGCCACGGGCATTCAGAACAGCACTCTTAACGCCGGCGATGTGGTTAGCGTTACCGTTACTATGAACGAAGCCACAACAGTAACCGGTACGCCGCAACTGGCGCTCACCATTGGAAGTACGCCGGTGTCGGCTAATTATGCTTCCGGCAGCGGCAGCACCGCTTTGGTCTTTACTTACACTATTCTGGCGGGGCAGACCGATGCCAACGGCATCAGTATTGCGGCCAACAGCCTAAGTGGTACGCTTAAGGACGCTGCCGGTAATGCCGCTACGCTGACGCACGGTGCCGTGACTGACAATGCCGGTTATAAGGTTGACACTACCGCGCCCACGGCAAGTGTCACTACAGCCACGATTGTTAACACCGGCAATGCCGTGGTGCAGAGTACCGAGACCGGGACGGCCTACTTGGTAAATAATACGGTGACGGTGACCGATGAGACCTCGATCACCAGTTCCGGAGATACTAACTTCAATTCTGTCAGCATTGTCACAGCCGGCACCAACACTAACTTGCCTGCTACCGGCTTGGTAGACGGCACCTACAAGGTTTATACGGTGGATGCTGCGGGCAATCTCTCGGCGCCTTCCGGCAATAGCGTCACTATTAACTCCTCTGTAAGCTGCACCAGCCAAGCCACCGGCTCCTGGAGTGCATCGGCTACTTGGGTGCAACCGCAATGCCATAACGGAGGCGTTCCAATTGCAGGGGACAATGTCACCATCGCTAGTGGTCATACGGTGACACGAAGTATTACTACGCCTCCTACTTTGGCGACTCTTACCATCAACTCCGGCGGCATTTTAACCAATAACAGTGCCCTGACCCTTACCGGCGCCATGAGTAATGCCGGCACCTATAGTGGTAATGGCACTGTTACTATAGGTGGCAATTTTACTAATACAGGTACTTATACTGGCGGCAGCGGCACCACTACGTTGTCGGGCAATTTCAGTAACAGCGGCACGTTTACTGCGGGTAGCGGCACTTGGACATTTTCAGGTAGCTCGGCGCTATCGCTTACCGGCGCGACTAGCTTTAATAATCTGACATTAAATAATGCGGCAGGTCTTACGCTCAATAATAATGTTACTGTTTCCAATACCCTAACGCTAACCAGCGGAATACTCTCGGTTGGGGCAAACACGCTGACGTTCAACAACTCCATTGGCGGTGTCGGTGCCGATACGAACCTGTCGACCACGTCTTCCTCTAATATAATACTCAGCGGCCTCGGTGTTGCGATACCGAGTAGTGTTACCACGCTCAACAATTTGACGATTAACGGATCGGCAACACTTGGTAGCAGCATTACGCTCAGTGGTACACTGACACTCTTAGGTACGAGTAAGTTGATCACTAATTCGAACACTTTAATTCTGCCGAACGACTGTTCTATCAATAGCGTCATTCGCACCAGCGGTTATGTGCTGGGCAACCTGAAACTGACATTTCCGGCGGGAGCCCCGACTTGTATTTATCATGTCGGCGACAACACCGGCTATTCTCCCATTACAGTGACCTTGGCGGGTTCCGCCGGCGGAACACTTGTCGGTCGGGTTGATCAACCCGATCATCCTGATACATTAACATCAGCGTCCGGCATCGACTGGACAAAAAGTGCAAACCACTACTGGACCCTGACGCCGGGAACTCTGGCGTCTTCTACCAGTTATTCCGCGACCTTACAGTTTTGCGCAAACTCCGGTTCATGCTCTGCACTTGAAGTGGATACAGCAGCCAACACGGGCAATTTTCTGGTCGCCCTGAAGAGTTCGGGAATCTGGTCAACACAGACTGTGGGCGCCAAAACCGCTTATACCACTCAGGTTACCGGCCTTACCGGCTTTGGCGAGTTTAGTGTCGGCGAAATATCTAATAATAACTGCTATAACGACGGATTTACCGGCGCTGACGGTGCCGCTCCCGGCGCTAACTGGTCAGTGGGCAACAAGAACACATCAGCAACAACGTTTGGTAACCCTAAAATTAACAATAATCGTCTGAGGCTTACCGATACAAGTAACGGCGTAGCCACTTGGGTAACCTTGCAAAAGCTTTTCCCGGCAGCGGGTAATAAGGTGACCTTGGAATTTGATCATTTCGCTTATGGCGGCGGCGGGGCCGATGGTATCGCAGTAGTTCTTTCTAATGCGGCGACGACGTCTCAAGCCGGCGCTTTCGGAGGCTCTCTCGGCTATGCTCAAAAAGGCGAGTCTCCCATTTCCGATTGTACGACGGCAGGAGGCTGCCCCGGATTCGGAGGCGGTTGGCTTGGCGTCGGTATTGATGAATACGGCAACTTTTCGGCCACTACCGATGGCCGTTTTGGGGGAACCGGGTTCACGCAAGATTCGGTGTCCGTGCGCGGCTCCGGTTCGGGCATGTCCGGTTATCGCTTTCTGCTGGGAACCGGTACGCTTTCACCGGGGGTTGACGGTAATAATGCCGCCAGTCCTCCGCATCGGTATCGGGTTATTGTCGATCATACCGACAGCGTCCATGCCTGGACTTCGGTGGAGCGGGATATCAGCGGTGGCGGTACCGCCTACACGGCCTTGATAGGCTGCCCACCCGGAGTAACAACCGGCTGTACGCCTTTCGATGTTAAAGATCCGGGATATAGTCAGGATGCCGTACCCGCTTATTGGAACGTGTCTTTTACCGGTTCCACGGGGGCTACGTCCAACATTCACGAGGTCGATACTCTGAAAATCTGCACCGTTCAAGGACTGGCAAGCTTAACTTTTCACCATCTTAAAATCGAGCATGGCGGGACCGCTTGCACGACGAACGCGGCGACAGTGACCATTAAGGCCTGCGCTACTGCGGACTGTAATGCGCTTTATATGGGCAGCGTAACCGTCAACTTGAGCGCTACGGCGGGCACATGGGCGCCTGCCTCGCCGATTACTTTCAGTGGAGGTCAAACGACCGTAACACTGGCCGATAGCAGCGCTCAGACGGATGATCTGGGTGCAGTTGCCACTTCGCCAACCACAAGCAATGCGACTCAATGTAACGGCACAGTAGGACCTTGCTCACTGACTTTCGCGGTTTGTACATTTGATGCGGTTGAGGAGGGGGCGGCTGCGTATACGCCGATTTATACCAAGCTGGCGAATACGTCTTTTAATCTGGATGTTTTGTCTCTGGTCGACTCGCCCCAGACATTAACGGCAATAGAACTGGTCGATATGAGCAGCGGCACTTGCAGCCACCCGTCCAACGTACTTTCGCCGGTGACGTTGAGCCCCGCATTGAGCGGTATCGTTCCAAATTTCACCGCAAACCAGCGTAAGTCTTTCACCTTTACCTATAACAATGCGGCTCCGAATGTTCGAGTGCGCGTTACTACTGCGGGGTCGGTTTATTCATGCTCATCGGATAATTTTGCGATTCGTCCTCAAAGTTTCATTTTGACAAGTGAAGCCTCTAATACCGGCATCAGTGGCTTGCCCGTTATTTCGGCAGGAAGTCCTTTTTGGTTGGATGCTACAGCTGTCAGCTCAACTACGACCACCGGCTACACGGGGACACCGAAGTTGAATCTTAGTTCGGGCATGGTTTCGACAATTCCAGATACTAATCCAGGTAATCTTGGTTCGGCTGCATTTTCAGCGGTCGGCGGCGGTGTTGCCAGAGCAAGCGGTCTAACTTATTCTGAGGTGGGAGGATTTAGCCTTGGGCAGTATACGGTTTATGACGACACTTTTGCCGAGGTTGATTCAGTCAAACGTGAATGTACTTCGGGTTTTAGCAATACGTTGTCTTCTAGAAGGTATTCATGCCAGTTCGGATCGTCAGGCAATACATTTGGCCGCTTTGTACCGCATCATTTTACTATTACCGCAGGAGCGCCGACATCGGGATGTGGCAGTTTTACTTATTTCGGTCAGGATGGGTTCACTACGTCGTTTACGTTGACAGCGCAGAATGCAAACGGTGGCACCACTCAAAATTATACAGGTGATGGTGTTACCGGTTGGGCTAAGTTGCCGTTGACGGCTGACGCAGCCGGTTATTCTCGTTTTGGTTTCGCGGTTAGCACGTGGTCACCATCCCAGCCTCCCGATGCTATACTCGCTGCTAGCAGTACTGCCCCAACGGTAACACCCACTTCGTTAAAACTCGCGCCTATTAACACTTGGGAATTTGGCAGCATCTATGTCACAGCCAAGCATCGGATCAGCCGGCCGAGCGCACTCACCGGCGAAACCGGCGTGACAATATCGGCGCAGCCGGTAGATTCGGATGGGGTTACCACACCTGCTGCCGTAGCTCTAAATACCGCATTATTACCCTTACGTTATGGGCGCTTGGCTTTACAAAATGCCTACGGTTCTGAATTGTTGGATTTAGCCATTCCAGTCTCAGCGCAATATTGGAACGGTAGCAGCTTTGTCACCAATGGACTTGATAATTGCACTACTCTGGAATCCGTTAATATCGGATACGGGAATTATCAAGGGACACTGTCTGATACTAACATAGGCGGACTTTCTTTCCGTACTGCCGATCCCATAACCGGCAGTTGCACTGCCAGTAGTGCTTTAAGCGGTAGTATGAGCGCAGGTCGAAGTTGTATTCTTTTTAGCAAACCGCTTTCGGCCGCCACTGGGAGCGTTGACTTGTCGATAAATTTAGGCAGTGCCGGCGGGAGCTGTCTTAGTCCAATTTTATCTGCCGGCAGCTCTGCTGACATGGATTATTTGAGCGGTAACTG
Source organism: Methylobacter sp. (assembly GCA_026399025.1). GTDB lineage: Bacteria > Pseudomonadota > Gammaproteobacteria > Methylococcales > Methylomonadaceae > Methylobacter_A. The sequence goes on from JAPLRU010000036.1 coordinate 5,906, forward strand.
GTGCGATCAAAGTTATGACCGCGATCCCATCGCCCGCGCCACCTTCGGCCTCTATAAAGGCAACAGCCATTTTATTTATATCCGGGAGCTTTATTAACGCAAACCCTGAGCTTAACTAAGCGGTAATCCCATTCTTTATAAGAACCGCATCTTTGAGGCTAAATAAGGCAACTCGCAATAAATACTCCGACCCTGAGGTATCCCCACGAATTTTCCAAGCTCGTCGTTCCGGCAGGGATGCCGGAACCCAGTGCTATGGACGGTAACTTTGTGACTTTTCAGGTGCTTAATAAAAGCGGGTTGCCTTTTAAAGTTTCAGATCCTTGTGACTGGATGTTGGCATCCCTGCCGGCATGACGACTTTCCGGCTATGTTGTATATATTGACTGCGCGCAAAATCAAAAGCTTGTTGTTTTATAATAGTATTTTCTGGGGATACCTCAGACTTAGTGCTCTATACTTTAAAAAATCCGTGTTCTATTTCTTTTTTCGCTATCGATAAAATACACGATGTATTGCAAGCGGCTTAGCCTTGTTTACGAATCACGAAAAGCTTAGGTGCGCTGTCTTTATGTTCGTTGCTGAAAATAATACTGACCTTAAACCGCTCGGCATTCAGCTGCTTGCACCATGTTTCAACCTGAGCGGTTTCGCTATCGCCGCCCGCATGGCCGGGATAAGCCAGCACAGTGATGAGGCCGTCGTCCGCCAAAATCCGGACGGCGGCGGTTAAAGCGGTTAACGTGGAATCGGCTGCGGTGATGACCGTTTTATCGCCTCCGGGCAAATAGCCCAGGTTAAACATGATCGCACGGATTTTACCGTGTAGATGCGCGGGGATTTTTTCGGCCATATCGGCATGACTGGCGTGGATCAAGGTCAGGCAAGCCAAGGACGGGCTTTGGCGGCATGTAGCCAAGGTCGACTCAAGCGCCGCTTGCTGGATGTCAAAGCCGAAAACCCGACCTGAGGGGCTGATCTGTTCGGCCAGGAATACCGTATCGTGGCCGTTGCCTACTGTTGCATCGACGGCACTATCGCCGGGACCAAGAATAGTCGCGATTAAGTCATGGGCGGTGTTAACCAGTGAAATACGTTTCATGGAAGGTCGCTTAAAGTGTGGGTCGACGGGTAAGTAAAGCCTGATAACGTTGAATGTTGCAGGTTTGGGATAGCGGAGCGTCGTTTAATAACACATCGGCGAAATGCCGACTGTACCAAGGTATCTGCAAACTGCCTTTCGCCCCGAAGCCGTTAAAAACAGCCAGGTTGTCATGCTCCGGATGGCGCCCGATAAAAGCCTGTCTGTCCTGCGTGCAAGGCCGGATATTGGCTTGATGATCGATCAGGGTTGCGCCGGTCAAATCGGCTGAGAGGCGGCCTAGTGAGTTCAGCAAGTCGTTTTTGCCTTGTTCGGTGGTCTCGGTGTTTAGGTTGTCCCGCTCGAAAGTCGCGCCGATCCTGATTTGATGAGCGTTTAACGGAATCAGCCAATTGCCGTAATTGAGGATTTTATCGGGCAATGCGGTGCGGTGCTCCAAGCTCAGAATTTCGCCTTTGACCGGTCGAAAAGGTAGCCGGGAAAACCAGGGATTTTCCGTCGCCCTGTAGCCCTCGCAAAAAACGACCTGCTTGGCGACGATGTCCCGCCAATGCGGCAATGGTTGAAGTTGTAGATCCCGATAATCGAAATCGGCTTGGCGATAACTGTCGTTGGCAATAAAAAACGCTTTCAGGCAACTTAACAGCGGCCGGGTCAATAAATAACCGGTTTGGTGTTGCTCCAGAAAGCCGAAAGGCGCGGCGAGAGGACCGATGCCGTTGCCCGGAACGTGCAGTTCGCCCAGATAAGCTTGATAGTCCCGACTATTCAGGCGCTTAAGCGCATTTTTTAATTCGTTGTCGCCAAGAAAAAACCGCAGCATCGGTTTTTCAATATAAAACGCTTGCTGAAAAAACTCGGCTAAGTGCAAATAACAGCGTTTCGCCGCAGGCAACAGCGTATCGACCTCGGCGGATTTTACAAAGCGCATGCCGGTGACCGGATTGATCAAGCCGGCCGCCACTTGCGAGGCGTTTTCCCGGCCGTTATCGATTACGACAACTGTGCAACCCCGTTGGATGAGTTCCCAGGCCAGCAAGCTTCCGGCCAGGCCTTGGCCGATGATGAGAAAGTCGATCATGGTTTTTGCAAGGAGAGTTGGCTATGAAGGTATCGGGCTTGATAAAAACAACGGCATGACCGCTCAAGCCGCGTGCAACTCTTCTTGCAGTACCTTGCGCAACATTTCAACGGTAAGCGGCGCCGACTCAGGAGAAAGTCCGGTACGCAAAGCCTCGTTAATCAGGGTCTGATAACCCTTGCCGGTTTGCGCAGCCCGTTCCCGAAAAGCCGCCAGAATGTCGTCATCCAGAAAAATGGTAATGCGGGTTTTTCCGGTAGAATCCACCACCGCGCCACGTTTTCCGTCGGAAAAATCGTATTCGTCTTTCATCGTTCAAACCTCTTGATAAGCACGTTGTTCACGAGGTTCAGCCAAACGTGCGGAAATAATCCTGATTTCATCCTCGCTTCGATAATGATAAACCACTACCAGCAAGCGTCCAATGCCATCCATGCCCAGCGTCACAAAACGCTGTTCGGCATGATTGCGGTCTTCGACGGTAATGGCTCTGTCATCGTAAAGAACAGTCTCGGCTTCCGCTAAATCAATCCGATGCTTGTTTCGGTTGATTTTATTTTTGACGGGATCGTAGGTATAGAGTTCGAAGTGAATAATGCGACATCGTTCCCACGCTCCGGCGTGGGAATGCCGAAGTACCGCTCTAGCGGTACGGGACGCAGGAGCGTCCCTCATTGCGTTCCCACGCCGGAGCGTGGGAACGATAGCAATCTTTTAAATTTTTAATCCGGCATGTTCCCAATCGGACGCCATTCACTCGGTTAATACATAAACTCTACCGGTGACGAACGCTGCATCAACCGCTCGATATTGGCTTCCCAGCCGCGAATCCAGTTAGGGATTTCCGCTCCCGGCATGGGTTCCGAGATGAAATTGCCTTGGGCCAGATCGCAGCCTGTACTGCGTAAGAAATCCCAGTCCGCTTGATCCGCCACGCCTTCGGCCACCGTTTTCATGCCCAGTTGCCTCGCCACATGAAGACTGACGGTATAAATCGCGCGTAAGGTGCTGTTGTTCGCGGCGTTATGGACAAAGCCTTGGTCCACTTTAAGCTCATTAAACGGGATGTCGCGTAACTGGGAGAAGGAGGAATGGCCGGTACCGAAATCGTCAATCGACAAACCGAAACGCTTCAAGCGTAGGCGGGTCAGAATTTCCAACGGTGCGGATAGGTCTTTCATCAGCTGGGTTTCTGTCACTTCCAGCACAATGCTGTCCGGCGCTATACCGGCATGGGCCGCAGCCGCGGCTACATAGTCCGCAAACTCCAACAACGCAAGGTTTTTCATCGATATATTAATCGCCACCCGCAGATTTAAGCCGCAATCCTGCCAGATTCTCGTTTGAGCGAAAGCTTCTTTGACCACAACCCGTGTCAAATCGTCGATCAGCCCATATTCTTCAGCCACGCCGATAAAGTGATCGGGACCCACTATGCCATTCCGGGGATGACGCCAGCGTACTAAAGATTCAACTCCGATCACCTTACCGTTGTTTACGGCTACTTTGGGTTGGTAGTAATTTATCAGTTCGCCTTTGGCTATCGCTTCACCTACCTCGTCTGCGCTGTAAGCTTTAATCGAGGTCAGGGCAATAGTGGGTGAGGGCGGCGTCCATTTGTTCAGTAACGCGGATAAACTCTCCGGATTGACCGGTTTGTGCAGATGGCCCAGCGCCGGAATTTTATGCGCCAGCACCAGTTTTTCGGCGGTTTGCAAGACGCGCTCATCCTCGCCGCTGATCAGGATAAGGCTGCCGGTATAATGCCGTCCGACCAAGTGCCGCATGAATTCTATTCCGTCCATTCCGGGCATGTTCAGGTCCAGCAGAATCAGGTCCGGTGGAGTGTTTGGGCTGTCAAACTCCATCAGCGCAGCCGTTCCGCCGGCGCAAGTTTTCACCTGGGTAAATCCCAAGTTGGTCAGCATGTGACTCAGCAGCTTGAGCATAAAAGGCTCGTCATCGAGCACCAGAATCTTGATGTCGGATTTCTCAACCATGATTATTCCTCTTATAGGTATTTCGTTGTTACCGCTCTGTAACCAAAAATACAATGCCTCAAAGCCAGGGTAGAAAAATGTAGTCTTGCCGTTTTAGAACAAAAGCAAAAGCATTCACCACGAAGGCACGAAGGCACGAAGATCACGAAGGAAAAATAATTGTTTATAGACGCCATCGTTGATCAAGCAGCATTAATTCAGGCACGTTGGAGTGCAGGCTTTGCCTGCTTGCAGGCGAAGCCTGCACTCCAACGTGCCTCGGATTGAATTTGCAGATGTCATGTCGGTCAATCAATTCAGCGCTCCATAAACTCAATGTATTGAAAACTTCGTGTCCTTCGTGCCTTCGTGGTGAATGCTTTTGGTTTTAATACTTTGAAGCTTGGGAACCTGCGCATCGACACCGACATCGCTACAAAGTATCCAAATAAACATTCACCACCGCCATTTCCGCCTCGAAGCGGGACAGCAGTTCCGCCAGCGCCTCGGTTTGGCCGGTTTTGCCGACCTGTTCCAGTTCAGCGCAGATTTCGCCCAGCGCCAGCGCCCCGACCGCGCGTGCCGATGATTTGAGCTTGTGCGCCAGCCCGCCCGCCTGCTGCGCTTGGCCCTGTTCGCAAGCGTCTTTTAATTCCACCGCGATCTCGGCCGCGCTGCTGCGAAAATCGTGCAGAAACTCGCGGATTACCGAAGCGTCGCCGCCGACCAGCGCCTTGAGCACATTCACATCCACCGGCACGGGCAGCGCGTCGAGCGGTTCCGAACTGACTGCGACAGTGACCGGCAGCCATTTTTCCAGCATCGATTTCAGTTGCGCCAACTGCACCGGCTTGCTCAGATAGTCGTTCATGCCGACGGCGCGGCAACGTTCGGCTTCGCCCTGAAGAGCGGCGGCGGTCAGCGCTATGATCGGGGTATGGCGGTCATCCTTTTCCGCGGCGCGAATTATCGTGGTCAATTCATAGCCGTCCAGCTCCGGCATATGCAGATCGGTAAGCAGCACTGCATAATCGCCGCTGTGCCAGCGTTGCAGGGCTTGACGGCCATCTTTGGCGACATCGGCGGCAAAGCCGAGCAGCGCGAGTTGGCGCTGAATCACCTTCTGGTTGGTTTCGTTATCTTCGGCGACCAGGATTAAGCGGTGCTGAAGCAAGGCCGTGGTGCGCGACGGCGGGCTAAATTCCATTTCGGTGCGGCCGGGCAACGGCGCCGGTTTTTCCTCCAATACGCGTCCGGCGGCGATGGCGACGGTCCTGAGCAGAACCTCGCGGGTCAGTACATTGCCGTCTACCAGCATCATGTTGTCATGCTCCAGACGCGACTTATGCCGCCGTCCTCGCTCGATAACGACAAAGCGAACTTGTTGCTCCGGACGAGTGCGGGCAATGGCGCGTAATTCATCCAACGGCGCCGGCATATCCACGACATCGATGACCCAAATCCATAAACTGGGCGGTATCGAGTCGTCCAAATCCCACACCACGCTCAGATCCGGCAGCCGGGTCACGGTAGCGCCGCCATGTGCAAGATAGGCCGCCACGTCGTCCGCCAGTCCCGCCGACTCGCCTACGACCAGGCAGGAAAGCCCGGCGATTAAAGATTCCTCTTCGAGCGCTTCGGCCGTGCTCGGCACCGCCACAAAAGGCAAGCGAAGAGTAAAGGTGGAGCCTTGGTCCGGCGCGCTTTGCACTGAAATCTCACCGCCCATCAATTTGACTAAATGGCGGACGATAACCAGCCCCAGTCCGGTACCGCCAAAGCGCCGCGTGGTGGACACGTCGGCTTGGTTAAAGGCGGTAAATAATCCGGACTGGGCGAGCTCATCCATGCCGATGCCGTTGTCGATGATTCGGATTTCCACCACGACCCGGTCCGAACTGCGTTCGGCCACTATCGCGCGCACCGAGACTTGACCCGATTGCTTGCGTCCGCTGGAAAATTTGATTGCATTATTGGCGAGGTTAATCAACATTTGCCGTAAACGCCCCGCATCGCCGAAGACTTCGGCCGGAAGCTCGGGATCGGTGAACAGGGTGAGTTCCACTTTTTTCTTCTCCGCCAAGTGGTCGAGCATGATGCAGACTTTTTCCACCACATCGGCCACCGACATCGGCATGCTTTCAAGCTCCAGCTTGTCGGCTTCTATTTTGGAGAAATCCAAAATATCGTCGATGATGTTCAGCAGCGAATACGCCGACTCATGGATCAAATCGACCATTTCTATTTGATAGTTTCTGAGGCTGCTTTGCCGCAGTACATCGATCATGCCGATAACGCCGTTCATCGGCGTGCGGATTTCGTGACTCATCGCGGCCAGAAACGCGGATTTGGCCGCACTGGCCTGTTGCGCTTGGTCTCTGGCGGCGCGGAACTGGGCTTCGATTTGCTTGCGCGCGGTGATGTCGCGTGCGATGCCGATAAAATAGCGGCCTTCGCCCAGACGCATCTCGCTGAGCGCAAGCTCCAGCGGAAAGATACTGCCATCTTTTCGTAGACCTGCAATCTCGCGCCCGGTACCGATAATATGCGCCTCGCCGGTGGTGCGGCAGCGTTCCAGAGGGTTGTTGTGCTCGTTGTTATAAGGCGGCATTAATAGGGTGATATTGCGGCCGATCAACTCGGCGGCGGTATAACCGAAAATGCGCAGGGCGGCAGGATTGATGGTATCGATGATGCCGTGATCATCAATGGTGATAATGCCGTCCACTACGGTATCGAAGATGGTTTGAAGGCGCATGGCGCTGTCGCGCAACTGTTCCGCGGCTTCTTTGCGCTCGGTAATATCATGAAGGAAAGCGTTAAAAAAACACGCCTCCCCGTTCCTAACCGAGACAATAGCCAACTCGACGGAAAACTCGCTGCCATCCGCGCGCATGGCGGTCACTTCGATGCGTTTACCCAACACCGGACCTTCGCCGGTGTTAAGAAAGCGTTTGAGCCCGCGCCGGTGGGCTTCACGAAGCGGAGGCGGAATAATCAGCTCGGCGAGGCTGCGTCCCTGAGCGTCGGCGGACGTATAGCCGAACATGCGTTCGGCTTCCGGGTTCCAGTCGATCACTCGGCCTTGTTCATCCATGCTGATGAAGGCGTCCAACATCGTGTTCAGGATCGTCCTGAAACGTTGCTCGCCTTCGCTGAGCGACTGCCGGGCCTGACTGAGTTCCCGGTTTTGATGGATAGCCGCCTCGTAAGTGGAGAGCAACAAATTCAGCATTTGCAAACGGCCGGAGGTAATGAAATGCCGTTGTCCGTTAAAGAAAACTTCCAAGTTCGCGCCCAAATGTTCGGCCTGGCTGAGCTCTTTATTTTGCAGCATGAACTGCACCCGGCTGAGTAAGTAATCTTCGTTATAAGGTTTGAGAATGAAATTGTCCGCCCCGCATTCCAAGCCTCGAATCACATCCTGAGGATCGGACAGCCCGGTGACCAAAATAACCGGAACGTCTTTCAAGGCGTCATCGGACTTCATCGCTTTGCACAGCTCATAGCCATTCATCTCCGGCATCATAATATCGCTGATCAACAGCGCCGGTTTTTGTGCTCTTGCCGCCTGTAGCGCTTGCTTGCCGTCAGCCGTGACCCTAACCGGATAGCCGTGCTGCTCAAGCAGGAAGCGAAGTTGTTCGGCTTGGGTGCGGCTGTCCTCGGCGATAAGAATGCCGATGTCGCTATGCGCTTCAGTGTCCATCGCCGGCTCTCCCTTTTGCTTGGCCATTGGCCAGATTGGCCAGCATCAGCGAAATTTTATCCGGCGGCAGCACATACAATGCCGCGCCCAGTTCAATAGCTTCCGCCGGCATGCCGTGGATCACCGAGCTGTCTTTGTCCTGAGCAAAGGTGACGGCGCCTTTTGCTTTCATCAAGCCCAGCTCCGCAGCGCCGTCCTTGCCCATGCCGGTCAGCAATATGCCAACCGCGTCGGGGCCGTAAGCCGCCGCTACCGAGCGAAACAGGCAGGAAACCGAGGGCATATGGCCGTTTTCCGGGCCGCTGTTTCTCAATACGATCTGTCCTTGAACATTCACCGTTGCCTGAACACTATTGGGCGCGACATAGGCATGACCGGGCAGCATCACGGCGCCGTGCGTCGCCGTGCAGACCGGAAAGCCGGAAGATTGCTCAAGCCAGTGCACAAGCCCTTCGGTGAAGCCTTGAGCGATATGCTGAACAATAATCAGAGGCGCCTGAAAATTCTTGGGCAATTTCGATAAGAGCTGTTTCAATGCCAGCGGTCCTCCGGTTGATGAACCGACTGCGACCAACTTTATAGCGGCGGGTTTTGGCATGATCGGCTTGATGTCTTTCGAAACAAGTATTTTGGGCCGCGCCCAACGTTTAACCACCTTGACTTCCGACATCAGCTTGACGGTCTGGATTAATTCTCTTGCGGTCGCGGTATGCTCCGGACAGCCGATGCCGGCCGGCCTTTTGATAATGGCCAGCGCACCGGCTTCCAAGGCGCTGAGGGTCATCGCCATGCGCTCGCTGGAAGGGTTATCGGTCACCAACACAATCGGGGTAGGAACGCTTTCCATGATGGCTCGGGTGGTCATGTAGCCGTCCATGTTCGGCATGTGCAGATCCATAGTGATCACGTCGGGGTTTTTGCTTTTGACTGCCTCAAGCGCTTCCAATCCGTTATTGGCGGTGCCGACCACTTGAATTTCCTGGTCGGAAGCGAACAGATACAGCAGAAACTCCAGTATCCACGGCGAGTCATCGACGACCAGCACTTTGATGGGAAGACGCCGGTTTGTGTTATTAGGCCGGTTATCAATCATTACATTCTCCGAGAGTCTCGGTAAGGTGCTGTGTTGCACGGGTTTCGAAGCTCCCGCCGCGACAGACATCGTTAAATAAGCCTTCGCACCGCTTCCAGCAAATTGCTCCGCTCGAAGCTGTGTTTAACGATGTAGGCATTGGCGCCAAGAGCGAAGCCTCGTTCGCGGTCTTCAGGCGATTCCTGCGCCGTCACCAGCACTATCGGCAAAGCGGCCAGATTTTTATCGCTGCGGATTTTCGCGGTCAATTCGAGGCCGCTCATGCGCGGCATGTCGACGTCGGACACCACGAGATCGAATGTGTCGTTATTGAGTTGGATTAGGCCGTCGATACCGTCGACTGCGGTCGCCACGTCATAGCCCGCCACCTCCAAAATGCCCTTAAGCAAACTGCGCGAGGTGATCGAGTCTTCCACGACCAGAACGGTTTGCTTGGGCTCGGTTCTTTTTTTCTCGGCCGCAACCGCTTTTTTGATTTCGGTATGCACGGTTTGCAAGGCGGATTTTAGTAAATCGGCAACATTCAGGATCGGGACCACCTTGCCCGAACCCAGAATGGTTGCGGCCGAAATGTTGCGCACTCGGGACAGCTGCGGTCCCAAGCTTTTAACCAGGACTTCCTGTTCGCCGAGCACTTCGTCCACGACAAAGGCCATGCGTTTTCCGCTTGCCGCTAAAATGAGTACAAGTACGGTATCGCTGAGGTCGGTGCCGGCTATTTCCAGTACTTCGTTCAGCCACACCAAGGCCAAGAGGTCGTCGCCAAGCTCTATCGTTTCGTGGTTTTCCAAGGTTCGGATGTCCTCCCGACGAATTCTTAGGCTGCGTTCCACGCTGCCGGTCTGTACGACGAATAGCTGCGTTGCTACCCGTAGCGCAATACCGCTGTAAGTGCTGACGGTGAGCGGCAATTTGAGGTGAAAAGTCGTGCCGATACCGGCCTGGGTTTCGACCGTGATACCGCCGCCCAGTTGTTCCACTTTCTCGCGTACAATAGCCAGTCCCAAGCCTCTGCCTGAGACTTTGGTGACCGCCGGGTTGGTTGAGACGCCGGATTGATAGATCAGATCTACGGCGGTCTTGCGATCCAGCCTGGATAACGCTTCTTGCTTGATAATGCCGAGACGGGCGGCGGCATCCTTCACTTTGGCAACGTCGATCCCGGCCCCGTCGTCTGAAACGTCGATTTCTACACAATTGCCGTCACACGGAAAAGCGGCAATTGTGATTTTTCCCTGCGACGGTTTATGCCGGTTGATCCGCTCTGCCGGCGTCTCAATGCCGTGATCGATGCAGTTGCGCAATAAATGAATCAGCGGGTCCTTGATTTCTTCAAGTATTCTGCGGTCGGCTTCAATGTCGCCGCCCTGAATGTCCAGATTGATGTTTTTGCCGCTGTCTTTTGCCAAATCCCGTACCAGTCTGGGGAAGATTTCGGTGAGTGCCGAAACAGGCAGCATCAATGCTTTTTTCATATTGTCCAGCAGATCGTCCACTATCTTGTCCAGCAAGCGTTGATCTTGATCGGCTGTCCGGGTCATCATATCGAGCTGATGTCTCAAGGTTTTGATGAAGCCGGTATTCCGCTCGATCAATTCCATCCATTGCGGCTGTAGTTTTGCCGAGATGTTATGAAATTCCGGTTGGCGCGCCGCTAATTCGGACCAGTCTTTGCTCCAGGCCATTATCATCGTTTGTGCGGTTTGCAGGTCCTGACGATGTTGTTGCGCCAACAGCTTTGCGACCAGCATTTCTTCCGCTTGTAAAAAAATGCAATCGAGCTTTGTTTTGGCAATCCTGACGGTTTCTGTTCGCGGCAATTTTCCTTCAATGAGGACGCGCTGAGGAATTTTCGTTACGGCGGCAGCCTGCGGCACGGTTTCCTCGGTCTGCTCGGGCGTTTCGGCCGGCATTGCTTCAGGTTTTTGCATAGGCGGTAATTCAAGCAATTCGCTCAATCGACTAATCGCTTGATGAACTTTGTCAAACAGTTCCGCGTTCAGCGCAACTTGTTTATTTTTCATCATGGCAAAGGTGTTTTCCAAGGTCTGACAGGCCGTTTCGATCGGCATTAGGTTCACCGAGCGAGCCGCTCCTTTTAGACTGTGCGCTTCGCGAAAAATCGTTTCGATCAGTTCGGCTTGCTTGGCGGCGTCGGTCGATTTTTCGATCTCGTCGATGCCGGCAAACAGCGCGTCAATATGCTCCTGGGCCTCCAGCTTAAAGGTCTTAAGCAGCCGCTTGAGGAAATCGCTGTCTTGTTCGGCCATCGGATTATGCCCCCGGAAGTCTATGTAACTTAAACAACATACTATCGTTCCCACGCTCCGGAGACTGTGAAAGTATTATTCAAATCAATTTAAAAACCTATTCACCACGAAGACACGAAGAGCACGAAGGAAACAATAATTGTATAAACTCAATGTATTGAAAACTTCGTGTCCTTCGTGCCTTCGTGGTGAATGCTTTTGCTTTTGTTCTAAAACGAATACTTTCACAGTCTCTCCGGCGTGGGAATGCAGTGAGGGACGCTCCCGCGTCCCGTACCGCTGGAGCGGTATTCCGGCATTCCCAAGCCTCGGAATGCCGGAAACGCCGGTCCTGCGCTAAAGCGCGGACCGGCTTATTCCGGCCTACATCGAGATGTGTATAACGATGAGCGCCGGAACGTGGAACGATGTCGAAAATCAGTTTAGAAACCTATTCACCAAGTCGTTCGTGTCCTTCGTGGTGAATGCTTTTTGCTTTTGCTCAGTAGTTCAAGCCGGATAAACTCTTAACGCCGTTTCATCAACAATTTCAGTTTAATACCCAGTTCGTGCAAATTATGCGCAACGCTTTCGGTCTGCTTGGTGCTGTCCACATTTTGCGAGCTGGCTTGGCTGATGCTCCTCATGGCCAGTACCACTTGGTCGATGCCCATCAACTGCTGTTGCGACGACGCAGCGATTTGCGCCGCGGCTTGCGCCGCGCCTTCAATACTCGCCGCCAGCAGCTTGATGGCTTCGTTGACTTGCACCGTCAGTTTCATGCCGCCTTCTACCGCTTTGCGGCCCTGATCGGTAGCCGCCACTGCCGCTTCGGTCGCCTTTTGGATGTCCTGTAATATTTTTCGCACTTGGGCCGTCGCCTGCTTGGACTGGGCGGCCAAGTTTCTAACTTCCTGCGCGACGACTTTAAAGCCTTTGCCTTGCTCGCCGGCCTTGGCCGCTTCGATGGCGGCATTAACCGCCAAAATATTAGACTGCTCCGCCAAATCGTTAACCGTGGCAATAATCTCGCCTATGGTTTGGCCTTGCTCCGACAGCCGAACAATGCTTTGCGCTACCCACTCCATCTGCTCCTGAATGAGCTGCATGGCGGCGATGGAGTCTTGCACCGAATTTTGTCCGCGCTGGGATATTTCCATGGTCTTGCGCGCACTGTCGGAGACATGCTGAGCTTTTTCGGCCGCCATCATCGCGGTTTGCTTGACTTCTTCGACGGTGCTTGTGGTTTGGCTGACCGCGGCTGCGGTTTCCACCGAGCCGGTTGCCACTTGGGTGGTCGCGGACAGGATATTGCTGGTCGATGCGGCCAAAATGTCCACGGTTTCTTGTATTTCCTGCAACACGCGATGTATCTCGGCTTCAGCCTGTTTGCGTTCGGTAATATCGATGATGCTGGTCAACACCAACATGCCGTCCTCGCTCTGAATCGGGTTGAGGCCGATTTCCACCGGAAACTCGCGGCCGTCTTTACGCAAGCCGAACAGGTCGCGCCCGGCGCCCATAGGACGAACCGTCGGATTGGCGAAAAAAGAAGCGCGGTAAGCGGGATGCTCGCCGCGAAAGCGCTCCGGCACCAGCATATCGACCGATGATCCGAGCAACTCTTCGCGGCTATAGCCGAACAGTTTTTCGGTCTGGGCATTAACCAACGAGATTCGGCCGTCCTGATCGACCAGAATAATCGCATTCGGGGCCGATTCGACGACGCGGCGGAAGCGCTCTTCGGCATGTTTGCGCTCGGTGATGTCGGTAATACTGGTCAGCACCATCGATTCTTCGTCGCTATGGATCGGGTTGAACCCGATTTCTACCGGAAATTCCCGACCGTCTTTACGTAACCCGAAAAGATCGCGGCCCGCGCCCATAGGATGAACCCTGGGATTGATAAAAAATGAACTGCGGTAATCGGGACGGTTGTCGCGAAAGCGCTCCGGCACCAGTGTCTCGACCGACTGACCGATCAATTCTTCGCGGGTATAACCGAACAGTTTTTCGGCCTGGGCGTTAATCAGCGCGATTCGGCCGTCCTGTCCAACCAGAATAATGGCGTTCGGCACGGATTCGATAACGAGGCGAAAGCGCTTTACGCTTTCACGGCTTTTCCGGGTGAGTTTGCGCAGCCCATCCACCATCGCGTGAAATGATTGAGATAATTTCCCCGCTTCATCGGTTCTATGCAGGATCGGGACCTCAACCTCAAGATCACCCGCGGCCACGCGGTCAGTCAGTGCTGCGAATTGTTTGAGCGGATTAACGATTGCCCAGTTTAGCAGCCAGGTCATCAGGATACTGGAGACCAGCGCGATAACGCCGATGGCGACAAAGATAGTCTTTGCTTGTTGAGCTTTTTGTTCGGAGTGAGCAATCGAAGCTTCCACCTGTTTATAAGTATCGTCGCTCATATTCTGCACCAACGCGCGTATCCGGGCGTAACGGTCGGCCTGGATGCCGACCGCCAGGGCTTGCGCCGCTTTAATCTTGCCGGCATAAATTAACGGAACCTGCCGATCATCGCGAGTCTGTGTATACGTGAACAACAGCGTTTCCAATTGCTTGAGCTTGTCCAACATCTCTTTGTTATCCGCTTGGCGTAAGATCAGTTGCTGCATCAGTTCTTCTACTTTTTGGCGGCGTTGTTTGATGTCGTCGTATCTTTTTTTTTGCTCGGTCAGATTATTGGTCAGCATCATAGCCAGTATTTCAGCGCGCATAGTGCTCTCGGTTCCGCGGATCTGCGCCAGGTCGGCCGCGTTAGCAAAATCGGTTTTATAGAGCTTCCGCTGCGATGCCTGTAAAAAGTCTATGTTTTGGTAAGCGGTTGCAATCACCCCGATCAGCAGCAGGATGATCAGGCCGAAACCGAGCAGCAGTTTGCTGCGGGTGGTCAGGTTAAGAAATAGCTTCATAGTGCCCTCGGGGTAGGCTATATCAATAAAAGCCGTAATTCATGTGATAGGAGGCTCAAGGCCAAAGGCAAAGGGTGAAACTTACCTAACCTCTTCATGGACAACGATGCCGGCGTCTGTCAGCAGCTTTAGCGCATCCAGAATCACCAGATGTTCAGCGGCGATGCCTTTTAAATAACTTTCGCGGATGCCGTTGAGCGTCGATAATCCGGGCTGGATTTTATTCAGCGGGATGCGCTTGATGTCGACGACGGTATCCGCCAGTATGCCGAATTCCATGTTGTCATTGGCTAGGATGATGATTTTGTTGAGATCGGTCAGTCCTTGCTCCGGCAAGCCGAAAAATTTCTTGATGTCGATCACCGACAGCACTTGACCGCGCACGTTGACGATTCCGGAGACGAAGGCAGGCGTACAGGGCAGGGGGGTAAGCTCTTTCAGCGGGCAAATTTCGCGCACCCAGGCGGTCTCAATGCCATAAGTTTCGTAAGCCAACATAAATGCCACGATTTCGAGGCATTCCTCGGTCTCAGTCAATTCGACCGGTTGCGCCAGCGCTTCAGCCCTGGCCTTGAGAATGTCCGGCCATTGCTCAGGCGGGGCTAACCATGACTGTTCGGAACGTGCACGGGGCAAACGCCGCTTATCGCCGCCATTAAACGGCGCTTTCATGCCGCATTCTCCAATTCGCGCATGGTATGGATAATTTCGGTCAAGCGGCCGGCCGTTATGCCGTCCGTTTCGGGCAGAATATCGCGCGGCGCATAAGCCTTAAGCAGCCGTAGTGCAATGTCGAAATGTTTGCCGGCTTCCCGGCGCCTGCCTTCTTGTCGATACAGGTTGCCCAGCGTGAAGTGCGCGAGTACGAAGCTCGGGTCCAGGTCCACGGTGCGCTTAAGTTCCATCTTGCCGCCATCCGCGCCTTGTTCCAGCAGCACCATCGCCATCAGATAATGGCCTAGCGGGTCCTTCGGATTGGCCTCGATCGCCTGTCCGCACCATTCCTTGGCTTTAGCCAGATTGCCCTGGTTGGCGTGAATTTTAGCGAGCAGACTCATCGCCTTTATTTTGCCTTGCGGATTAGCCAGAAGCTTGGCGGCTTGTGCGCCGGCTTGGTCGTAGAGGCCTTGTTGATAAAGGGCGAGAGCGTGCTGATAATCCGGCGATTTTGATGCGGAGAGCCCTTTGTCCTGCGCTAGCTGTACTACGCCGGCTTGCTTCATCGTCTTCACCGGACTGATGGGCTCCGGTAGGATAAGGAAAGGCACTGACGGACACGGCGCCGTATGAGGGACGGCTTTGCGGTGCAACACGGCGTTGGGGAAATTAACCGCTTCTATGGCTTCAGGTAGAGCCTGATTAATGCCTTGGGTCTCGGTGGGACTGACCACCAGCCAGCCGCCAGTGGTCAACGACAGACACTGCCGGCGTATCACTTGAGCCACCAAGTCCGGTTTGAAGTACATCAACACGTTGCGGCAAAAGATGATGTCTATCGCATTGGTGTTGTTGATCAACGACGGGTAGGCGTTTTCCATCAAATTAAGGTAAGCGAATGACACCATCTTTTGCACGGAAGAAATAATTTCATAATGGCCTTTTTCGGTAGCGCGAAAATAACCGGTTTTCAGCCAATCGGGCGTATTACGGAAGGACCATTCCCTATAAATACCGGCTTCCGCCTTGGCTAAAGCGTGCGGATTGATGTCGGTGCCGAGAATGCTGATATGCCATTGCCTGAAATCGGGAATGATCCGTTGCACCATAATGGCGAGTGAGTAGGCTTCCTCGCCAGTCGCACAGCCGGCGCTCCAGATTCTGAGGATTTTTTCGTGCTGCCGCCGGGAATGAATGAGGGCCGGCATAATATAGGTTTGTAACGCATGAAAGGCTTGGGGCTCGCGAAAAAAATAAGTTTCGCCTACGGTCAGATGACAGGCCAGGGTTTCGATCCGGCTGCGATTCAGCGGAGTCGACATCAGCCAGCGCATGCATTCTTCAGTATTATGGAAATCGAACTCGCGTGCCGCCGCCTCGATTCCGCGGACCAGATCGGGCCAGCGTTGTTGAGGGAAATACAGCCCTATCTGTTGCGCCAGGAATCCGCTAAAACGGGATAGCAGCGAGTGCCGATATGTTTGCTCGGTATTCATGCTTATAGATTTCCTAAGGCTTGTTCCAGCGCCGCTTTTTCTTCAAGCAACAGAAAGTAGGCAAGATCATGGATCAGAATCATGCCGTCGTTAAGCCGGACCACCCCGGCAATATGCTTAATGCCGGGTACGATGTCGCTTGCCGAAACAAGGTCTTGTTCGGCACATGTAATGATGCCGGTGACTTCATCAACGATAAGCGCGGCCCGGTGGCCGGAAGCGTGAGCGATGATGAACAGGTCGTCCGGGCTCAGAATTTTTGTCGGCAGGCCGAAGCGCAGCCGGATGTCGACAACGGGGACGATGACGCCGCAGACATTAACAATGCCCAGAACGACATCCGGGGCATTCGGCAACGGCGTGATAGCGGCGGCGCGGTAGATTCTTTCGACGCTGGAAAGCTCCAGCGCACAGCGCCAATCATCTAATGTGAAACCCAACAACATCATATTTCGATACCTCCGAGGCGGGGCGGGTTTTGGGGATGTCGATAACAACGCCGGTCGGGAAATTAAGCGGGAACAGTTCGGGTCAAAACTATGTTTCCGGTAGTCATTCAGTACGAGCAATTTTTCGTAATATTTAGAAAGCAAACGAAAATTTACGGGCTGATAGGATGCGCCGCAAGACGAGAAAGAGTGTGATAACTGCGATAAAAATAGAGGGTCCTGAAGTGCCATCGGTATTTTTATAGGACGACTACTTAAAAAACATCAACGTTGTCAATCGGTACGGATAGATATACTAATTGTTTTGCCGGAAATAGGAATACGCGAAATTGCGTATTAATAAAGCGGCAGGCCTAAAGGCTCACTGCCATTAAGTTAAGAAAAAAGCTCCCTCTCCTGCTGGAGAGGGTTGGGGTGAGGAGAATAAAATAAGGAAAAAGGCCTTATTTGATCCCCTCATCCTAACCTTCTCCCTGAGGGAGAAGGGACTGTCCATCTTTAACTTAATGGCAGGGGGCCTAAAGGCTGGGGGCGATGGGTATGTAAAATGGGCTCCCCTTTATTGTTGCAGGAGTAGACGCTCCAGCGTCCCGAAACTGTGTAGGGCGAGTGTTTTTGTCGACGAGCCGGTGTTTTATGCCTTAGCTTGATGCGTATGGGTTGCAAACTCCGTCCGGCTTAGAGGAGGTCCTTAGCCGGTCGAACTATTTCAATAATCAATCGTTCACTGTATTCTATACATAACCGATGTTATGCAATGATCGTTCCCATGCTCTGCTCCGGCAGCGTTGGAAGGAGCGCCTACACTACCCCCGCATTTTGCGCGGGAACCGTACCCTAAACTAAAAGTTGGAATCTATTAAATAATGGCTAGCGAATCGTCCCGACCTTCTTGGCAAAGTTATCTTCAGTTATGCAAACCTAAAGTGGTTGCCCTGATCGTTTTTACGGCGATAGCGGGGATGTTGCTGGCCGTTCCCGGATTGCCGCCGATCGGCCTGTTTATCTACAGCAGCTTGGGCATTGCGCTGGCCGCCGCTTCGGCCGCCGCGATTAATCATTATATCGACCGCGAAGCCGATGCACTGATGGATCGCAACAAGAACCGGCCCTTACCCAAAGGCGATTTAAGCTCCACCAATGTGATCGTTTTTGCGTTGGCGTTGGGCGTTATTTCGATGCTGTTGCTGACAGTCCTGGTCAATGCTTTGACCGCATTGCTGACTTTTTTGTCGGCGCTGGGTTATGCGATTATCTACACGGTTTACCTAAAGCGTATGACCCCGCAAAACATTGTTATTGCCGGTGCTTTCGGCGCGACGCCGCCGATGCTGGGCTGGTGTGCGATGACCGGCTCCGTGCATCCTTACGCGATGCTGTTGTTTTTGATTATTTTCGTCTGGACGCCGCCGCATTTCTGGCCGCTGTCCATCGCCAAACGCAAGGAATTCGCCAAAGTCGGTATTCCGATGCTGCCGGTCACGCACGGGGTTGAACATACCCGTTTGCAGATTTTGCTGTATTCGCTGTTGCTGTTTATTGTTACCCTGCTGCCTTATCTGACCGGCATGAGCGGCCTGATTTATTTATCCGCCGTAGTACCTTTAGGTCTCGGCTTTATTTATTTCGCTATTTTGATGATGCGCCGGAAGGATGATAAAACCGCGATGCGAACCTTTTTTTATTCGCTGATTTATCTGACCGTGGTATTTATTGCTTTATTAATCGATCATTACTTTAAATTTACTTTATGACCTTCACTCATCACGAACAAACGCCGTATCCCGAACATCCGTTCGCGGAATTCATCCGCATCTTGGGCAAAGGCAAAAAAGGCTCAAGGCCGCTAACCCAGGATGAAGCCTATCGCGCCATGAGCATGATTATGACCGACCAAGTGCAGCCCATTCAGTTGGGCGCATTCCTGATGTTGATGCGGGTTAAGGAAGAAACCCCGGAGGAATTGGCCGGTTTCGCACAGGCGGCGCAGGAATCGTTTGATGTGGCCGACAACGCCGTAAAAGTCGATTTGGACTGGTCGACTTATGCCGGAAAGCGTCGGCATTTGCCTTGGTTTTTGTTGTCCGCTTTAATGCTGGCTGAAAACGGTATTACCGTGTTTATGCACGGTGCCGGCGGCCATACCGAAGGCAGGCTGTATACCGAAAACATGCTGGGTTATCTGGGACTTAACTGCGCAAATTCTATCGAAGAGGCCAAGCAACAACTTGAACAACAGCATTTTAGTTACTTATCGCTGGAGCATTTTTGCCCCAAACTGCATGACATTATAGAACTGCGTCCGATACTGGGCTTGCGCTCGCCGGTGCATACGCTGGTGCGCTTGTTAAATCCGTTTAATGCCGAATGCAGTATTCAGGGTATTTTTCATCCCGGCTACCGCCCGGTGCATCAACAAGCCGCAGCCCTTTTAAACCAGCCGCACATGGCGGTATTAAAAGGCGAAGGCGGCGAAACCGAGCGTAATCCCGATATGGAATGCCTGGTGCAAAGCGTGCATAACGGCGAATTATCCGACGAAAACTGGCCGGCTTTATTCAGGCACCGTCACGTCAGGCCCGAGCAGTTGGCGCCGGAGCAACTGGCGTTGGTCTGGCAGGGAAAAGCAGAAGACGAGTTTGCCGAAGCCTCCGTTATCGGCACGGCGGCGATTGCGCTTAAGTTATTGGGTAAGGCGGATACGAAGGAAGAGGCGCAGCAATTGGCGGCTGAGTATTGGTTGGAAAGGGATAAGAAAAAATATGCGGAGGTTTGACATCAAGCAGGGATGATATACAGAAACTATGTAATCATTTTTTAGCCTTGAGGAGTAGTAATAGTTGTGGCAGAACAAAAATGGAAAATGAGCAAGCACCCCTTATATAGAGGTGATCGCAAAACTGGGGTTAGCATACCTAATCCAACGGCAGACGGCTCAATTGTGCGTCATATACTGTTTCTCGAAGGGCCGGGAAGGGAAACGCCATATCTATCCACCTCTGAAGAGTATGAGTCGGCTAATAACTTTGCGGCTGGTGGCGGCGTTGTCTGGGAAATCTATTTAAAAACGGTCAGAGCGGAAGGTGTAGCTCATATCAGCCGTACAGAGTTGCTATCATTAATGAAAGGAAATGGCAAAGGTAAAGCAAAATGGGAGAACGCATTTGAAGTAATGCAAGCCCGTCGTTACGTCGAACAATGGAACGAGCATTTGCTGGATTTTAGGGAAACAGCTAACCCCGAAGTCACAACCAAAAAAATATTTAAAAAATCATGAGATTACATTCCTGTCAAAACTGCTGGTTTAACGGTCTACAGTACGGAGCGTTAGGTTCGCCAGTCGGGTATTGCTCTAGGCATAAAAAGATATTGAACATGGCTGACGCTACTACTTGCGGCTTGCACGTTAGAAAGGATTTGACAGTAGATCGCGCGCTACAAGTTTCCGAAATTCATCGCAAAATATATTCGTCAGATGCAATTATTAGAATAATAGACAATGAAGCGCATAAAGAGGATATATCTTCAAATGAAAAAGATCTTGGCGTCTTAAGAAGCAATCCGGTGGGGGAAGTGGTTTCAGATTTCGGTTTGCTAGGCTCAACAATCGAATCTTTAGCCCAGTTAAAAGCCATGAATGGAGTGCGCGCAGAAGTGGCTATGGTAAGTCTCGCTCGTGGCTATGTTAATAACTGCATGTCACATAACGGAAAATGGACAAGCGGATTACATCTTTATTGGTGGACCAAAAACCGGTTGGCTGATATCCCAGAAATTAAACTAGAAGACTTGCGTACAGTGTGGGGTTCGCAATTGGCAAGACAATCAGAGTTATCTGCGTGGTCTGTCATTATGTTACGGCTCACATTTATCGATGACATCATAAGCTACGCCTCAAGACAAAATGACCCTCTAGGTAAGATCTCTAGTTTGACGGAGCAAGCCGCAATCACTCTGGACACGTTCCATCTGAAAAAGCTAAGTAGCTGGCTAAAATCGGAAGCGGTTCCACAATTGGATAGAAAGCTTTCAATAAAACGCTATGCAGAGCTGGCTAATGAGCTTCATGATGAGCGTGCAGGTATAGAAACTCAACATGACGTTCAAACGCTGTAAGTCGGATTATTTGTATGGTGGATTTGCCGCTAGCCGGGATCGGGTCGATCTTGGCTTAAAGTGATCACTCTTTATGAAAATACTCCCTTCTTACTCTAAAACCGTTTAACTTTAGCCCGGTAGGGGCGCATCGCTCCCCTTTTAGACTCAAGTCATTCTGGTATATTCCGTAAATGGTGCGCGATACGCCCCTACTAGGCTCATTAATCCAATGCGTTGATAAATCCACTTGGTTAAATGAATGGGACTTTTTGAACTCTATATGACAATTCAATTGAGTAGAAAATATCAGGGATAAGATAATTGCAAAAGCATCGTCTATTGCACCGGCCGATGAAGATAAACACGTAATTGATACGCAGCTGGAAAAATATGATTAAAAACCTGAATTAAAAAGATGCGGAAACTTTGAAAGCATCAATATGGGGGGATACTCAAGAGCAACCACAAGGGATTGCCCGATATTCTGAAAGTTGTCATATAGCCTATAAAAAATAGGTCATATGACCTATTTCATGCTTAAAACAGGAATCAAGCCCGTCAATATTTCGCGTGGAAAGCGCAATACCAAGCTTGTCGCCTGTTCAAGAAGGCCCCTAAAGAAAAATCAAGCTAAGTGGCATTATATTTGCTTTTAGTTAACAGTAATCTGTTAGCCAAACCGCTCAAATTTAATGTGGGACTGTATCATCAATGAACCTGCTGCCTGAACATGGCTTGTCAGCGCTTTTCCTGTTGCATCAAAAGGACTTGGTGCAATTTTTGACCTATAAAGTCCGTTGCGCCGAAACAGCGGCCGATTTAACACAAGAAACCTATTTGCGTATTGTGCATCACCCCGATGTCGGCAATATTGACAATATGCGCGCCTACCTGTTCCGTATCGCCAATAATCTCGCCCTTGACTATCTTCGCAGCCAAACGCGGCACACTCAGCGTGATGCAGGGCCGGTTACGGACGATATGCTCTGCCAAAAACCTGAACCGGATGCGCTCTTGTCCGACCACCAGCAACTGGCCTTTCTTGAACAGATTATTTATGGCCTGCCGCCAAAATGCCGCGCGGTTTTTTTGATGAGTCGCGTGGAAGGCAAAAGCTATACTGAGATCAGTAACGAGCTGGGCATTTCCCCTCGCACTGTAGAAAGCCATATGCGTAAGGCATTAGACCAAATTCGGAAACAATTTGAATAGCTCCTGTTGATCGCCCAATTAGCCGAACCGAACTAAATATGTTTTAATCTTGTAAGGGTTACATCTACACAACTTTTCGTAAATTTTCGCATGATGTCGCATGATTTTAAAAAACTATCCGGCGTGGACTCACGCCTAAACGACCGCTACCGGCGTCCGCTGAGTGAACACATGAAGTCAAGTGGAGGCCTGAATGCCGGGTTAAACGTGTTGCCCGACAAAATCAGCAGCTTTGCCGGCACTCAAGCAGCGGATGAACTGAGCGACTGTATCTGTTTGTCGAGTCGGCAAGGTTTTTGCCCGGGTCTTAGTGCATCCCATCAATCGAGAAGGCGATTCCGGTGGCATATTTTGCAAGCGGGTCAAGTCGGCTGGCCATCACCTCGAATCCTGTCAGCAGGAGTCCGCGAAGGCTATTGCCAAACCCCTTATTGACGAACCGCTAACTTCTGTTCGTTGGATACACTGTAGTAAAATAGTAAATCATGCCCAATACTCATTTTTCATCCAATAAGCAATCCATCCCAGACCAAGCCAGTGTATGGTTTGCGCGTTTGCGTGCGGATGACGTGACGCTTGTGGAACAAAAGCAGTTCCAACATTGGTACCGGAAAAGTCAGGATCATGCCAAAGCCTACGACAATATACTGCTGCTTTGGGAACGGCTTGAAGCACCCGGTCAGCGTGTTCATGCCAAACTTGAAGCGCAAACTGTAGCGATGCAGTGTTCCTTACCGATCAAACGGCCCTCTTACGCCCGGCGATTCATGGCGGCAGCTTTGCCGGCGTTGGCTGTGCTGTTGTCCTATCAGTTACCGACACACTACCAGAACTGGCAGAGCGATTATTACACCGTACCGGGCAAACAATTAACCGTCGTACTGGATGACGGGTCGCGGCTGATTTTAAATACCGATACCGCGGTCGCCGTGGATGTTTCGGTGAAGCAACGGCATATCGAACTTTTACGTGGTGAAGCCTATTTTCAGGTGTCGCCCGATAAAAGCCGTCCCTTTATTGTCAGCAATGGTACAGCTAAGGTCCGCGCAGTCGGTACTGCTTTCAGCGTTAAAAAATCCGATAGGGATATGCGGGTGGTCGTGAATGAAGGCACGGTAGAGGTATCGGACAACAAAATAAATGTTCCGGCTTTAGTCCATATCAACCAGCAAGTAGATTACCGGAATAGTCATGTTGGGCAGGTGATGGCGGCCGATATACTGGAAACGCTCGCTTGGCAGCGTGGCCAGCTGATTTTTGAACGGCAGCCGCTGTCGCAGGTGATTAAGGAAGTGAACCGTTACCGGAGCGGCCAAATCATGCTGATTAATCCAAAACTGAAAGAACGGGTAGTCAGCGGCGTGTTTGATATCGCAGACCCGGATGCGGTGGTTGACGGCATCAAGACCACTCTAAAAGTCAGGTCGGTGAGCTTGTCGAATCAACTGGTTTTGCTTTATTAACTAATCATCAATTTTTTTCTCCGCGACTAAGGGTAAATCCATCGCGCCTCGTCGTATGTCATGAAGACAATATTTTCATGACCTAAAGAGGATTTACCTAATGACGCTACCTATACGCCGGGTTTGTACAAAACGCGGACAAAAAATCATCGAGATAACCGGGCTGCTGGTATTGTTCAGTGCGGGACAAAACAGCTATGCCGGTGACGCTGCATCCGGGCAAACCATGCCATTCAACATCCCCGCGCAATCCTTATCGAGCGCATTAACCCGATTTTCCGCCGAAACCCGGCTGCAAGTGCTTTATGAAGGCGATGTAGCCGATAAACTGCAAGCGCCGGCGCTTAACGGCTCGTATACACCGGCACAAGCCTTGGAAAAATTGTTGAACGGCTCCGGGCTTAAGTCTCGGTACACGAATGACAAAACTATCACGATAGAAGCGCCGACCAATCAAAGTCCGCAGGGGCCGATTTCAAGCACTACTACGTTGAAAGCAGTGACGGTGACCGGAAAAGCCAAATACGATGCTACCGATCCGTATGACAGGCATTACGCTGCAACCAATACCACCTTTGCGACCAAAACCGACACGCCGATCATGGAGACGCCGCTGAATATCCAGGTGCTGCCGAAAGCGGTACTTGATGACCAGCAAGCCATTAAGATGGATCAGGCCTTGAAATATGTCAGCGGCGTCACTACCGGCCAAGCTGCGGGCGGACTTACCGACCAGCCGACTATCCGTGGATTTTTTAACTACAACCTTTTTCGTAATGGTTTTCGTATCGATGCTTCGGGTCCGGAAGGCACGCGAAACATGGCGAACGTACAGAGTATAGAGGTACTTAAGGGGCCTGCCGCTATGCTCTATGGACGCGTCGAGCCCGGCGGCATGGTTAATATAGTCACTAAAAAGCCTTTGGATACCGACTATTATTCGGTTCAGCAACAATTCGGCTCTTTCGATTTATATCGCACCAGTATCGATGCCACAGGGCCGATAACCGATAACAAGAACCTATTGTATCGAATGAATGTCGCTTATGAAAACAGCGGCTCGTTCCGGGAAAACGTGGATTACGACAAAGTGTTCGTCGCGCCGGTTTTGCAATGGAATATCAGTTCACAGACGACAGCGCTGTTAGAGCTTGAGTATCGCAACGAAAGCAATGTTTACGACCTTCACGCCAGGCCGTTAATCACCGATGGAACAAGGGCGGACGGTACTTGGATCAATCCGCGTTTAGCGGATATTCCGCGCGAGAGAAACTTGATGGAAGACAACCGCAATCATGTGGAAGACAAACTGATCGGCTTAAATCTTTCGCATAAATTTAATGATGCCTGGACCTTAACCGAACAGCTTAATATTCAACTATTGGATAGGGATAGAATGGTGATGACGCCAGGCACACTGCTGGCCGATAAACGGACCTTGAATAGAACATTGCTGACCAGCGATTTTTTTACCAATAACAGCTATTTTACCACGACCAATTTAACCGGCCATTTCGATACCTGGGGGCTGAAACATACGCTGTTGGTCGGGGGCGATTATTATCTTCAAGACATGAACTCCGTCGGCTACAGCAGCACCGCCGCGAGTACTATCGATATTTACAACCCCATCCATACCGGCAATCCACCGATCAATCCAACGACACGCGCCAACCAATCGTTTCATACGAACACGGATCTGTACGGCATCTATTTACAGGATCAAATCAAGCTGCCTTATAACGTCCATGTGATGGGAGGCTTCCGTTATCAGAATGTCGAACAGTACGATGTTTTTGCCAAAAAGGTAGGACAAAAAGCCGATGCGGTGACGCCACAGGTGGGTGTACTTTGGCAACCGATAAAATGGTTGAGTCTTTACGGCAACTATGTGGAGAATTTTGGAACTACCAACGGTCTGGGGCAAGGCAATATATTTTTACCGCCGCAAACCGCACAGCAATGGGAAGGGGGCTTTAAAACCGCATTCTTCGATGACCGTTTAAGCACCACGGTTTCTTACTTCAACTTGACCAAACAGAACATTCCAACAACAGACCCTGCTAACCCGACTTACAGCATAGCTGCCGGTGAGGCCCAGAGCCGGGGTGTGGAAATGGACATTAAAGGTGAGATTTTACCGGGATGGAACGGTATAGCCACTTATGCCTATACCGAAACCGAGGTGCTCAAAGAAAACAACCCGAACAATATACCGGTCGGCAGCCGTTTACGGGGCATTCCCACGCATAGCTCCACATTATGGTCGACTTACGATTT
Source organism: Methylobacter sp. (assembly GCA_026399025.1). Taxonomy (GTDB): domain Bacteria; phylum Pseudomonadota; class Gammaproteobacteria; order Methylococcales; family Methylomonadaceae; genus Methylobacter_A. Next base: position 31,701 of record JAPLRU010000036.1, read on the forward strand.
CCAGAAAGATTATCTGCGCGGTTTCAAGGTGGGCGCCGGGGTGGAACTGGTCAGCAACAAAAAAGCAACCTTCGACAAAAATGATTTCAATTTTGCCGGTTTCGGTGTTGTCGATTTATTAGTCGGCTATACCCGGAATGTCGCTAAATCTAAGGTTACGCTGCAACTGAACGTCACCAACCTATTGGATAAGGAATATACCCACGATGGTTTTGCCGGGCCCGGTCAAACTCGGGCTACCTGGGGTACGCCACGGTCTTTTATGGGATCGATAAAGGTCGAGTTTTAACCGGTATGTCTTGAGGCAATGCCTGGGATTATTCCCGGCATTGCTTTACGTCGCGTAACGCTATTGCCAACCATTAACCCGAAGAAAAACCATGCACCAAGCTCTTGACGATTTTCCGGCGCTGCCTCCGAAAACGGTAGCTAACACCGATACCCATCTGGCTAAACTCAAAGCCCGGCGTAAATTATGGCTGGATGTGCATTTATATCTCGGCCTGATTGTAGGTGCCGTATTGGTCGTAGTCGGCTTGACCGGCAGCTTTGCTGTTTTCTTTGTCGAATTACAGGAAGTTTTAAACCCGGAGTTGGCCGTTGTTGCCAGGCCGCCGGAAAATCAACAACAATTGCGCTCTTTGGATGACATCGTTGCCGCAGCGGAATCGGTCAAGCCGCAAGGCAGCCGTTTTGTTAAAGTTTTTTATCCCCGCAAGCCCGATATTGCCTATAAGTTTGTATATTTTGTCAGGGACGAAAACCTGGCGAATAACGGCGACGGCTATTACATTTTCGTCGATCCTTACACGGCTAAGGTCAATGGCCTACAGCTTTATTATCCCAAGGACAGATATTGGGGACGGCCTTTAGTCGGTTTTATCATGCAGCTGCACTGGTGTTTATTGCTGGGCAAAACCGGCGCCATTCTTAACGGTATTTTTGCGGCGTTTTCGATTATTTCAGTGTTGACCGGCCTGATCGTCTGGTGGCCGTTGACCGGAAAATTCAAACAGGCGTTAACCTTCAAGCGCCACGCCAGTGCTGTGCGTTTCAACTTCGATCTGCATAAAACCGTCGGCTTTTATTCGGTCATCGTCTTGCTGCCGGTGTTGTTTTCCGGGGTTTATTTTAATTTGCCGGAGCAGGTCAATGTGCTGGTCAAATTGTTCTCGTCGACCGATAGGCCCAATGCCTTTAGCACTGTTCCGGCAGCGATTCACAGCGGTCCGCCGCAAGCGGGCCGGCAGCCGATCAGTGCTTCGGAAGTGGAAGACATTGTGCAGGAACGCTATCCCGCCGGTAAGTTATGGATGCTGAATGCGCCGAAAGACCGGGAGGACGTCTATACGGTAATGAAAAAAGACGTATCCGAAATAAGCCGATTTACCGGTTATCGCGATTTCGCCGTCGACCAATATAGCGGAGAGATACTCAAAGTTTACGACAGGGGTACCGGCAGCGTCGGCGATGTGTTTCTGGACTGGCAATGGCCGTTGCACAGCGGCCACGCTTTCGGTTGGACGGGGCGGATGTTGGTATTTCTTTCCGGCTTGGCTTGCCCGGTATTGTATGTGACCGGGGTGATCCGCTGGCTGCAAAAACGACGCGCGAAACAAGCTATAAACACAGAGAAGCGCGCCTCAGGCACGCCAACATCCGCTGATGCTTCGTTCCGACCATGAGGACAACACCCGTGAAGTGATTACAGTAAATGTAAACTGACAGCCTGCTTGTTGAATTCGCCAACTGGTTTTCAAGACCCCCGGTGCAAACGCACGGCAGCCGGCATCAGCGGTGCCGTGGTCAGCGAACTGCTGATAAAATAACGGCTTTGCCAAAGTCATTAATCGTGTGGACGGGTAATCCTAAGCCGCTGACCCAGGGCGCGGGAAATATTCCAAACAATTTTAAAGGCCAAAGCGGTTCGCCGAACGTAGGTCCAACTCGCAAGGTTGAAATCAGTTTATTATTTTTGCCATTGCATTGGAAAACATTTGGGGTGTCTCAAGACGTTGGGCTGAACAACTGCATGCATCAGGCAATAAAAACGCACTGGCGCTCAAGCCGACCCCAAGCGCGTGCGCCAGCACTTTGGTGCGATCATGGCGCTTATTGTCTTCGGGCTGCGCGACAACTCCTGCATTCCGTTAGAAGAAAAGCCGACGGCAAAAAGCAAATACTCACACCGAGGAGTTTTGGCGATCTACGGTGTTCATCAGCATCCAATTTTTCCAGCTTCAACGTTGGCATTGCCAACTATAAATACAATTATTATTAATAATAACAAAAAGATATGAATTTATACCGGTAAATTTTGACGCCATTTTTTAATAACGAATTGGCAGAAATTGAAAGCTGTTTTCCATAGGTCACCCGACCAATAAAGACGGGCTGAGCACTAATTACCGCTTAATTCACATAAGGAGACCGAACGGTTACATGGCTTATATTTGATAAAATTTGGTTTGTCAGGAGAATTCTGTTATGTTTTGAGCCGTTAGTAATAGTACGTATATTGAATGGCTTTTCTGGGCGCTTGGTTACATTTAAATACCTATAATCAATAATATAAAAATGTATACTTCGTTTCTTCGCTCAAAACTCTTTATTCTGGCGATAGTAAATACTAACGCAATTTCAACTACCTTAAATTATAAAATTACTACTGAGTTATTCAACAACACATAGGCTGATTGGATTTTTTAGCCGCTCAGTCCATACAACAGAAGAGGAATAAGTATGTCAAATATAGCAGGCAAGGCTTATGCGATGAATGTCATTTCACCGTTGAGGCCATATCTGACCTGGGTTAATAAACTTATATTTTGGTACGCCGCCAAAAAACCCAGCAACCTAACCGGTCTGATTACACTTTCATTGATACATTACGCACGCTGGGTCATTATCGATAGAGATAAGTTTCCGCACCTGGATCCGAAGCAGCCAAAGGAAGACTTAAGTTACAACTATATGTTGTTCTTTAGTAATTTCAACGGAAGCTGGGATCAATATGTCGATTCTTTCACCTTTGCGATTCCTGGCGGGCTGGACTTACTCTGGAAATGGACGGTCCGCTATCCCAAATCGGTCGCACTAACCCCCTTTCATAACTACATCCAATACAACCAGATCGAAACCATTCATTACTACAACGCTTACCCATTGGCGGCTTCCAATGATGTCAAAAGCGCTAAATCCGTCAAATCCGCACTCATCAAATTCCAGCAGGACACGCAAAATGCAAGCGACGACGACTTCATGAAAAGCTACAACGCATTATTACGCGGATTGCAGCATGATTTGGGCGATATGCATCCAACACCCATCGTCAGCATGTCGGCTTATCAGGTGCAAAAGCGGCAAAAATGGCACGAGAAAAACGATTTGCAACTAGGGGGGAAATAATCATGGCAAGTAATATCAGTGGCAATGCCTACGCACTCACTATCCTGTCTCCGATTAAAAACGGCTTGCAAGATGAAACAGCCTATGCGGATATCGTCAGAAACCGTCTACAAGAATGGAATGCTGAAAATAACAGTCCTATGGCGCTAACGCCGGACACCTATCTTTGCCGTTTTTTCGTACTGGATGATGTTTACACGGAAACGCTGCCCGGCGCTAATGCCTGGGATACAGTCGTCGACTGGCTGCCCTTCGTGCCGAATTTTTTACGCCGCTGGGCGTGGCCGAAAGAAGACCATTTAAAATCGCGCTATCTGGTTTTTTCCAGCAATTTTTATTGTGGTCCGGAAGGCACTATTGACGCTTATCTACGCGCTATGTGGATTGCAATCGGCGATCGCATCAAAGAAATCTGGGGCTATTGCTACGGTTTTGAGAACGTTAACGACGCAGACCAGTTTATTGCCTACATGAAAAAATGCCAGCTTACGGCAACGCTTTTTTTTGTTGGCTCTACTGATGACCCACTGAATGAACAATTGAAAGCACTCTATCTGAAACAGGAGTTTGCTAAATTTGCCATCGATAATCAAGGGCTTGATAAAACTGCATTGAGGAATAATTTCCAGACATTCTTTGATCGCGTCCAGCCCGCCAACCTGTCCGCGCCGACATGGGCTGCGGGAAAATATCGTTTAGAAGATTAGGAGGATAACATTGTGACTAAGCAATTAGATTTATTGGATATTCAAGGCCACGTGCTCCGTGCTTACGGTCGCTTCCACTACCCGGTAGCCCGCTATATATTTTTGAATATCAAGGATGAATCCATAGGCAGGGATTTTGTCGGCGCGATTAGCAAAAGAGTGACGACAGCGGTTGAATGGGGTAGCGGCCCCGGACAAGTCGAGCAGCCCCCCTGGACGGTTAATATCGCGTTGACCTATCAGGGCCTGAAGCAACTGGGAATCCCCAGATCGTCGCTGATTGGCTTCTCGCCGGAATTTGTCAGCGGCATGAAAGAACGTAAGGACATACTGGGTGATGACGGCCCAAGCTCACCTGAACATTGGGATCCGATATGGCGCGAAAACCGTGAAACCCGCGAAAAGGACGTACATATCTTTATCGCACTCAATGCACAGTTCTCAAAAGACTCCGATTTACTCGGGGAAAGTTACGACTGGTTGCTGGGCGTTATCAAAGAGCATCAAAAAGGTGTAGCGGTGCTGGGCGGCCATCGCGGCGATGACGGCGCGCTGCTGGATTATCAGGATGCCAAAATCGTGATGGAAAATGGCTTGCCGACCGCCAAGGAGCATTTCGGTTACACCGATGGCATTAGCGATCCCGTCTTCGAAGGCGTTCCTTATGATGCCGATCGCATCAATGGCCGCGGCAAGCAAATGGAGGACGGCTCATGGGCGCCTTTAGCTACCGGGGAATTTTTACTCGGACATATCGATGAAGCCAAGGAATATCCGCCGGCGCCCAATCCTATCCTGCTTTCACGCAATGGCACTTATATGGTGTACCGCAAACTGCATGAAAACGTCGCCACCTTTGAATCCTATCTGGACGAACATGGCAAAAAATTCCCTGGCGGCAAGGAGTTACTCGCAGCCAAGTTTGTGGGTCGCTGGCGCGACAACGGCGCGCCTTTAACCACGGCGCCCGATGCAGACAGCAAAGCCGAATTTGATAAAAAATTCAAGGAGGCGGAAGACAAGGATGATAAAAAGGCTATAGACGACTTGCTCTGTAACTTTACTTACGATAATGACATGAGTGGCGGCAAATGTCCGTTTAGCGCGCATATCCGCCGCATCAATCCGCGTGCTTCGCTGGAAATGATCGAGGGCGATAAGCCCGGTTCGTTAAAAATGAACCCAAAGGCATTTGACACGCCGGGCGCCTTGTCGAATAGACGTCGCTTACTGCGGCGTGGTTTGCCCTACGGAGAGGTCAAGGATCGCAGCAAAGATAACGGTAACCATGGCATTATCATCATGATGGTCAATGCCGATATAAACCGGCAATTCGAATTCGTCCAGCAACAGTGGATTAATTACGGCAACGACTTCAGGGCGGGTAACGACAAGGAAATCATCCTGGGAAACCATTCGGCTAATGATAAATTTTCGAGTAAAGCTGTAATCCAGGTTGAACCGGACAGCGATGAGACTCCGTATATTTTGTCCAAAATCCCGCGTTTTGTAGAGACCCGGGGCGGCGATTATTTTTTCATACCGAGCATGACAGCCTTGAGAATGATTGCCCAGGGCGTGATCGATCCAACCTAAATTTATATTCGAATAAGCATCAATAACCGGATGCGATACAGGGTGGGTTAGCAATCGTCTTACCCACCCTCACGATACCGTCCATACGCCACATTGATTTATCAAATAACCTGAGACTGGGTTAAGTCGCTTTTTAAATAAGACAGGAGAATAAAATGGCTTCTAACACACAAGCTTCAATTACTACAAAAATTCAGGCATGGCTGCTTGCCAATCTGAATTTAGTCTTCAGTATATTGAGATGGGTCAAGCCGATAGCTGTGTATAAAAATGCTGCGCTCGTTACTCGATTTGACCATGTTCAGGAAGTTTTATCGCATGATGATATTTTTCATGTCACCTATAAAGAGAAAATGGAAAAAGTCACATCAGGTGAAAACTTTTTCTTAGGCATGCAAAATACGCCCATTTATACGCGTGACGTTTCCAATATGAGACTGGCCGTGCGTCGAACCGACCTCCCCGAAATAATCACCCCGTTTGTTGATAATTGCGCCGAAAAAATCATGGCTTCCGCGCAAGGACGAATTGACGTGCCCGCCGAGTTAAGCAGAGTCGTCCCCACGCGTCTGGTCGGCCATTACTTCGGCACGCCCGGCTGGGATGAAGAGGAGTTCGCCAATGCCGCTACCTCAATGTTTCAATATCTGTTTTATCCCGATGATCCCGAAGTAGAAAAAACCGCATTAGCGGCGGCTGCGAAATCGCGTGACTATCTCGATGATTTTATTGTACAAAGGCAAAAAAATCGTCGACAACACGACGATGTCCTTGAGCGTTGTCTGCAAATGCAGGATGCCGATATGCCCGGCATGAGTAACCTGGATATCCGTAATAACTTTATCGGCTTGATTATTGGCGCCATTCCCACAACATCCAAATGCGTTGTGCTTGTTCTCGATTATCTGTTGTCTCATCCTGATTTGTTAGCTCAAGCCCAACAAGCTGCCCGTGCAGATGACGACGCCCTGCTGACTCAATTTATGCAGGAAACTTTACGCTTTAATTCTTTTTCCCCTGCAATCTCACGACTTGCAGCAGAAGATTACGTAGTGGGACGCGGGTCGTGGCGAGCCACCAAAATACCCAAGGGTACCAAGGTGATAGCGGCGACTCAATCGGCCATGATGGATTGTCTCCAGCTGAAATCTCCCAGTCAATTTCGACTTGACCGGCCCGATTACCAATACATGCACTTTGGTTTTGGATTACATACCTGCTTTGGACAATATATCAACCGGGTGCAAATACCGCATATACTCAAAGCGGTGTTGAAACGCCAGGGATTGCGACGCGCATCCGGTCCTGAAGGTCAAGTCGAGTCCGTTGGGCCTTTCCCCGTGCATTTGGTACTTGAATTCGATGCCTAACTGGAATCCATTTCACTAAAAACAAGGAATAGAAAACTTTAGGCGACATCTCATTAGTCACTTAAAATTGACAGCGAGGGAGTTCATGAAAAGTGCTCCGCTTCCGCCAATAATTTAGCTTGCTGGTCTTTTGCTGACAAGGAGGGCTGGCCTTGAATCGGCCATTGGATGCCGATAGCGGGGTCGTTCCAGGCAATGCTGCGCTCGAATTCGGGCGCCCAGTAGTCGGTAGTTTTGTAGAGAAACTCTGCGGTTTCCGAAATAACCACAAAGCCATGCGCGAAGCCTTCAGGTACCCACAACATGCGCTTGTTTTCGGCCGAAAGTTCCAACCCAACAGACTGCCCGAAGCTAGGCGAGCTACGCCGTATGTCTACGGCCACATCAAAAACCGCGCCTTGCACCACGCGCACCAGCTTGCCTTGCGGCTGCCGGATTTGATAATGCAGGCCGCGCAGTACATTTTTGGCCGAACGGCTGTGGTTGTCTTGCACGAAATCGACATCACGCCCGGTGAGCTCGGCGAACCGACGGCGGTTAAAGCTTTCAAAAAAGAAGCCGCGCTCGTCGCCGAACACCTTGGGTTCGATAATCAGCACTTCGGGAATAGCGGTGGCGATCACTTTCACGAGGACTCTCCTTCTTTCAACAAGCGCCTGAGCAGGTCGGGGTTTGCAACCCCGACCTGAACGTTTCAAAGCAAAGCAACTTTATAATTTCACAAACGTTTCGGATGGGTTTACAAAACCCGTCCGGCATTCTGCTAGGACAGATAACATCCCTTCAAGGGATGTTATCTGTAAATCGTCCCACTTTAAATTGGAAGCCCAATATTGAGCTTCAGCCTTTTGTATCATGCGGCAAAACTATTACTATGGATCTAACTTTAAAATCCCGTCGTAAATTCTGGCTCAAGGTGCATTTGTACCTTGGACTGTTTGCCGGAGCGGTATTCGTAGTGATTGGCCTCACCGGCAGCTTGCTGGCTTTTGAATTTCCGTTGGATGAACTGCTCAACCCCAAGCTGCTGACTGTTCCGGTCGATCAGGAAAATAAAAGCTATTTGCCGCTGGATACTATTGTCGCGGCGGGCGTGAAAGCATTGCCTCCTGACGGCAAAGCAGGCGCTATTGCTTTTCCCAGGCATTCCGGCCTGGCTTTTGAGCTGTGGTTTAATCAAGCCTCACTGTATGGAGACAACACTGAAATCCATCAGCTATTTATCAACCCATACACTGGAGAAGTGACCGGGCAACGCCTGTTAACGGATTTCGAGCACATCTGGCGCGACCCGTTTAAGGATTTTATTCTGCGCTTGCACTATACCTTGGGTTTAGGCTTAGGCGGAATGAATGTCGTCGGCTTTATCGGTTTAGGGCTATTGTTTTCGGTATTAACCGGTTTGATTTTATGGTGGCCGAGTCCCGGCAAGCTTAGAAACGCGCTGACCATTAAACGCAACGCCAGTCCCGAACGCTTCAACTTCGACTTACACAAAACCTTCGGTTTTTATAGCGCGGTCATTCTGTTGTTTTTGATACTGTCCGGCGTTTATTTGATTTTTCCGGAGTATGGTCGCGGCTTGGTGGGAATATTTTCACCGGTAACGGAAGATGCTTCGATATGCCGAAGTACCGTACCCAACGGCGCTAAAACACCGATCAGTCTTGATGAGGTTAAGGCGATTAGCGATGCGCGTTTCCCGGATGGCGAGTATCGATTCATCGGTTTTCCCAAGAATGAACAGGGTGTTTATTTTGTGGGCAAACCGGAGATCGACGAGATCAATCCAAAAGGCTCTTACCGCCGCCTTTGGATCGACCAATACAGCGGCGAAATTCTCCATGCGCGGGAGCGAGGTAGCCGTACTGCGGGCGACATCTTTGTACAATGGCTTTACCCGCTACACACCGGCGAAGCGTTTGGTTTTATCGGGCAGCTTATTATTTTATTTGCCGGATTGATGCCATTGATACTTTATGTGACCGGTGTTATCCGCTGGCTACAAAAACGCAAAGCGCGCAAGTTAAAGTCGGTCCGGCAATCTCTAGGATAGTCTTTTTCGACAACACACATAAATCCAAAAACTGTGTCATATGCCCTATTTAACTATGGCATATGACGCAATCTTCTTCATTGTAATTATCAAGTCATTGATGTTTTTTGTTTATTTAAGCAGGCATGAGTATTGCTTTAATATCCACCACCACAGCTGATCAATCCGGTCTTACCCAACCGATGTCCAAACCCAAACACAGCTTCCTGCATGACCTGTTCCTGAAACATGCCCACGAGGTTAGCGCCTTTATTCGCGGACGCTGGCCCAGAGAACAAGATGTTGACGACATTATGCAGGAATCGTTTTTGCGCTTGTCGCAAGTCCCCAATCCCGAAACTATTCTTAACCCCCGAGCCTTCCTGTTCACAACGGCCTCCAATATGGCCGTGGATCGCCATCGTCGGCGAAAAACCCGCGAGCGTTATAGTGAGCCGGACCCGGACTTTGAAAATTTAGCGAACGATCATTTGTCTCCAGAGCGTCATTCGGAAGCACAGCAAGCGCTTGAGCGCTTTAGCGAATGGCTGGACGAATTGCCGGAACTGCATCGACATGCCTTTGTTTTATACCGCATTGAAGGTTGCGCGCATGCCGAAATCGCTGTGCGCCTTGGCATTTCCGTGAGCACTTCCGAGCGCTATGTCAAATTCGCCATGCAGCATATCGCTGTGCGTCTTAGTGCTATTCAAACTTGAATTGTGACGAAAATTAAGGCCTCGAACGTCTATAGTATTATTACGCTAAAATGAACCGACTTAAACGAGACCGACAAGGCTATAAATCAGCGTGAAAACCATCCCGTCCTCTCACGATTCAGTGCAGGCACAGGCTATTGACTGGTTGCTTCGCATTCGTTCGGAAAACTGCACCGAGGCGGAACGCAGCGCATTCCGTCTCTGGTTGGAAGAAAGTCCGGGCCACCGTCAGGCCTATGAAACGGCGCAGGCGCAATGGGAATGGATGGAGCCGTTTAAAACGATGGCTTTTCCCGCACGGGATGCGGCATTACGCTATAGAGGCAAATCATCCCGCCGTTGGGTTAAATATAGTGCGGCAGCTTCGCTGTTGCTGGCTTTGGGATTGTCCGCTTTTATGCCGAACGGCTGGGTCGGCATTCCGCATAGCTATATTGCCGAAAAAGGCGGCCGTCACATCGTCACCCTGGCCGACGGCTCCAGCGTCGAGCTCAATACCGACAGCGAGGTGCGTGTTCATTTCAATCATTGGCGGCGCAACGTCGAAATGATCAAAGGCGAAGCTTTTTTCACAGTGACCCACAATGCAGAACGCCCGTTCGAAGTACGCGCCGGTAGCGGTCTGATCCGCGACATCGGCACCGCGTTTGAAGTCTATATCAAACCCGAACAAGTCCTCGTTGCGGTTCAGGAAGGTATCGTCGAAGTGCAAGCGCTCAAAAAACGCGAACTGACGGCCGGACAACAACTGGCCTTTAGCAACAGCGGCGAATTTCAAGCGCTGCAAGGTCAGGATGTCGCCGGTCTCACCGCCTGGCGGCAAGGCAACTTGGTGTTCCGCGACCGCCGTCTCGACGACGTACTGGCCGAAGTAGGACGATACCATGACACCCGCATCCGCTTGCAGAATGAAAGTTTGGGCAAACTGCGGGTTAGCGGTACATTTCATACCGCCGAACTGGGCGACACGCTTAACGCTATCGCCACCATTCTCCCGGTTAGCATTGATCACGTCGGCGAACATGAAATCGTGTTGAAATCGGCGGCATCCGGTTACAGATAGGCAGGCTTTAGCTTTTTAGATTGAATCGGCAATCAAAGCAGGTTCAGAAACTCTTCGGCGGTCATACCCGCGTCACGAATAAGAGCGCGTAGCGTACCGATTGAAAGTTCCTTGTGTTAAGGGACTGATAAGTTAACGCGTACACCGGATTTAACCAAGACACGATGGCTTTAGAGCTGTCCGACTGTTTGCCAACCTTCTTTTTCAAAAGCTCCGACCGCTTCCTTGCCGGAAATATTGCCCGGCTTCCCCATATCCTAAACAGTTACCATGATCTGTGCTTGTTTCTGAGAGCCTTCTTGTTGCAAAGCCAAAATCGCTTTTTGATCCTCGGCCCACAACCAAGCGGTAATTGCTTCTTTGATATTAACCAAGACTTCTTCCTGATCTTTGCCCTGCGAAATGGAGCCCGGCAATGCCGGACATTCCGCAACGATCCAACCGTCTTCTGCCGATTCGAGTGTTATATGGAAAATCATGATGTCCCTCTGTGTTAACTAAACGTTATTTTCGAAGAAGCATATTCGCCAGGTAAAAATAGATCAAGAACTATCCAGACAGAAGCGGCACAAAAACAATATCCAAAAATAAATTCAAATTCCTGACGATTTTTTAAAAGTCATGCGTCTATCCCTTATGAACATAAAATTCAACAAAGGGGAAACGAGAAAATGACATTAAAAATGAAACGGCTGAGCGCGGCTATTTTGGCGACCATGGCAAGTGCGGTTTATGCAGAAGAGCAAAAACACCACTTCGACATTCCGGCGCAATCATTGGGCTCGGCACTGCAAACACTCGCCGCGCAATCCGGTGCGCCGATGCTGTATGCCGAACAGACGGCGGCGGGCAAGCAAAGTTCGCGTTTGGTCGGCGACTACAGCACCGCTGAAGCGGCGGATAAGCTGCTTGCGGGTAGCGGCCTTGTTCACGGCGTTGCTGCAAATGGCACGGTGACGGTTAAGCCCGCGTCAAACACAGATCCCACTACATTAAAGCCAATGACGGTTGTCGGTAAAAACAAACTCGATCCGAATGACCCTTATAACCAAGATTACTCAGTTGCGAATTCCAGCACCGCCACCAAAACAGATATGCCAATTATGTTAACGCCCGCATCGATACAAGTGGTGCCTAAGGCGGTGATGAACGATCAGCAGAATATCAATATCCTAGATTCGCTTAATAAAAATGTTAGCGGTGTATCGGCTAGGACTGGCGGAAATCTTTTGTACGATAACTTTATTATTCGCGGGTTCAACACCGGGCTTGCCGGAGCCGCTTATCGTAACGGCCTGCTGTCGCCGACCAATTTTTACGAACCAGCCAATATTGAACAACTTGAAGTGTTGAAAGGGCCGGCTGCCGCACTCTATGGTCGGGCCGAACCGGGCGGCATGGTGAACATTACCACCAAAAAACCGTTGGCGACGCCTTACTATGCGTTGCAACAGCAGTTCGGCTCTTACGATCTTTATCGCACTACTATCGATGCTACAGGCCCGATTGATGACGCTAAAATGGTGTTGTACCGATTCAATGCAGCCTATCTCGACAAAGGATCATTCAAGGATATGGTCGGCAGTGACCGTGTTTTTATTGCGCCCACGTTAAGTTGGCGGCCGAATAATGAATTTGAGGCTAATGCCGAGCTGGAATACAAGCGCGATAACGTTACCATGGATGCTGGACTGCCGGTGCTAAACGGCGCCAACCGGCCTACCAAGTTGCCATCTAATACTTTTCTAGGGGATTCGGCAGCGAATTTGGCTGAACAGGAAAGTGTGCTGATCGGATACGATTGGACATTTCATTTCAATGACGACTGGAAACTGACCAACCGTTTTCTATGGGAAGACTGGAATCTCAGGCAGTTTAGTGTAAATCCAGTCAGCTTAAGGGCGGACAATCGAACCTTGAACAGAGGGTTATCCTACGGTCAAAGAGCGTTTGAAACGTATGCGACTAATCTGGATTTGAACGGGAAATTTGATTTGTTTGGTACCAAGCATGATGTTTTGATAGGAGGTGATTTTAACGATACCGTATGGCCAGGCGATACTACCTTTCAAGGTGCAACAGCCGCTGTGCCGACTATCGATATTTACAATCCGGTCTATGGGCGAGTCAATCAAGCGGCGCTTGATCTACTGCCCAAAAACAATTTCCGGGTAAAGCATGATCAATGGTTCGGCGTTTATTTCCAGGATCAAATTACGCTTTGGGATAAGCTGCATATAATGGGTGGTGGCCGTTACGACTGGGTACTAAGCGGCAGCACCATTACTACTGGCTCTTTGCAACAGGCAAAAAATGCCTTCAGCGATATAGAGACGCAAAACTTCAGTCCGCGAGCCGGGTTGTTGTATCAGCCATGGACATGGTTATCCTTGTATGGCAACTATACCCAATCCTTTAGCAGCAACGCCGGTTCACAGGCAACCGGCAGTCAATTCGCTCCGCAAGTCGGCGAACAATTCGAGGCCGGTTTTAAAACCGAGTTCTTCGATAAGCGCTTATCGACCTCCTTGGCTTTCTACCATTTGACCAAAAGTAATACCCTGACACCTGACCCGAAAAATTTCGGGTTCAGTCTTGCGATAGGCGAGGCACGTAGCCAGGGGATTGAAGTCGATATTAAAGGTCGGCTGACAGAGAAGCTAAATCTGGTTACCACTTATGCCTATGCCGATACGCGGGTCACCAAGGATAATTCCGGGATTGTGGGTAATAAATTGTCGAACGTGCCAGAGCATCAGGCTAGCGTTTGGGGTACTTACCAGTTCACCGAACGGTTCAGGGTGGGGCTTGGTGAGGTGATGGTCGGCAGTCGGCAAGGCGATGCCGCCAATACTTTCCTATTGCCGGGCTACGCAAGGACAGACGCGATGGCGGCTTATACTCATCCAATCGGTAAAACCCGGTTGACTACTCAGTTAAATATCAACAACCTGCTGAATAAGGATTACTTTAGCGATAGCTCCAACGGCGGTCGTCTCTCGGTGCTTTATGGAGAGCCGATTTCGGTAATGGGCTCGTTGAAGTTGGAATACTAACAAGTAGGCCGCAGGTCAATGCCGTTAAGTTAAGACTTGTTCCGTTCGCCCTGTCGAAGGGAGAGTGGAGCAAGTCGTTAAGCCGCTCATGGTTCGACAGGCCCACCACGAACGGCTTAACTTAACGGCATTGGGCCGCAGGTTACGACTGCATGAAGTAATTGCCGAAAGCAATGCAGGAGCGGTTGCGCTACCTCCTGCATCCATGCAGTCGCAGCTTCGAGAAACAGGAAACGGAGCTTCCGTAACCGAATTTCCAAGCTCCAGAGGCTGTAAAAGTATTGTAAAAATCCATCCTAAAAACATTTTTAGGCTATTGATTTTTATTTAAGTGCTGGAGTACAAACCTAGGCTTGTACTCCAGATTCTTAATACTTTCACAGTCTCTGGAGCTTGGAAATTAGCCTAAAAACAAAACGATGAAAACCGACATGAATCAGTCCGATTCGAGCACGAAACAACATTCACCAAATCAACGCCTATCACGCCTGAAAACCCGCCGTAAACACTGGCTGGCAGTGCATCTGTGGCTGGGTTTGAGTTTGGGATTATTGCTTTCAATCTACGGCATCACCGGCAGCATTCTGGTGTTTTATGAAGAAATCGATGAATGGCTGAACAGTGAAATATTGATCGTCAAGCCGCCGGAACATTCATCTGCTTATCAGTCCTTGGCGGCTATTTTCGAGGCCGGTCGCAAGGCTATGCCGATGCAAGCCAAGCACGTGTTCGCCACCTATCCGCGTAATGGGCAAGCGGCTTTCAAACTCAGATATGCCGTTGCAACGGCGGACGGCGCGCGCGAAATATGGCAGGTTGCGGTCGATCCCTATACGGCGATGGTAACCGGCAAGCGCTTGCAGGATCGCTCGGATAGCATTATTCCGAAAACATTTGTCGATTTCATGTTCAAACTGCATTACGCGTTGCTGATTCCGTCGCAGGATGTCAGTACGGTGGTGGTTGGGCTGTCCGGCGCTTTATTGATGATTTCGGTACTGACAGGTTTGATAGTTTGGTGGCCGTTGACCGGGCGTTGGCGACAGGCATTGATCGTCAAGGCCAAGTCCGGCAGCGTCCGCTACAATTACGACCTGCACAAAATATCCGGTTTTTACATTGCGCTGGTGATACTGCCGGTGCTGTTTTCCGGGATTTATATGGTGCTGCCGCATAACGTGGTACCGGTGTTGGAGCTGTTCTCGCCGGTGACTTACCGCTATTGGTTCCAGTCCACGCCGCCGCCTGGTAATGCCCAATCCATCGGTATGGATCAAGCGGTCGCCATCGCCAAGCAACGCTATCCGACCGGTCGTCCGCATTTTATTTACGGCGCCCCAGGACCCACCAAAACCTATACGGTATGCCAGAATGGAGTCGATGCGCCCGGCAGCCTGTTGCACCGGCGCTGCGTGGTGATGGATAGATAGTGCGGCCAGGCAAGGTCGTTTATTCCAACGGGTGTGATCCCCGTCCCGGAAGGCGGGCCAGCCACTGGGTAGAGGACTCTGGGTCGGCGGGGGTAACTCCAAAGATTGAGCACAGAGCGTTTCAAGACAATAGG
>JAPLRU010000129.1 GCA_026399025.1 Methylobacter sp.
GGACGTAGGCCGGAATAAGCCCGCCCGGCGATAGCCAGGGTGGGCGTTTCCGGCACTCCCAAGCCTCGGGATGCCGGAAACGCCGGTCCTGCGCTAAAGCGTGGACCGGCTTATTCCGGCCTACGTCGAGATGTGTATAACGATGAGAGCTCCTGCTTGGGAACCCAGTGAGCAAAGCTCTAGCTTTGCGAGACGGGAAGCTAGAGCTTCCTGTACTGAATTCCCAAGCTGAAGCTTGGGAACCAGCGCAAATAATTATTTAAACTCAATGCATTAAAAACTTCGTGTCCTTCGTGCCTTCGTGGTGAATGCTTTTGATTTTGTTCTAAAACGAATACTTTCACAGTCTCCGGAGTCTGGGAACCTGCACTCCGGCTACCGGCGACTTGACTCAGTTATTTCGTACACATTCCCAAGGCTACTCGGCAATCGCGTTGCCTTTGGCGAGGTCAACAGTGAGTTTGCCGCTGTTTTAAGCGGCTAACGTAATCAATAAACTTTACTTCAGGATTTTAAAATATGCCCAGCCATACCGCCCGAATCGCCGATCTGTCTCCGGAAAAACAAGCCCTGCTGTTACGGCGCATGAAAGAAAAATCGGTTTTTGTTAATCAGGGCATCGCTAAGCGAACGGAGTTTTCACCTTGCCCGTTATCGTTTGCGCAGGAAAGGCTATGGTTCCTGGCGCAAATGGAACCCGACAACCCGTTCTATAACATGGCCGGCGCGGTGCAATTACAAGGCCGGTTGAACAGTCCGGCGTTGGCGCAGGCGCTGAACGAAGTCGTCCGTCGCCACGAAGCGTTAAGAACCTCGTTTCGGATCATCGACAACGAAGCCCGGCAAGTCATCGAGGCCTCGGCGGCACTCAGCGTTAACGCCGTCGATTTAACCGCGCTGAACCGACGGCAACAGCAAAGCATCGTGACAAGCCTTGAACGCCAGGAAGCGCGGCGCGTTTTCGATCTGGAGCAAACGCCGCTGTTAAGAGCCGCGTTGCTGAAGCTGGATGAGCAGCGTTATGTGTTGCTGATGACCTTGCATCATATCGTTGCCGATGAATGGTCGCTCAGGCTGCTGATCAAGGAAATCGGGACCTATTACCCGACTTTCAACAGCGGCGCGCCCTCATTGGAACCGGAGTTGCCGATTCAATATGCCGATTTTGCCGTGTGGCAACGCAAGCGTCTGCAAGGCGAATGGTACGACCGGCAAATGGCTTACTGGAAACAACAACTGGAGACTGCGCCTAAAGCGCTGACGCTGCCGTCCGACCGGCCCAGACCGGCGTTGCCGTCATATCGCGGCGCCAATCATGAGTTCGTATTGAACCAACAAACTTCAAGCGCACTGATCCGTTTAAGCCGCCAGACCGATACCACCGTGTTCGCGGTAATGATGGCCGCGTTTACGCTGTTGTTGTCGCGCTATACCGGGCAAAACGATATTTGCGTCGGCTACCCGATAGCAAACCGCAACCGCCGGGACATCGAAAACCTGATCGGCTTTTTTGTGAATAGCCAAGTCTTGCGCAGCGATTTATCCGACAATCCGTCGTTTATCGAGTTGTTGGGACGCGTCAGCAACAACCTTCTGGATGCGCAAAACCATCAGGACTTGCCGTTCGAGCGCGTGGTCGAGGCATTGAAGCCGGACCGGGAGTTAAACCTTACGCCGTTGTTCCAAGCGATGCTGGTTTACCAAAACGCGCCGATGGCCACGCCCACGGTTTCCGAGCTGCATTTTAATATAGCCGACGCGGCCATGAATTCCGCCAAGTTCGATGTGACGCTGACGGTATCGAGATCGGAACACAGCCTGCACTGCGGCTTTAATTACAGTAGCGATTTATTCGACGCCGCAACGATTGCGCGTATGGCGGCACACTTGCAACAGTTGCTGGCAGGCATAGGCGAGCGCCCGGATAGCCCTGTTTCCGAGCTGCCGCTACTGACGCCGGAGGAAACGCGGCAAATTCTGCTCGACTGGAATGCAAGCGCAATCGATTACCCGAAGGGCCGGGCTCTTCATCACTACGTCGAAATGCAGGCGGAACAAACGCCGGAGGCCGTTGCCGCGGTTTTTGCACGGCACACCTTAACCTACGCGGAACTGAACGGCAGGGCCAACCGTCTGGCCCATTATCTGCGAACCCAAGGCGTAGGGCCGGAGCTGCCGGTCGGTATCTGCGTCCAACGTTCGCTGGACATGGTGGTCGGCTTGTTGGGTATTTTAAAAGCCGGTGCCGCTTATCTGCCGCTGGATCCGAGTTATCCGCAACAGCGCCTGGATTTCATGCTCGGCGATGCCGCTCCGCCGCTTGTGTTGACCCAGGCGGCGGTGCTGGAAAAATATCGCTTCGGCACGGCACTCGTGCTGTGCCTGGATAGCGATAAGGCGAAATGGGCGCATGAATCAACTATCAATCCCGATGTAAAACTGCTGCCGGACAATTTAGCCTATTGCATCTACACCTCCGGTTCCACCGGGCAACCGAAAGGCGCGGCCGTGCCGCATCAAGGCATCGTCAACCGGCTGCAATGGATGCAGCAACACTACCGGCTGGATCACACAGATTGCGTATTGCAAAAGACCCCGTACAGTTTCGATGTATCGGTCTGGGAGTTTTTCTGGCCGTTGATGACCGGCGCGAAATTGCTTATTGCCCCGCCCGACCAGCACAAAGACAGTCTGGCGCTGATCGAAACCATTATAGGTGAGCAGGTCAGCACCGTTCATTTTGTGCCGTCGATGCTGCAAGCCTTTATCGACACGCCGGGCGTGGAAAACTGCACTTCGTTAAAGCGCGTGATTTGCAGCGGCGAAGCCTTACCGGCCGACTTGGTCGCACGTTTCCGGCAAAAATTAGCGGCCGAACTGCACAACCTTTACGGCCCGACCGAAGCCTCGGTGGACGTCAGTTATTGGGCCTGCTTGCCGGACAGCGCGGAAACCGCGATTCCGATAGGCAAACCGATAGCCAATATTACGCTTTATATTCTGGACCGGCAGCTTAACCCGGTACCGGCCGGTCATCCGGGCGAACTGCATATCGGCGGCATCGGCCTGGGCCGGGGCTATGTTAATCGTCCCGGCTTGACTGCGGAAAAATTCATCCCGAATCCTTTCGGCCAAGACGGCAGCCGTCTTTATAAAACCGGCGATTTGGCGCGTTACCGTGCCGACGGCAACATCGACTACCTGGGCCGTATCGACCATCAGGTCAAAATTCGCGGCTTCAGGATAGAGCTCGGCGAAATCGAGGCGCGGCTGCTGGAATACCCGGAGGTCAAAGAAGCCGTCGTGCTTGCCCGCGAAGACCGGCCCGGCGACAAACGGCTGGTCGCGTATCTGG
The DNA here is from genome assembly GCA_026399025.1 of Methylobacter sp. GTDB lineage: Bacteria > Pseudomonadota > Gammaproteobacteria > Methylococcales > Methylomonadaceae > Methylobacter_A. The sequence goes on from JAPLRU010000129.1 coordinate 3,356, forward strand.
TTGCCGCAATCGACATTGACGGGCTAACAGCCCATCTTAAAAAAACGCTGCCCGACTACATGCTGCCCTCGGCTTTCGTGCTGCTGGACAACATGCCGCTCAGCGCCAACGGCAAACTGGAGCGAAAATACTTGCCGCAACCGGATAGGCCTGAACCGGCGGAACTCCGCTATGAAGAGCCGCAAACGCCGATTGAAAAGATTTTGGCCGCTATTTGGCGCGACTTGCTGGGGCTTAAGCGGATCGGACGGCACGACAATTTCTTCGAAGCGGGCGGCGACTCGATTATCAGCATTCAGGCGGTAAGCCGCGCGCGGCAAGCCGGTGTGGTGATTACCCCGAAACTGCTGTTCCAGCATCCGACGGTAGCCGCACTGGCGATGGCGGCCGGGCACAGCCGCTGCATTGTAGCCGAACAAGGAACAGTGTCCGGCAAGGTGCCGTTGACGCCGATCCAGCACTGGTTTTTCGAACAAAACCTGAGCAATCCCGAGCATTGGAATCAAGCCTTGTGGTTGCAGATAAAGCCCGGCTTGAGCCCCGATCTATTCGATTATGCAATCAAGCGATTGCTGATTCATCATGACGCCTTAAGGCTGCGCTTTACTCGGCAAAACGGCGGCTGGGAACAACGCATCGTTAAGACCGAAACCCAGGCCGTGTTCGAGCGCATCGATTTATCCGGCGTCCCGGCCGCACAACAAACAGCGCGGCTCGAAGCGGCGGCGTCGACTCTGCAAGCCCGCTTGCAGTTAAGCGAAGGGCCGTTATTGCGCGCGGCGTGGTTCGATTTAGGCGAGCGGCAAAACAGCCGGGTATTGCTGGCGATTCACCATTTAGCCGTCGACGGCGTGTCCTGGCGGATTTTGCTGGAAGATTTGGCGCTCGTTTGTCGCCAATCGATGTCGGGGCAAAGCGTGGCCTTACCGGCAAAAACCACCTCGTTCAAACAGTGGTCGGAACACATCGTTCAGCACGTCAATTCCGGCCATTTACCGCTCGATCAAGCCTATTGGCTGGATCAGCGGCGCCATCGGATCACCGCCTTGCCGGTAGACACGCCCGAAGGCGGCAACAGCTTTGCCATGGAAGACGAGGTCACGGTTACGCTGACAACCGCGGAAACCCTCGCCTTGTTGCAAGACGTTCCGGGCGCTTATCGCAGTCAAGTGGATGAGCTGTTGCTGACCGCGCTGACCTTAACGCTGTGCGAGTGGCAGCAGAGCTCAGCGGTATTGATCGATTTGGAGGGCCATGGCCGCGAGGAACTGATCGGCGAGTTGGATGTTTCCCGCACGGTGGGCTGGTTTACCTCGATTTATCCGGCGCTGTTGAGCCTGGACGGCGACGCTTCGGAATATGCACGAAATAACTCGGGCATTTTATCCCCTCACCCCAACCCTCTCCCGAGCGGAAAGGGAGCCGGTTGTCGAAGTTATTCCGTGGGCGACGCATTGAAATCGGTGAAGGAACAATTACGGGCGATTCCGTTGCACGGCGTCGGTTACGGCTTGTTACGCTACCTTTCAGAGGCGGCATCGCGCATCGCGCAACAGCCTAAAGCGCAAATTATGTTCAACTATCTCGGCCGTCTCGATACCGCTATCGACGGCGATGCGCCGTTCGTGCCCGGCCGTGAAGCGACCGGTGCAAGCTGCGCTCCGGAAGCGCTCCGGACTCATGAATGGGCTATCGTCGGCGGCGTTGCCGACGGCTGTATGCAGATAAGCTGGCGGTACAGCCGCGAACGGTACCGTAGAGACACGATTGAAACCCTAGCCGATCATTATCTGCGCCGACTTAAAGCCTTAATAGCGCATTGCCTGTTGCCCGATTCCGGCGCTTATACGCCGTCGGATTTTCCGTTAACCGCGTTAAGCCAAGCCGGTCTCAATGCAATGGCTTTAAAACCCAGGCAGATTGAGGATATTTATCCGTTAACGCCGTTGCAATCGGGCCTGATGTTACATAGTTTTTACGCGCCCGAACCCGGCGCTTACTGCATTCAACTGGGCTGCCGCTTGCTCGGCGAGTTGAATGTCCCGGCCTTCAAACAAGCCTGGCAGTTGCTGGCCGCCCATCATCCGGTGCTGCGGACGCGGTTTTTGCTTGAGCATCAGGACCAACCCTTGCAAATCGTGCAAAAGCAGGCGCAACTGCCGATTACGGAATACGACTGGCGCGATGCTTCAACGCAACAGCAAGCGCTACATTGGCAGCAATTGCTGGCAGAAGATCAGGCCAAGGCTTTCGATTTCAGCCAAGCGCCGTTGATGCGTTTAGGCTTGGTGCACTGCTCGGAGCGGGAGCATTATTTTTTATGGAGCTATCACCATCTGTTATTGGATGGCTGGAGCGGGCCGTTATTGTTAAAACACCTGTTTACCGCCTACGAGGCGTTGCGGCGCGGGGACGCTCCGGTATTACCGTCAGTGCGGCCTTATCGCGACTATATCGCTTGGCTGCACAACCGGGATACGGCGGCCGCCGAAGCGTACTGGCGCACGGCGCTGAGCGGCTTTACCGCGCCGACGCCGTTAATCGTCGATGCGTCGGCGGAGAACGCGGTTCAACACGGCTACGGAAAAATCGACCTGCTGTTGTCCGCAGCGGATAGTGTGGCCTTACAGCATTTCGTAAAACACCGGCAATTGACCTTGAATACGCTGGTGCAAGGCGCATGGGCAATATTGCTCAGCCGCTACAGCGGCGAAAGCGATATTGCCTTCGGCGTTACCGTGTCGGGACGGCCCGCGGATTTAACCGGCGTCGAGAATATGGTCGGCCTGTTCATCAATACCTTGCCGCTACGTCTTAACGTAGCGCCGGACAGTACGGTGCTGGACTGGTTGCAAGCCCTACTGGCGCAAAACCGGGACATGCGCGCTTATGAATGTACGCCGTTGACGCACATTCAAAGCGGGTCCGAGCTGCCGCCCGGTACGGCTTTATTCGAAAGCTTGCTGGTGTTCGAAAACTACCCTATCGATCAGGCCTTAACCGAGAATTTCTGCGGTTTGGCTATCGACGCGGTAACGCTTGTCGATCAAACCCATTATCCGCTGGTCCTGTCCGCGTATCCGGGAGCAAAGCTGCGTCTGGAAATAAGCTACGCCGCGAACCGCTTCGAAGCCGAAACGGTTAAACGGATGCTAGGGCATTTGCACAGCCTGCTTAGAGCCTTTACCGAGCGGCCGCAACAGCGTTTAGCCGAATTGCCGCTGCTCAGCTTAGCCGAGCAACAGCAAATTCTGTTCGATTGGAACGCGACGGCGCGCGATTATCCGCAGGACCGCTTTATTCATCAGCTGTTCGAAACGCAGGCGGAAAAAACCCCGGATGCGGTCGCAGTGGTATTCAAAACCCAAGCCTTAAGCTATGCCGAGCTCAACAGCAAGGCCAATCGCTTGGCCCATTATTTACGCGCTCATGGCGTCGGGCCTGATGTATTGGTCGGTATTTGCGTTGAACGTTCGCTGGACATGGTGATCGGTTTAATGGCCATCCTGAAAGCCGGAGGCGCTTACGTACCGCTAGACCCCGGCTATCCGCAAGACCGCCTGGACTTCATGCTGCATGATCTCGATGCGCCGATAGTGCTTAGCCAAGCCTCTTGCAAAGCGAAACTTGCGGCCGCTGCGGCGGCTGTTTTATGCCTGGATAGCGATTGGAGCCGTGTCGCCGATGCCGACGATAACAACCCGGACATCCCGCTGATGCCGGAAAACCTGGCTTACTGCATCTACACCTCGGGTTCCACCGGAGTTCCGAAAGGCGCGGGCGTACCGCATCGGGGCATACTCAACCGGCTGCAATGGATGCAGGAGCACTACGCGCTAAACTCAAGCGATCGGGTGCTGCAAAAAACGCCGTACAGCTTCGACGTTTCGGTTTGGGAATTCTTCTGGCCGTTGATGACCGGCGCGCGGCTGATCGTGGCCGAACCGGACCAGCACCAAGACGCCGTAGCGCTGATCGATATCATCAAGCGCCACCACATCACCACTGTGCATTTCGTGCCGTCGATGCTGTACGCCTTTATCGACGCGCCGGGCGTTGCAAGTTGCGTCTCGCTAAAACGCGTGATCTGTAGCGGCGAGGCCTTGGCGGCCGATTTGGTCGCACGTTTCCGGCAAAAATCAGCGGCCGAATTGCATAATCTTTACGGCCCCACCGAAGCCTCGGTCGATGTCAGTTATTGGGCCTGCTTGCCGGACAGCGCCGAAACCGCGATTCCGATAGGCCGTCCGATAGCCAATATCAGTCTGTATATCCTCGACCGGCAGCTTAACCCGGTCGCACTCGGCGTTGCCGGCGAACTGCATATCGGCGGCATCGGTTTGGGCCGGGGCTATCTCAAGCGGCCCGGACTGACCGCGGAAAAATTCATCCCCAATCCGTTCGGTCAAGACGGCAGCCGTCTTTATAAAACCGGCGACTTGGCGCGTTACCGGGCCGACGGCGCTATCGATTATCTGGGCCGCATCGATCATCAAGTCAAAATTCGCGGTTTCAGGATAGAGTTGGGAGAAATAGAAGCCCATCTCCTCAATTGCCCCGGAGTACGCGAAGCCGTGGTGATCGCGCGTGAAGATAAGCCTAACGACAAACGGCTGGCGGCTTATTTGCTGAGTCAAGATAACGTCGAATTATCGTCCGCCGAATTACGCGGCCGACTTGCCGAGGTGCTGGCCGATTACATGATACCCGGCGCTTTTGTCTGTCTGCCCGAGTTTCCGTTGACGCCCAACGGCAAACTTAACCGTAAAGCCTTGCCCGCGCCGGGCATCGCCGCGCTAATCAGCCATTCCTACGAAGCCCCGCAAGGCGATACCGAAACCGCCGTGGCGGCTATTTGGCAAGACCTGCTGGGGCTGCAACAGATCAGCCGCCATGATCATTTTTTCGAATTGGGCGGGCATTCGCTGTTGCTCATCGGCTTGATCGAACGCTTGCGTCGGCAAGGATTTTCGGCGGATCTGCGCGCCTTGCTTAATGCGCCGACGCTTGCGGCAATGGCGAAGGCGATAGCCGATAGCAAACCGGCTGTTGTGTTCGAAGCGCCGCCTAATTCGATACCCGATCATTTCGACCCATCCTTAACCCATACCCTTACCGAGGAGTTCCGGCTATGACTATGCAGGCGGTATTTGCTTATCTTCAGGAAAAAAACATCACCCTTGCTGTCGATAACGGCGAATTAGTGGTCCGCGCCGCTCAGGGCATTATCGATGCGGACATCATGGCCTTATTAAAACGGCACAAGCATGAATTGCTGCTTGCAGTCCGGCAGGGCCTGGCGCCGACAGCGCATAAAATCACCCCGGCTATGCTGCCGCTGGTCAGTCTCAGCCAGGAACACATCGACCGGATTACCGACAGCGTTGCCCAGGGCGCCGCCAATATCCAGGATATTTACCCGTTGGCGCCGTTGCAAGAGGGTATTTTGTTCCATCATCTGCTCGAAAGCCAAGGCGACCCTTATTTATTGCGCTCTGTCGTCGGTTTCGGACAACGCAGCGGCTTGGACCGTTTTTTGGCCGCCTTGCAGAACGTCATTAACCGTCACGATATATTGCGCAGCGCGGTGTATTGGCAGGATCTGCCGCTGCCGGTGCAGGTAGTGCATAGGCAAGCGCCGCTACCGATTGAAGAACTTGAATTTGCAGACGCTGACGCATTACAGCAATTACTCGACTATACCGACCCGCGCCATCGGCGTTTAGACCTGCAACGCGCGCCTTTGCTGGCCGCGTATATCGCCGCCGACCCACATTCGGGAGAATGGCTGCTGACCTTGCTCAGCCATCATATCGTCTGCGACCATATCAGCTTGGAGCGGGTTATCGCCGAAATTCAGCTGTTGCTCCAAGGCCGGGCCGATGACTTGCCCGCCTCCTTACCCTACCGTAACTTTATCGCTCAAGCGCGGTCCGTTTCCGAGGCCGAACACGAAGCTTATTTTCGTCGGCAACTGGGCGACATAAGCGAAGCCACCGCCCCGTTCGACCGGTTTAACGTTCAAGGCGGCGGTGAACGGGTCGCCGAAGCCGACTTCAGGCTGAGCGACGCTTTGGCTGAAGGCATCAAGGCTGCCGCGCGGAGGCAAGGCGTCACCGCCGCCGTGCTGTTTCATGTCGCTTGGGCGCAAGTTTTGGCGCAATGCACCGGCCATAGCGATGTCGTTTTCGGCACGGTCTTGTCGGGGCGGCTACAAGGCTCGGCCGGGGCGGATCGGGCTTTAGGCTTGTTCATCAACACCTTGCCGATACGAGTAGCCCTAGCTGACGGCAGCGTGGAGCAGATTACCGGCGACCTTTACCGGCGTTTGAGCGAGTTGCTGAGCCATGAACAAGCCTCGCTGGCTCTGGCCCAGCGCTGTAGCGGAGTTGCCGCCGCTATGCCGTTGTTTACGACATTACTCAACTATCGGCATAGCCGGAAAATAGACACCCCGGCCGACCGGCCGGATGAGAACGGTATGCGTATTATCCGCAGCGGCGAAGAGCGCACCAATTATCCTATTACCGTTTCGATTGACGATTTCGGTCAAGGTTTCAGCATAAGCGCGCAATGCATTCAAGGCATCGATCCGGAACGCATCGCCGCTTACCTTGGCAACGCCGTCGCGGCGCTGGTTAACGCGCTGAATCGAAATCCCCAAGCATTGCTGAGAACGCTGAATATTCTTCCCGCCGCCGAGCGTCGGCAGTTATTAGGCTATGGCAATGCCGGCGGTGTCGATTGTCCGCATCATCCAGGCCTTGCCATCGTTCCCACGCTCCGGCGTGGGAACGCAGTGAGGGACGCTCCAGCGTCCCGTACCGCTGGAGCGGTATTCCGGCATTCCCACGCCGGAGCGTGGGAACGATGTCGCTTTACTTGCTTCGGCTACACTATTCATCAATTATTCGAACAGCAAGCGGAAAAATCGCCGGATGCGGTTGCGCTGGTTTTCGAAGATAGCGCATTGACCTATCGGGAACTTAATATTAAAGCCAACCGCTTGGCGCATCGTCTGCTCGAACTCGGCATCCGGCCCGACGACCGGGTCGCGATTTGCGTGGAACGCGGCCTGGACATGGCGGTAGGCTTATTAGGCATTTTGAAAGCAGGCGGCGCCTACGTGCCGTTGGACCCCGGCTATCCGCACGAACGCTTGGTGTATATGCTCGAAGACAGCGCTCCGGCGGCGCTGCTGAGCCAAGCTGCGTTGCAACACTGTTTGCCGCATCGGGACCTGCCGCTAGTGTTGCTGGATACGGAGCTAACGGGATATTCCGGTCATAATCCCGATCCCGACACGCTCGGTTTGACTTCCAGGCATCTTGCCTATGTGATCTATACCTCGGGTTCGACCGGCTTGCCCAAAGGCGTGATGATCGAACATGCCAGCGTGACGCGGCTTTTTGCGGCAACCGACGAGTTGTTTCATTTCGGCGCTAACGATGTTTGGACCTTGTTCCATTCGTTTGCGTTTGATTTTTCGGTGTGGGAACTGTGGGGCGCATTACTGTACGGCGGCCGTTTAGTCATCGTGCCCTATCGCATTTCGCGTGCGCCGGACGACTTTTACGCATTGCTGTGCCGCGAACGCGTCACCGTGCTGAATCAAACCCCAAGCGCCTTCCGGCAATTGATTGCGGCCCAGGCTCTGAGCACAGAGCCGCATGCGTTGCGCAGCATTATCTTCGGCGGCGAGGCCCTGGCGTTTTCGATGCTCGCGCCGTGGCTGGACAATAACGACCTGGAGCGGACGCAACTGATTAATATGTACGGCATCACTGAAATCACCGTGCATGCGACTTATTACAAGATTAAACAGTCGGACCTGCACGCCGCCGCGGGCAGCGTGATCGGCAGCCCTCTCCCCGATTTACGCTTTTATATCCTGGATGCCGGTTTGCAACCCGCGCCTTTAGGCGTAGCGGGCGAGATTTACATCGGCGGCGCCGGGCTTGCCCGAGCTTATCTGAACCGGCCCGAGCTTAGCGAACAGCGTTTTATCCGCAATCCGTTCGTTGCGAATAGCGATGCCCGTCTGTACAAAACCGGCGATTTAGGCCGTTGGCTGCCGGACGGCACAATAGAATATCTGGGCCGCAACGACTTCCAAGTCAAAATACGCGGTTTCCGTATCGAATTGGGCGAAATCGAAGCCTTGCTAAGCACCTGTCCCGGCGTCCGCGAAGCCGCCGTTATCGCCCGTGAGGACAAAACCGGAGATAAGCGGCTGGTGGCTTATCTGAGCGCGCAAGACGGCGCTATATTAAGCGCCGCCGAACTGCGCTGCCGCTTGGCCGAGCGTTTGCCCGACTACATGCTGCCCGGCGCTTTTGTGATATTGCCGGTGTTTCCGCTGACCGCCAACGGCAAGTTGGATAGGCAAGCGCTGCCGGAAGCGGAGGGCGATATGTGCCGGGCCGCTGCCTATGAAGCGCCGCAAGGTCCGGTGGAAACAGCGCTTGCCCGCATTTGGCAAGAGCTGTTGGGGCTTAGGCAAGTGGGCCGCGAAGATGATTTTTTCGAAGTGGGTGGGCATTCCCTACTCGCCGTGCAACTGCTGGCGCGTCTGCGCCAACAATTTAATGTCGAAGTGGCCTTGCGCGAAGTCTTCGCCGAATCGACATTGAAGGCTTTAGCCCAGGCTGTCAGCGCTGCCGGTCTGGCGTGTCTACCGCCCCTTGCGCGCGCCGACCGCAGCCGTCCGCTGCCGTTGTCTTGGCCGCAACAGCGGCTGTGGTTTCTCGACCGGCTCGATCATGCCGCAGGCGCGGCTTACCACATTTCTGCCGGCGTGCGTTTGCAGGGCGGTTTGGACCGGAACGCTTTGCAAGCGGCGCTGGACCGCATTGTCGCGCGCCATGAAAGCTTACGTACCTGTTTTGTCGGTATCGACGGCCAGCCTATTCAAGTCGTCCTGCCTGAGGATGCCGGGTTTAACCTGCAACAACACGATCTACGCTGCATGACCGAGCGCGAACAAGCGACCGATGTTAATCGAATCGGCGCCGATGAAGCCGCCCGGCCTTTCGATTTGTCGATCGGCCCGCTGATCCGGGGCCGACTTTTGCAGTTGGCCGACGACGACTGTATCTTGCTGATTACCCAACATCACATCATTTCCGACGGCTGGTCGACAGGTTTGCTGGTGCGGGAACTCAGCGCCCTTTACTCCGCTTTTAGCCAAAACTTACCGGATACCCTGCCTGAACCGGCCCTTCAGTATGCCGATTATGCCGTTTGGCAGCGGCAATGGCTGCAAGGCTTAGCCTTGGCAACGCAAATCGGGTTTTGGCGGAAGCATCTTGACGGAGCCCCCGAGCTGCTGGAATTGCCCTCCGACCGACCCCGACCGCCGCAGCAAAGCTATGCCGGAGGCGCTATCGGCTTCGAACTTTCGGCCGAACTCAGCGCGGGCCTGCGCCAATTAAGCCGACGCCACGGCTGCACGTTGTTCATGACGCTGCTGTGCGGCTGGTCGATACTGATGGCGCGCCTGAGCGGGCAACGGGATGTGGTGATAGGCACGCCGGTCGCCAATCGCCAACATGCCGAGATCGAAGCGCTGATCGGCTTTTTCGTCAATACCCTGGCCTTGCGCGTTGTTATGGACGACGATCCCGGCGTGGCGCAACTGCTCGGCCGGATTAAAGCGACGACCTTGAGCGCCTACGCGCATCAGGATTTGCCTTTCGAACAAGTGGTGGAGGCGGTCAAGCCACCGCGCAGCATGAGCCACAGCCCGATCTTCCAGGTTATGCTGGGCTTGAACAATACCCCGAAAACCGAAGCGCTGACGCTGCCGGGGCTTTGTTTAACGCCGCTGCTTCGGCCAAGCACGACCACGCAATTCGATCTTGCTTTGTCGTTAACCGAAGTGGACGACGTGATCGTGGCTAGCCTTGACTATGCAAGCGACTTGTTCGATGCGGCGACCGTGGAACGCTGGGCCGGGCATTGGCAAGTGGTGTTGAGCGGCATGGTCGCCGACGATCAACAACGCATCAATCAATTGCCGCTACTGACGCAGGCGGAAATCAAACATATCGTCGTCGACTGGAACGATACCGACGCCGATTACGCCCCAAACAACAGCCTTCATCACTTATTTGAGCAACAAGCCGAACAAACCCCCGACGCCGTTGCCGTCGCGTTCGAAGGGCAATGTTTAAGCTATGCCGAAGTCAACGCCAAGGCAAATCGGCTGGCGCATTATCTGCGCGAACAAGGCGCGGGACCGGAAGTGTTGATAGGGCTTTGCCTGGATCGTTCGCCGGACATGATTATCGGCTTGCTCGGCATACTGAAATCCGGCAGCGCTTATGTGCCGCTCGATCCCGATTATCCGGAACAGCGTATCGCTTATATGATCAATGATGCCGGAATGCCTTTACTGCTTACCCGGCGGTCGTTGCTGGAAAAGTTGGCGTCATGTCCGTCCGAGATTATCTGCCTGGATCGCGATTGGCCGGAGATCGAGCGGTTTGATGCGGAAAATCCGGTTAGCCGCAATCATCCGCTGGATACGGCTTATCTGATTTATACCTCGGGCTCTACCGGTCAGGCCAAAGCCGTTATGGTTTCGCACCGCAATGCGCTGCATTCGACCTGTGCCAGGTTTTTCCATTACCGGGAACCGGTGCAAGCTTTTTTGCTGCTGTCTTCTTTTGCTTTCGACAGCTCGGTAGCCGGGATATTTTGGACCTTGGCTCAGGGCGGCCGCTTATGCTTGCCGACTCAGGATGACGCTAAAGATCCGGCCGCGCTGGCTAAGTTAATCGAGCGCCACAGCGTTTCGCATCTGCTGACCTTGCCCGGCCTGTACTCGGTATTGCTAAAACAGCCGCTGTTGCAACTGCAATCGTTAACCGCCGTTATCGTCGCCGGAGAAACCTGTTCTAACGATGTCGTCGAACAGCATTTTTCGGTCTTGCCCGCGCTTAACTTATATAACGAATACGGTCCTACCGAAGGCACGGTCTGGAGCAGCGTTCATGGTGCCGCGATTGAAGACGTGGGGCGGACTTTACCGATAGGCAAAGCTATCGCGAATGTCCGGATTTATCTGCTGGATCGCACACTAAGTCCGGTGCCTGTCGGCGTTCCGGGCGAGTTGTATATCGGCGGCGAGGGCGTGGCGAGAGGCTATTTAAAGCGCCCTGCCCTGACTGCCGAAAAATTCGTGCCCGATCCGTTCGGGCGCAGCGGCGGCCGTTTATATAAAACCGGCGACTTGGCGCGGTATCGGGCCGACGGCACTATCGAATTTTTGGGCCGCATCGATCATCAGGTCAAAATCAGGGGCTTTAGAATCGAATTGGGCGAGATCGAAGCGCGGCTTTTGCAACATAGCGAGGTGCATGAAGCGGTGGTACTGGCGCGCGAAGACAACTCGGGAAACCGGCAGTTAATCGCCTATGTCGTCGGCAATTCCGGAGCTTCGCCGGAACCGGACGCCTTGCGCGAGCATCTCAAGGCAAGGTTGCCGGATTATATGTTGCCGAATGCATTCGTTTTTGTTGACCGGATGCCGCTAAGCGCGAACGGCAAGCTGGACCGCAAGGCTTTGCCCGCGCCCGATTTTTGCGGGCAATTGCAACAGCACTATGTCGAGCCGCGCACGGAAACCGAGCACATCCTGGCCGACATTTGGGCCGAAGTATTGGGTTTGGAACGCGTCGGCATAAGGGATAATTTTTTCGAGCTGGGCGGACACTCGTTACTGGCGACTCAGCTGGTTTCCAGGCTGTGCCGGCAATTTAATATCGAACTGCCGCTCAAGGCTATCTTTGAACAAGGCACTGTCGAAAACATAGCCCCAAAAATCGATCTGGCGGTGTGGGCTAAAAACAATGAAGCCGTGTTGTCGGCAGACGATGAAGTCGATTATGAGGAAATAGAACTATGATGTTAACTGAATTGCTGGCTACGTTACGCGATTTGAATGTCCATCTTTATGCCGAAGGCGATACATTAAAATGCAAAGCCCCTAAAAACGCATTATCCGATAAGGTTAAAGCGCAACTCAAAGCCCAAAAAAAGGAATTGATAGCCCTGCTTTCGCTGGCCGGAAAGCACCAGCGCACGCCGATAATCCCGGTCGTGCGCACTCGGCCTATTCCCCTGTCTTATGCCCAGCAACGCTTATGGTTTCTGGATCAACTGGAACCGGGCAATGCTTTTTACAATATACCGGTGCTGGTGCGTTTAAGCGGCGAGTTGAATGATGCGGCTTTAGAGCAAAGTCTTAACGAAATCGTGCGCCGGCACGAAAATTTACGCACGACTTTTATCACGACCAACGGACAAGCGGAACAAAGCATTGCCGCCCGGCTTTGGCTGCCGATGGCGCGCGTGGATTTAACCGCTTTAGCCGAAACTTCGCGTCAAACCGCCGTAGCGGATTTATGTCGTCGGGAAGCTTCGCGGCCGTTTGAATTAGCTACCGGGCCGTTAATACGAGTGAGCTTGCTTAGCTTAGCCAATGAAACCGATAAACAGGAATACGTGCTGGTGGTCATCTTGCATCACATTATTTCCGACGGTTGGTCGTCAGCGCTGCTGATTCGTGAATTCGGTTCGATTTATACCGCCTTCAGTCAGGGCAACGCTTCGCCATTAAAGGATCCGGCGATTCAATATGCCGATTTTGTTTATTGGCAACGCCAGTGGTTAGTCGGCGAGGTTTTGCAAAAGCAAACCGATTATTGGCGCAAGCAACTGGAAGGCGCGCCGAAACTGCATGAGTTACCGACCGACCGTATCAGGCCGGGCATAATGAGCTATTGCGGCGCCAATTATCGGTTTACGCTGCCGCTTGCGCCGGCCGAAAAACTCCGGGCCTTAAGCAGAAGCTGTGACGCCACCTTGTTCATGACTTTGCTGGCTTCGTTTAAGGTGTTGTTGTTCCGCTACAGCCATCAACAGGATCTGTCGGTCGGCACGCCGATTGCCAATCGTAACCGTCTGGAAATCGAAGACTTGATCGGCTTTTTTGTGAATACCCTGGTGTTACGTTCCGACTTGTCGGGCGACCCGCAATTTACTGTTTTACTCGGCCAAATCAGGCAAACGGTTCTGGACGCCCAGAGCCATCAGGACTTGCCTTTTGAGCAAGTGGTCGAGGCCTTGCAACCCGAACGGAATATGAGCTTCAACCCGTTATTCCAGGTGTTGTTCGTGTTGCAGAACACGCCGCAAAGCTCATTGAAGCTATCGGGCCTGCACATCAAGTCAATGGATGAAGAAAACACCACCACCAAGTTCGATCTAACGCTTTTTATCACTGAAAGAGCGGAAGCATTGGAGTGTTCCTTTGAATATAACGTTGATTTATTCGATCACGCTACGATCAGCCGATTGGCCGAGCACTATTTGGTTTTATTGCAAGGCATCGTAAACCGGCCGCAAGCGCGTCTGTCCGAATTGCCGTTGTTGACGCAAAAAGAACAGCAACACATCCTGATTGACTGGAACGATACGGCGGTCAATTACCCGAAGGCTAAATGCATTCCCCAACTTTTTGAAGACCGTGCGGCGCAACTGCCGAACGCGGCGGCGGTAGTTTTTGAGGGGCAGTCGCTAAGCTATTCCGAACTTAACGCCAGAGCTAACCAACTAGCGCATTATCTGCGTGCTAAAGGCGTTGGACCGGATGTTTTGGTGGGACTTTGCGTCGAGCGTTCATTAGAAATGATCGTTGGCCTGATGGGCATTCTCAAGGCGGGCGGGGCTTATGTGCCGTTGGACCCCGGCTATCCTCAGGATCGGCTCGATTTTATGATAACCGACGTCAATGCGCCGGTAGTTCTGACTCAAGCGGCTTTGCTCAATAAACTCGCGGTCTGTTCGACCCGGATTCTGTGCCTGGATACGCAATGGCATGAAGTCGCCGTTGAACCGGCAACAAACCCTGTGGTGGCGATCATGCCGGAGCATCTGGCTTATTGTATTTATACTTCGGGTTCAACAGGGCGGCCGAAAGGCGTAGGCGTACCGCATCAAGGCATTTTGAACCGCTTGCAGTGGATGCAGGAACAGTATGGCCTGAATGAAACGGATAGGGTTTTGCAAAAAACCCCGTTCAGTTTCGATGTCTCGGTCTGGGAGTTTTTCTGGCCGTTAATGACAGGGGCTTGTCTGTACGTAGCCGAACCGGAACAGCACAAGGACAGCATCGCGATGCTGAACATGATTGTTCAGCATCGGATCAGTACTGTTCATTTTGTGCCGTCGATGTTGCAAGCGTTTGTCGACACGCCCGGCCTAGAGCGCTGCACCTCATTAAAGCGGGTCATCTGTAGCGGAGAAGCGCTACCGGCGGATTTAGTCCGGCAGTTTTATAAAAAATCAACCGCGCAACTCCATAATCTTTACGGGCCGACCGAAGCGTCGGTGGATGTGAGCGCATGGTTTTGTATGCCGGATAAAACCGATGATTCGATCCCTATCGGGCGGCCTATCGCCAATATCTCGCTGTATATCTTGGACCGGCAATTAAACCCGGTTCCGGTTGGCGCATTAGGGGAACTGCATATCGGCGGGATCGGCTTGGCTCGCGGTTATCTTAACCGGCCCGATTTGACCGCGGAAAAATTCATTCCGAATCCGTTCGGCGCGCCGGGCAGCCGCTTATACAAAACCGGCGACCTGACCCGTTACCTGAGCAACGGCGACATAGCCTATGCAGGCCGTATCGATCATCAAGTTAAAATTCGAGGGGTCAGAATCGAGTTGGGCGAAATCGAGTCATTGCTGATGCAAAGCCCGGACGTGAAAGAAGTCGTCGTACTGGCGCGAGAGGACATTCCCGGCGATAAACGCTTAGTGACTTATGTGGTGCCCGAACGGATAAACCAAACCCCGGATGCCGAAGGCTTCCGGAGCACTATCTCGGGAGAGCAGGTATCTCAATGGCAAATGCTGTGGGAACTGACTTACGATAAGACAACCGTGCCGGAGGCAAGGTCCAATTTTGCCGGCTGGAACAGCAGTTACACGGGTTTGTCGATACCGGAAGATGAAATGTATGAATGGCTGGATAATACCGTCCGGCGGATCGGCCGTTATCAGCCGCACAGCGTTTTAGAAATCGGTTGCGGGGGTGGGCTGTTAGTGTTCCGTGTCGCTCCCCTTTGTGCTCGGTATGTCTGCACCGACTTCTCTCCGGGGGCTTTAAGTTATATCCAGTCTCAGTTGGATAGTTTCGGCCAAGACCTGGCCCATGTCCAAACCCTAAATCAAGCGGCCAATGACTTTACGGCGATTGCCGAAAAATCATTCGATACGGTGGTTATTAATTCCGTGGTGCAGTATTTTCCTAGCGCCGACTATCTGACCGAGGTGTTGCAAGGCGCCATACGCTCGATAATGCCGGGCGGTCGGCTGTTTATCGGCGATGTCCGTAATCTGGCCTTGCTTTACCCGTTTTATGTTGCCGTTGAATTGCAACAAGCACCGGCGGCAATGGCTATTGCGGAACTGAAACAGCGTATTTACGGATACCAGGCTAAAGAAGAAGAGCTTGTTATCGACCCTCATTTTTTCCGGATGCTTAAAACCCGGATTCCGGAAATCAGTTATGTGGAAATACTGCCGAAACGGGGCCGCTTCCGCAATGAGATGGCACAGTTTCGTTACGATGTTGTGTTGCATATCGATACGCAAACCGACGACCTGGGCGATTTAAACTGGATAGACTGGACAGCGGAAAAATTAACGCTGATAAAGCTGCGCCAAATACTGACGGAGCGGATGCCGGAAATTTTAGCCGTAAAAAACATCCCCAATGCGCGGGTAATGCATGAAGTTTATGCTTTTGAATTGCTTGACGGCATGAAATCTTCCCAGACTGTTAAGGACTTGCGAAAAAGCTTGGCCGCTTGCCAATCTACCGGCGTGGATCCTGAAGATTTATGGGATTTGAGCCTGGAGCTTCCTTATACCATTGACATCAGTTGGGCGAACGGTTCGGCAAACGGCAGTTTCGATCTGCTATGTCTGCGCAATCATTCGTCAACGACAAAACCCTTGAAATGGCGTGTTGATGAAAACGACGCTTACAAGCGCCGGGATGTCTATGCGAACAACCCGCTTCAAGGCAGAATGCATCAAGATATAAAAACTCGATTGCAGGGACTGCTGCGAGAAAAACTGCCCGGCTATATGGTGCCGTCGCATTTTGCCTTTTTGGACGCTTTGCCGTTAACCGCCAGCGGTAAAGTTGACCGCAAGGCCTTGCCGGCGCTTGATTTAAATGTGCAGCTGCAAAAACAGTATGTCGCCCCTCGCACCCAAACAGAAGAAATTTTGGCCGGTATCTGGGCTGAGATATTGAATGTTAATCGAATCGGCATTCACGATAATTTTTTTGAATTAGGCGGCAATTCCTTATTGGCGGTGACCTTGGCTCACACCATTCAGTCGGTGCTCGGCGGCAACCTGGACTTGATCGCTTTGTTTCAGGCGCCGACCATTGAGGAATTCGCCAAGTTATTGGCCGATGACACCGCCGCCGTCTCGTCGCCGCTGGTCACACTGAAAAGCGCGGGGACGCGCGCGCCGCTTTACTGCATCGATCCGGGCGGTTATGTTTTTGAATATAAGACCTTGGCCCAGGCAATGAGTCATGACCAACCGGTTTACGGCATAGATTCGCGCAGTTTATTGCTTAATCCGACCCGGCAGTACGCGTCGTTTATCGAGGCCGCCGAGTATTATGTTCAGGCCATTCTAAAGCATCAGCCGGAAGGTCCGTATTATCTGCTGGGTTGGTCGATGGGCGGCACACTCGCGCTGATTATTACGCAACTGTTAGAGAGCCGGGGCCATGAAGTGGCCATGGTCGGGCTCCTGGATACCCGGATTACTTCATTAGCTCAAGCGGACGCAGATACAGATTTGCTGACGCGTTATGCCCGTTATCTCAATCCTGCCGAGCTTAAGGCGTTCGAGCAAATAGAGGCCGATAAACGGGAGACGTTTCAGGCTTTTTTGTCAACGCTCCCGGTTGATGAACACTTGGAGCAAGTCATCTTATGGGCGACCAAGCAGGGCTGCCTGCATCGTAATTTGCCGGTCGCGTTGATGAAGCTGCAATTTATCATGGCCGAGAATTCACTCAGATTAATGAACGCGCATCAATGGGGCGTCGTCAAAGCGCCGCTTTATGCATGGTGGGCCGGCGATACCTTAAAAAGGCATGGCCGGATACCTGAAGAGTGGCGTTTATATACTAGCGGCAGCGTTGTTAATCGGGAAATTGAAGGCAACCATATGGATATTATCAAGAATCCACACCTGCATAGCGGTGTGGCTGAAGTATTGAAGAAGAGTCGGACATCATCATGAATTACCGGAGCAAGGCAGCACTGCCATTAAGTTAAGAAAAAAGCTCCCTCTCGGCAATTGCTCCTGCATTGCTCTACTTACCTACATCCCTGTAGGCATCCTGCTGGAGAGGGTTGGGGTGAGGAGAATAAAAATAAGGAAAAAAGCCTTATTTGATCC
>JAPLRU010000023.1 GCA_026399025.1 Methylobacter sp.
ATAACTATCTACACAACTTTTTGTATTATAAATACAAGGAGTTATAAGTCGATATAGCGCCCTCTCCTGCTGGAGAGGGTTGGGGTGAGGAGAATAAAATCAACTACTTACACTTTACTTATCTCAACCTTTTTTTCTCAAGGAGAAAAGGCAGGGACTTGTGTAGATACTTATGCCCTCCGGGAGAAGGCTAGGATGAGGGGATCAAATAAGGCTTTTTTCTTAACTTAATGGCAGTGACTCTCGGCGTACATCCGACCGCCGCCGAAGAATTTGTCAGTTTGCGTGAGCCCGTGGCTTAAACGGTAGAGCAAGTGCGAATCGCTGTTCGCTCTCGCGTGGACAGCGTCAAAAATTATTCAAGGGTTGAGTTCCGCCCGCTTTCGATAAAACCTAACGAATGACGATTAAATAATCTATGGACGGAGAAGCCGTAGGCGCCACCGAATACATGCGTTATTGCCGCGGAAGCTGAGCGCGTTTTTGCATGGCGTCCGGCAATGATAGCTCTGTATAGCCGCGTCCTGCCGATCCAGGTAAAAAATCGCGCCCTCTATTTTCCGTGTCGATAGCTTGGATTTGGCTTACTTTTAAAGGTAGGCATAGTCGTGGTTTTGACCACCGGAGCCTAATGGCGTGGGTTATATTTGTGTTAAGATGGGCTAAAGCAGTTAGCCTTATTCTATTGCTGCCCATTACCTAGCCAATCAGGAAAATTCGTCATGACCAAGGAACCTTTTTTTCGTCTCAATCAAGAACCCGACGCTCTGAACGGTTTTTCCCGCACGGTTGCGGAAATCGAATGGTTGCTGCTGGTGTTGATGATGTTCTATCTGGTGGTAGGCCATATCGAGGAAAGCGTTAAAATCTTTTTGCTGGGCGGTCTCTGCGCGTTTGCCGCTTTCGTTATGGTGTTCCATTATCTCAATTTTTTTGCCAAAGCTAATGTTTGGAAACTGGCTTTGGAAACTTGGGTCATGATTTTTCTGATCACTTGGTTTGTTTGGCATACCGGCCGCCAAAACAGCTTGTTGCTGAACTTGTACTTTCTACCGATTATCACCAGCTCTTTGGCGTTGGGCAAGCTGACCACGTTATTGGAAGTTTTATTAATCGGTGCGTGTTATCTGTATTTGGGCCAAAGCACTATGTCCGGCGCTGAGGTTTTTTCTCTAAGCCAAAGCAGCGTTTTGCTGACCTGGCTGTTTCCTATGTTGCTGGTCGGTTACATCACCACCATGCTGTCCAACGACATTTACCATGCTTTCAGCCGCATTAAAACCACCGCGCAAACCGATGAGTTAACCAATCTTTACAACCGCCGCGCCTTCATGGAACTATTGGAAAAGCAATTGCAACAAGCGCGGCGTGGCGGGCGCACGTTCAGCATCCTATTGGGCGATTGCGATAATTTAAAAATAGTCAATGACAAATACGGGCACGAAGCGGGCAATCTGTTGC
Source organism: Methylobacter sp. (assembly GCA_026399025.1). GTDB lineage: Bacteria > Pseudomonadota > Gammaproteobacteria > Methylococcales > Methylomonadaceae > Methylobacter_A. Next base: position 1,462 of record JAPLRU010000023.1, read on the forward strand.
TGCGATCCATCGCCGACAACTTCCGTCATTGTTTAAGAGGCTGCGACTTTGCCGCCCGTTACGGCGGCGATGAGTTTACCGTATTGCTGCCGGACACCTCCGTAGAAGAGGCGATGCTGGTCGCAAAGCGCATCAAAGAAACCTTGGCGGCGACCAGTTTTAACTATCGGGGCAACACCATCAGCACCAATATCAGCATCGGCATAGCCGGCTATCCGGAGCACGGCGATAACGCGGAATTGTTGCTGCGGCATGCCGACGAAGGCATGTATGTGAACAAGCGCGAAAGTAAAAGCCAAATTGCCGCGCAGGCTGTCGACGGCTGATTTATTCGGTTTTAAAGATTATCGCCGGAAAGACACAAAGGCCGTTTGGCGCTTGCCGTTGCATTCAATCAATCATCCCATGAATATCGAACCACGCGTTTCCCGCCAGGTATTCCCCTTTGGGGGTTCGTATTTCCGTATGGTATTTTTTTAAGGCCCGGTCTAAATCCATCCACTCGCCGGGTGCTTCCTGTCCGAACGGGCCGGAAGTGGTTCCGTCAAACTCAGCATCCACATAGATGCCCTCAAGAGCGGGTTGCGGGCATTTTATTTGCCATGAATCCCGTTGATTAACCAGCTTAAAAGCCCGGCAACCTACAGACGCGAGTTCCTTAAAAAAGTAGGTTTGATTTTCTTCGATTGAAATGTAGCGCGGGCGATCGGTGAAATCATGGATGGCGCGCACGACATCAATGTCTTTACCTTCGATATCGATCTTCAAATAATAGGGCATGCCGTATTTTTGAAAAATAAATTGAGGTAGCACGCAGTCAACCGTTATTTCTTGGTAGCGAGTGCCTTGTCGCGTGCCCCAATCTTTGTGGAAACTACTCCAATGATCGTTGTCCAGGTTCATGTAGAAAGTACATTGCCCTTCCAGTCCCAGGCCCAACGGTTCAATGATCAGCTGTCCCGAAGCAATATAGTCGGCTAATTGCTGTTGGGCATTTTTAACCAGAATAGGATTGGCTTCAACCGCGACGACGCGAAAGCCTTTCCTGAGGTAAAAAAGGCTGTCCCGGCCGTTATTCATGCCAATATCCATAATCAATGGCAAATCATCTATTTTTGTATTCATGGTGTATGAGTTCGCTGTGGATTATCCCTGAGAGTTTAGGGAAGTGAGGGTCTGGTCGATGTTTACAATATCAGGGAATAAAGTTTAAAACAGCCTTTAGGTGGGTATTCCCCTGCATACCTATCGTGACAAAGCTAGTATAGAGTCCACAGCTAATAGAGTGACATTTGCTCCTTCTCCCTCAGGGACAAATCCGCCGGGAGCGGATTTGCACTCGCCCGTAGGGTGCTG
>JAPLRU010000002.1 GCA_026399025.1 Methylobacter sp.
GGATGAGGGGATCAAATAAAGCTTTTTTCCTTATTTTTATTCTCCTCACCCCAACCCTCTCCAGCAGGATGCCTACATGGATGTAGGTAAGTAGAGCAATGCAGGAGCAATTGCCGAGAGGGAGCTTTTTTCTTAACTTAATGGCAGTGACGCTCCGGCGAGGGAACGATAGCGAGTCCATGCGTCGCTATATTAATTCCAGACGCTATAATGCTCATAATCAATGCTGAAAAGGTATCGCTGCTGACAGCACTGACGAACGTAACAGGTAGGGCCATGCTTCAACGCCCGAATATATCGAGTTTGCTTGATTAAAGCAGTGGCATTTATTAACCCATCACCACCGCTTTCCGCTTCGCTCCCCAATTCCCCGGTTTTTCATTAAATACCCCCGCACAACGCTGGCCGCAAAAACTGCAATTTCCCGACGCATCCAGATTCCACTCGGACAGCTCGTACCAATCACGGCCGATCAATAATTTTTTGCAATTGTGACAATAGGTACTGCCTTTGGCTTTGTCATGCACGTTACCGACATAGGCATAATGCAGACCGTTTTTTACCGCACAAGCCTGGGCTTTTAATAAGGATGAAAGCGGCGTAGGCGGCTTGTCGCGCATCTTCCAATCCGGGTGAAACGCAGTGAAATGTATCGGTACATCCGGCCCCAAATTTTCGACGACCCATTGAGTCATCGCTTCCAATTCCGCGTCGGAGTCGTTCTCGTCGGGAATGATCAGGGTGGTCAGTTCCATCCAGACCGAGGTTTCATGTTTGATATATTTAATCGTTTCCAATACCGGTTGCAGATGCCCGCCGGCGATTTTGTAATAGAAGCGTTCGGAAAAAGCTTTTAAATCGATATTGACCGCATCCATCCATTGATAAAATTCGACTCTGGGTTCCGCGCATACATAACCGGCGGATACCGCGACCGATTTTATGCCCAGACTTCGGCAAGCTTGAGCGGTATCAATCGCATACTCATGGAAAACCACCGGATCGTTATAGGTATAAGCGACGCTGTGGCAGCCGTTATCCTTTGCCGCCTGGGCAATCGCATCGGGCGACGCTTTGCTCGTTAAGGTATCCATTTGCCTGGATTTGCTGATGTCCCAATTCTGGCAAAAGTTGCAGGCCAAATTGCAACCGGCGGTGCCGAAAGAAAACACCGAGGTGCCGGGTAAAAAATGGTTCAGCGGTTTTTTTTCGATAGGATCAATCGCAAAGCCGCTGGAGCGGCCGTAACTGGTCATCACAATCCGGTCGTCCAGATTTTGTCTGACGAAGCACAAGCCGCGCTGGCCTTTGTGCAATTTGCAAAATCGGGGGCAAAGATCGCATTGCACCCGGCCATCGGCCAAAACATGCCAATAACGGGTTGTTACAGTATCTTGGCTAATAAATTCAGTCATTATCATTCTCCCGGTTTCGCTAATAAAGTGGGGCTTGTTTCAGTACCGCCGTCGTTCCGGCTAAGAAGCGGGCTACCTTTTCTAGCATGACTGATCAACGGCATAAAATAAATGATTTTTGTCGACCTAAGTAGTGATACTTATAGATGTCGGGGGAGCTTTAACCCTATCATGCCGCCCCACTGATAAGACGTGGTTTGCGCTATAGCGTGGTTTTTATATTGTGATAATTAAATGTTACTATTTTGCGAACCAAAGCCCTCTCTCCCTTATAACCACGACCGGATATAGAACCCGAAATTGATAAAGCGACGTAAAGCCCTCTCCAGCGGGAGAGGGTTGGGTGAGGGGAATCTAAAATAAGGAAAAAAGCTTATTTGAATCCCCCTCATCCCAACCTTCTCCCTGAGGGAGAAGGAGTAAATGTTATATTTCCGGCAATCGCTACCGCCTCGGGTAGTTATAAACAGCAGGACACGTTCATGAACAGACAGCCCGCCGTAGCAGGTTCTTTTTATCCGGCCAATCCGGAACAACTCCACTCGATGCTGGATCGGTATTTGAATGATGCGGCAAGCGATGAAAAAACGCCCAAAGCCATCATCGCGCCTCATGCCGGTTATATTTATTCCGGCCCGATTGCCGCGACCGCTTATGCACGCTTAAAACAAGCCCGTGACCGCATAACCCGCGTGGTGCTTATCGGCCCTTCTCACCGTGTCGCGTTCAGAGGCTTGGCCGTGAGCGGAGCGGAAACCTTTACCACCCCATTGGGGAAGGTCCGTGTCGATCAGGCGGCGGTACAGGCTATAGCCCGGTTGCCTTTTGTCGAATACATCGAGCAAGCGCATGCCCATGAGCACAGCCTGGAAGTGCATTTGCCTTTTTTGCAGGAAGTATTGGATGACTTTGCGATTGTGCCCATTGTGGCCGGCAATGCGTCGCCGGAACAAGTCAGCCAAGTGCTGGCTGTGCTGTGGGGCGGAGCTGAAACATTGATTGTGATCAGTTCCGACCTAAGCCATTATCATGATTACCTAACCGCTCAGCGGATGGATAAGTCCACCAGCCAAGCCATAGAACAATTGCAATATGAGCGGCTCGACTCGGAATCGGCCTGCGGCAAAGTGCCGGTCAGCGGATTGCTAAAACTGGCACGAGAGAAATCGCTGTCAATCACAACAATAGACTTGCGCAACTCCGGCGATACGGCCGGCGATAAATCTCGCGTAGTAGGGTATGGAGCTTATGTCATTGAATAATGCCCATCGGCAGTTATTATTGGATTTGGCCGGAAACTCTATCGTGCACGGCTTGCAAACAGGTCGGCCGTTAGCGGTCAACTTGGACGATTATCCGGAAGAATTGAAGGCTCTGCGCGCTACGTTTGTTACCTTAGAGATCAATCACCAACTGCGCGGCTGTATCGGCATGTTGGAAGCGATCAGACCGCTGGCCGAGGATATTGCTGAAAATGCATTTTCAGCCGCATTTAGAGATCGGCGCTTTCCACCGTTGGAAGCGCGTGAACTGTCTGAACTGGGCATCCATTTATCGATACTCACGCCTGCTGAGCCGATGTTGTTCAGTTCCGAGCTGGATTTGCTAGGTCAGTTGCAGCCCGGTATTGATGGTTTGATTTTACAAGAAGGCAAGCGGCGCGGCACTTTTTTGCCGTCGGTTTGGCAATCATTGCCGGAGCCTGAGCAATTTTTACGGCATTTAAAATACAAAGCCGGATTAGCGCCGGATTATTGGTCGAAAACGCTACAGATTTATCGGTATACGACCGAAATAATCAAGTGAAATGCTTTTTGCCGTTTTCCAAGGTTATCGACAATGATTGAATTAGGCGGCTTTCCGAGCGGGAGCGGAGCAAGCATTGGCTTCGGCTCCGCTCTTTATGAAAGGGTTCACTAACTCTCAAGGTCAACACAATGTAAATAAGTGTTACGATCAAAAAGCAGCACTATCATTAATGTCAGTTGAACGATGATGTTAAATATCCATGCTATGTTTTTCATGATCATGTCCTCAAGTCGAATTAATTTATCTGGGTGCGATAACATCTTGTCTTTATTATCGGCCGACGTTGGTTTTATTAAACCGCTGCCAACCGGTAACTGCTCAATAACACCTTAAGTGGAAAGACATAGACAGTTTACCGACTGATTTCCGTATTGCTTAAAATTAAGTGGTTTAGTTGCATAAATTTTAAAGCATAAAAAGCGCCATTTATTTAATTCGATGACTTAACAGTATGTTAGGTTTTGAGCGGCATCAAGGCTCGAACGTATTGTAATGAATGCAGGTTAGCGTCGAAAATTAGCCCTGCCTCTGGCAAAGAAGCCTCATGGGCAAAGGGGCATGATCTCGGCAATTTGGAAGCCGTTCTACCGCTCCACCGTCACGAACGCTATTTTAGTAATGCCGGCATGTTGTACCGCCGCCATGACTTCGGCGACTTTAGAATAAACCACATCTTGATCCGCGTATAAATGCAGGCCGATTTCAGGGTCTTTTACCAGCTCAGCCTTTAATGCCGCTTCCAAGGCGTTAAGATCGGCGTGCGGAAGCTTATTTAACGTAATCCCACCGTGCGCGTCGATGCCGAGTTGCAACGGCTGTTGTTTAACATCCGCAGTGGTTTCGGCGGTTTTCGGCAAAGTCACATGCACCGATTGCGTGAGTAACGGTGCGGTCACCAATAAAATAATCACCAACACCAGCATGACATCGACGAGAGGCGTGACGTTGATTTCGCTCATCGCGCTTTCGTCTTCCGATTGCGGTTTAAAAGCCATGTTTACTCCTTATCGATAGCGTTCGCGCTTAACGCGATGTGCATAAAGCTGACCACAAAATTTTCCAGACCGACGCGTTGCTGCTTGACCCGGCGTAAGAAAAAGTTATAAGCCAATACCGCCGGCACCGCGACCGCGATACCGATCGCCGTGGCGACCAAGGCGTCGCCGATCGGGCCTGCGACCACATCAAGGCTGGTCGAACCGCTTGCGGTAATATCATGCATCGCGTGCATGATGCCTAAAACGGTACCGAACAAGCCGACGAATGGCGCCGTGCTGCCGATACTGGCCAGCAGCGTCAGGCCGCTGTCCATCATCTGCTGTTCTTGCTGCATTTGCACAAGTAACGCGTGTTCCAACAACTCGGATGGAACGCCGCAATATTTGAGGTTTTTGCCGACGGCTTGCCGGCTTTCGTCGATCCAGGCAAAGCCTCGCCGGGCAATACGCGCTTGCGGACCTTTGGCTATCTCGTTAGGCAAGTTTTTTGCCTGCTCCAGATCGGGCGCATCCCAAAATGCCTGATTGAAGCGCCGGTTATACTGAGTATTCTTGATGAATTGCCACGTTTTAAACAGAATCAGCGTCCATGTCGCCACCGAAAAGGCCACTAAAGTATATAAAGTCCCGTCGATAATAATTTCCGGCGAAAGATGGTAAGGCATTAAAGTCTCCTTGTTAGGTATTCAAAATAAAATTCAGGGATTCGGTCTCAAACTCCTCGTAATTTTTTATTAGTTACAAGGCTGAGAACTTTTATTCACCACGAAGGCACGAAGAACACGAAGAAATAAAACTTCGTACCTTCGCGGTGATGATTTTTATCGGGTTAATTTAAATTGCAGCGTTTGAACGGCGCGTTGTTCAACAGCGACACCGTTAACTATTTTCTCTTTAAAAGTCCATTGGTTAATCGCTTTTAACGCGGCATCATTAAAAATTTCCGCGGGTTCCGCCTCAACCACGACGGCATTTTCAACATTGCCGTCAGTGGTAATCGTAAATTCGATTTTAACCCAGCCTTCGATATGACGGTCGGCGGCACGAGGCGGATATTTCGGCGGAATCCGTTGCAACGGAATGACGCCGCTGCTGATTTTCGGCTCATGGCTGACCACAGCGGGCGCGGGCTGGCTCGCGGCAGGCGGCGTGACAACCGGCGTTACCGGAGGCGCGGCCGGGCTGGGAGGCGACGGTTTGGCTTCAACAATCGGTTGCGGCTTTGGCAATTCCGCCGGTTTAGGAATCACCGGCAGTGTTTTTTTGACCTGTTTTTGCACCGGTTTCGGCGTGGGCTGCTTTTTCGGCGGTTCAGGTTTTGGCGGTGCGGGCGGCGCAGGTGGCGTAACCGGCGCTTTTGGCGTCGGCTGCGAAAGTAGCGAAACTTCCATCATCACCTGAGCCGGTGTTGGAGGCGGTAGATTCGGTTTTAACAACCAAAAACCAAGCCATAAGTGCAATAGCACCACTAAAACCAGCATTCCTCCGATAACGCGTGGGTGTTCCGCGTCGGCGGTTGCGGATAATGTTGGCTTCTGCGGCACTACCGGACTCTCCGCGTTATCCAAAGGTGTTAAATGACGGTTAGACAAGCCGGTTTCGTGACTGTTCAATAATGGTGATTTCTTAAACATTAATGCTGCGTTTGTTATGCTCAAAATCCGGATAAAGACCTGAAACGTGCATAGAAAAAATTTAGGCGGATTGTGTTTGTTTGAGTAGTTTAATTCTTGCAAACTGCCAAATCATGGGCATGATCGATACGAAAACAATGCCTAAAACAATTTTCTCGAAATTGTGTTTGACCCACTCATTTGAGCCGAGAAAATATCCCGCCAAGCTGATGCTGGTCACCCATAATGTCGCGCCGATGATGCAAAAAGTGATGTATTTGGTGTATTTCATGCTGCCCGCTCCGGCCACAAAAGGGGCAATGGTGCGGACGATAGGGATAAAACGGGCAATGATAACAGCTTTGCCGCCATGTTTTTCGTAGAATTCTTCGGTTTGGGTGATGTATTCCCGCTTAAAAAACAAAATTTGTTGTTTGGATTTGACGAAATTGCCGAAATGTTTGCCGATGAAATGGTTGACGTTATCGCCGAGCAAAGCCGCACCGATGAGAAGCGGAATGATGATTTGAATATCCAATTTCCCGGTCGACGACGCCAGCAGACCGACCGCGAACAGTAAAGAGTCGCCAGGCAGTAGCGGCATCACGATTAAGCCGGTTTCGACAAAAATAATCGTCGCTATAATCGCATAGGTAAACATCTCGTAATGCGTCAAGAAATCTTGCAGAGTGGTAAGAGGATCTCTAAGTAAATGTAATAAGAAGTAAATAATATCCATAATGATGAGCCCTTATATCGTTAAAAATGGATAAGCATAAAGTACGCTTCAAAACTTGACGACTGTTTATTATTACTTAAATTTAAGCGCTGCTGTTTATGGCCTTTTGAATGGGTCGTATAAAGTTATTCGTGCTAACAGTAACAAGCGCTCCGCCATCGATACTGCGACGAACGGAAAAACATGCCAATAACAGCATCTGCATGCCGTGTGCGCTAAAATGCGTAAGGATGTGTTGAAGGAAACAAGGCACTCGCTTGATTTTTAGTGTGTCGAAAAACTTTTTAGTCGGCGGTCAAAGCTATCTGTAAATAGTGCAAGGCCTGTCGAGAATCAAGACCGGAGATTGAAGCGCCGCACACGGAATCGAGTCGGGCTGTTAGAGAGGTTTTTTCTGCGCAGCTAAGGTTTTTTGCTGAACAGGGGGATTGAAAATAAGGGAGGAGGAGGAGTCGGCCAGTGTTTAATAATGATATTGAAGGCCGCATTTTCCAAACAATCGATTGCTGAGCGGTACATCGTCTAAAGTATTCTGAATGACATCCATATTGCAACGTACTTTAACGGGTGGGCTTTTTAATGCTGACGTTTGGGTTTCATTGTTATTACGCACCGCTACGTTTTGGTTAATTGATGGGCTTGATTTTTCTGCCCTAAACTCTTGGTCAGGCAGAGTTAGTATCAAATCGGAAGGCGGATCGTATTTATCGAATGCCTTCTGACTGCCGGCATGTGCAGGTAGTGAGCACAAAAAAACAAAACTGACGCCGACTAATACCCGTCCGGCTACACTCAATAACATTTTCAAGAAAATAACTATTTCCATAATTTTTTCTTCCGATCTAATCTCAAATATTATAAAGGCTAGACAATATACCCGAAAAAATCAATAGGACGATTCTCTGTTAACTCAATTTCAGAGCGTGGATTAAATAGTATCGTCGACTTCAACGCGGCAGTTTTTAACTTTGCGGTTTAATCCGAACAGGCCTGTCATACCGGGCTTTAACCGACAACACTGTTGACTTAAGCATTGGTCGGACTTGATCCGAGCAGGGCTGACAATGGCGTCGAGCCGTTTCCGGAGCGAAGCCGAATCGAACAATTGGCTTATAGCCGCTTGGCTTGCAGCTTCGCTCAGGCAACGGGCTGCTCTCGTTTAAGTCAACAATATTGGCCTTGGCCGTAGGAAATACCTAACTTACTGGGTGCCGTTTTTATGAGTTTGATTCGTCGGCCATTATTTTTTTGATAAAAACATGGGCATAAAAAACAGCTACGCAAAAAACACTGGTCAATACAATTTCTTCTATCATGGCAATAATTCTCTTCTCGGTAAAAAAACGAAATAGTCGTTCAACGTAAGTTCATACATGCTAAACAATGAAGCAAAGTGACTTTAGCAAGCACTTGCAGATCACCAAGCCGGTTCTATGCCAATTTTAAACAATATGATAAAAATCAGTTATCTCGGATAAATAGAGGCGGGATAAACGGCTACGGGAAAGCGTAAAGGTTGAAATGAACCTCCCGCATACGGTTTTTTTCAACCATCGATTACACCGGCTTTAACCGGATTTTTAAAGTCCATGATTAAATGATCGGATACAAGGCATAATTAAATATTTTTGACCGCGACAGACTTTGGTTGGCCCGGATCAGGAAAGATAATGGCTCAACACGAAGGCACGGAGAATAAAATTTCGCGTCTCTTCGGGTTTAAATAAAAAACAGTTTACCGGCCTTTGGCGCTTAGGAACATGCATGAAATAACTTGAGCATTTGATTCTCCTCACCCCAACCCTCTCGGTAACCGCTCCTGCATTACCCTACCTCCTGCATCCATGCAGTCGTCCAGCAGGAGAGGGAGCCAGTTGCCGAGTTATTTCATGCGCGCTCCTTAGCAGACTTGATTCTAAGGGTTACTGCGTAGCTAATCGGGAATTACATAAAGCTTATGCTCCGCCTTACTAATGCCTTTTCTTGCAATTGGGCTTATTATATCGGCCATTGTTGTGATGGGCGTAAAGACAGTCGATCACTCGCCCAGCACCCTGCTTATCAACCATGACTTAATGATGACGCGCGATGAAACTTTATAAATTATTACTGCTTTTGCTGCCGGTCAGCGCTTTAGCAGGCTGCGGACAGCCCGGCCCGCTTTATTTGCCCGGACAAGCGGCACCGATTCATGTCGAACCGGAACCCGCGCCAACCCCAGAACCCAAGCCCCAAAAAACTCAATAACATGGATTATTTTAATTATCGAAACGGTGAACTTTTTGCCGAAGATTTCGCTGTTCAGGACATCGTCTATAAATACGGCAGCCCCTGTTACATCTATTCAAGAGCGACACTGGAACGGCACTGGAAGGCTTTCGACCAGGCCTTCGGCAAACAAGCGCATTTAATCTGCTATGCCGTAAAGGCTAATTCCAATATCGCGATACTCAACTTGCTGGCCCGTTTAGGCTCGGGCTTCGACATTGTTTCCTTGGGCGAACTGGAACGGGTGATCACCGCCAGCGGCGACCCTAAAAAAATCGTGTTTTCCGGCGTCGGCAAACGCGAGGATGAAATTCTGGCGGCCTTAAAAATCGGCATTCGCTGTTTTAATATTGAAGTCAGCGGCGAGTTGGATCGAATTAATCAATTGGCCGAGCAGTTGGGCGTACTCGCACCGGTGTCTTTTCGGGTCAATCCCGATGTCGACGCTAAAACCCATCCTTATATTTCCACCGGTTTAAAGGAAAATAAGTTCGGCATCGACATTCAACAGGCGCTGCTTGAATACCGCCGCGCCGCCGCGATGCCCCATATCAACGTGATCGGCATCGATTGTCATATCGGCTCGCAATTGACCGAAACCCGGCCTTTTTTGGATGCGCTGGATAAAATTCTTGATTTGGTTGCCGCGCTTGAAGCCGAAGGCATTAAGCTGCATCACCTGGATTTGGGCGGCGGCTTAGGCATTTGCTATAAAGATGAACAGCCGCCGGAACCTGCCGACTATATCCAAGCGGTTTTGGCGCGATTGGGCCAAACCGATTTTGAGATCTTATTGGAGCCGGGCCGTGCCATCGTCGGCAACGCCGGAATTTTAGTGACGCAAGTTGAATATCTCAAACCGACGGCCAATAAAAATTTCGCTATCGTCGATGCGGCGATGAATGATTTGGTGCGCCCGTCTTTATACAGCGCGTGGCAGAATATTATTCCGGTCAACCTGCAAAGCAATGCAGTTGAAACAACTTGGGATATCGTCGGCCCGGTTTGCGAAACCGGCGATTTTTTGGGTAAAACTCGCCCGCTTAAAATCGCTCAAGGCGATTTATTAGCGGTACGTTCATCCGGCGCCTATGGCTTTACCATGAGTTCGAATTATAATTCCAGGCCGCGTCTGGCTGAGTTGATGGTTGATGGCGACAGCCTGCATGTGATCAGGGAAAGAGAAACGATTGCACAGCTTTGGACCGGCGAACATTTGTTGCCGTAACACATCACTATTCACCCCGAGGGCGCGAACCACATTGTTTCTTCGCGCCTTCGGGGTGAACCATTAAATCCATTATATTTAACATGATCAACTTCACTAAAATGCACGGCCTCGGTAATGATTTTGTCGTTATCGACGCGATCAATCAGCACATCGACTTAACATCCGAGCAAATCCGCCTGCTGTCCGACCGGCACTTCGGCATAGGTTTCGATCAATTGTTACTGGTCGAAGCGGCAGTCAGCGATAATGCCGATTTCAAATACCGGATTTTTAACGCGGACGGCAGCGAAGTCGCTCAATGCGGCAACGGCGCGCGCTGCTTTGCCCGCTTTGTCCGCGACAAAAAGTTGTCGGACAAAGACGAAATTCGCGTCGATACCGATTCAGGCCAATTGCTGCTGTGTTTTGACGACGATAACCTGATCACGGTCAATATGGGCATTCCACGCCATGCGCCCGCTGAAATCCCCTTGCTGGCGGAAGAAGAATCCCGCTTTTACACGGTGCAGGTTAACGATACCGAAAAAGCGTTCGGCGCGGTTTCGATGGGTAATCCACATGCCGTTATTCAAGTCACCGATGTTAAATCCGCGCCGGTCGCTGAATTAGGCAAGGCCTTGGAAAGCCATGCTTTTTTCCCGGAACGGGTGAATGTCGGTTTTATGCAAGTGGTAGACCGCCACCATATCAAGTTGCGCGTATTTGAACGCGGCGCGGCTGAAACCCTGGCTTGCGGCAGCGGCGCTTGTGCGGCCGTGGTTATCGGCATCGAACACAATCTGCTGGACCCTGTGGTCAGCGTGGACTTGCCCGGCGGAACTTTAACTATTAATTGGCGTGGCCGTGGCGAACCGGTTTTAATGACGGGCCCCGCCGTTTCTGTTTTTGAAGGACAACTATCGCTATGAATGAACAAGCTGCTGAAATCACTGCCGCCCAAGTTGAAGATTATCTACGAGAACACCCCGACTTCTTCCATAAACACTTGAGTTTGCTGGAACACATGAGCATTCCTCATCCCAGCGGCAGTGCGGTATCGCTGATTTCAAAGCAGTTGGAACTGTTCAGAAACCGGCATCAGGATATGGAAAACAAGCTCATTACCTTGGTCGATATAGCCCGAGATAACAACACTTCGCTAAACCGTATGCACAAACTTACCTTGGCGCTGCTCGACGCCACCACGTTGGAAGAGGCGGTTGCCAATCTTGAGATAGCGCTATCGGAATATTTTTTGGTTGACTTCGTAGCGGTGCTTATCATTAAACCCAATCCGGACAACACGCTTACCCATTTGTTTATTGAACCGGGCAGCAAAGATTTGGAACCGTTTGCCGCCGAGTTGGCCGGTAATCAGCCCAAATGCGGGCGCCTGAGCATTGCCCAGGCCAGAGTGTTATTCGGCGGGATGGCGTTCGAAGTCAAATCCTGCGCGATTATTCCGATGGCCTTTACCGAATTGGAAGGGATTTTAGCGATCGGCAGCCGCGATGAAGACCGCTTTCACCCCAGTATGGGCCATCTGTTTTTAAACCAAATGAGCGAAATCATAGGAACCCGACTGATTGCGTTATTGCAGCGGAGTTAATATGCATGAGGATGCCGAGCTTATGCTGGCTGAGTTTTTCCAGCAGCTTACCTTTCAAGTCCGCGCCTCAGAACACACCGTAAAAAGTTATCGGCGGGATATGGAGCAGCTGTGCCGCTATTGCACGGAAAAAGGCCTGGCTCACTGGGCCGATCTGCAACAAACCGATATTCGCGCTTTCATCGCCGCTCGGCATCGAGAAAAATTGAGTAGTAAAAGCCTGCAACGCCAGCTGTCGGCGATCCGCAGCTTTTATAATTATCTGCTGAAACAAGGTTTGGTCGACATCAACCCGGCCCAGCATATCCGAGCGCCCAAACAAGCCAGAAAGCTGCCTAAAGTCCTGGATGTCGATCAGTTATTCGGTTTGCTCGAAGCCGGAGCCGGTTCGCTACTGGAAATCCGCGATTTGGCCATGTTTGAATTATTCTATTCATCCGGCCTGCGCTTGAGCGAATTATCGGAACTGAATTTAACCGACCTGGACTTGCCCGACAGCACCGTGACTGTGCGCATAGGCAAGGGCGGCAAATCCAGAATATTACCGATAGGCAGTAAAGCCGTCACGGCTATTGAAAACTGGCTGCGGCAACGCGCCGTAAAAATTCCCGCTGTCGAGTCCGCACTGTTTGTATCGGCGCGCGGCACCCGGCTCGGTCAACGCAATATTGAATTAAGGCTGGCGCAGTGGTGCATAAAAAAAGGCATTGCCGAACATATTCATCCGCACATGCTCAGGCACTCGTTCGCCAGTCATCTGCTTGAGTCCAGCCAGGATCTAAGGGCCGTTCAGGAATTGCTCGGACACAGCAATATCGGCACGACTCAGATCTACACCCACCTGGACTTTCAACATCTGGCTGAAATCTATGATAAAGCGCACCCAAGAGCCAAAAAAAAACCGACATAGCGGATTGCGCCGTAAGCAAATAACCAAAAAACCTGCTACCATGTAGCCAATTTTTCATATAAAAAAGCAGTAGGGTAAAATAGTTTTCGACTCTACGAAAAACCTCTTTACGGGATTCCAAAAATGGCGGCAAACGATACACTGAACGATATAAAATCTAAAGGAATACTCTGGGGCTTTGGTGTTTTTGCCCTCATTGTCGTGGTCATTCTGATTTTCCTGGGCGCATGGTGGGGCAGCGAGCCGGGGCAGTTTAATGTTCAGGACGAAGCCGTAAAACGTGCGGAAGAAACCCATTCCACCGACAGCATGCCGGTCGGCTATGTTTATACCAACACCTTGGCTCATATCGCCGAGGTTCTGTTACATAAAAGCGGCGGTTATATCACTAACGATGTCGCGCCTCCGGGCGTTTTTTTAGACAACATTTCCAACTGGGAGTACGGCGCTTTAGTGATGCTGCGCGACGCCACCTCGGCATTAAGAAACCATTTTGCCAGAGATCAATCCCAATCGGCCGAAGATCCTGATTTGGCGATTGCCGAACCGTATTTTTATTACGAAAACGACTCATGGGCGCTACCGTCAACGGAAGCCGAATATCAAAAAGGCGTCGAGGCTTTGCATAAATACATGCAACGTCTGCAAAAATACGGCGGCAATGTAAAACAGGCGCAATTTTATTCCCGTGCCGACAACCTGTGGCAATACACCGAAGTGGTGATCAAACGTTTGGGCGGTCTTTCCACCCGTTTGACCGCAAACAGCGCCAGCGGCAACTATGGCCCCGGATTAACCGAACTTGAGCGGGAAGCCGCCGATGAAAAAGGCACCACCGTCGCCAAAGTTACATGGCTGGAGATCGACGACGTTTTCTATGAAGCGCGGGGTGCAAGCTGGGCCTTATTGCATATACTCAGGGCCATCAAACATGACTTTGAGGATATTTTGTTAGACAAACGGGCCATGCGCACCGTCGATATTATGATTAAAGCGCTGGAAAATGCCTTAACCCCCATTTTAAGCCCGATGATCTTAAACGGTAGCGGTTACGGTCTTTTCGCCAACTACTCCTTATCCATGGCAAACTACATAGCGCGCTGTAACGCGGCGGCGCTTGATTTACGCGACATTATGAACCGAGGCTAAACACGATGGACGAACAAATAAACTACAACTTGACCCAACTCAGCACTTGGAAACGAATTTTCTTTATGCTGGTTTTTGCCGCGATCGGCGGACTGGTCAGAATGCTGCTTTGGGCTGTTATTATTCTGCAAGTGGCATCAACGCTGCTAACCGGCAAAGCTAACGTCAATATCCTTAATTTTGGCCGCAGCCTTTCCACCTATACCTACCACATCCTGCTGTTCCTGACCTTCAATACCGAAATCATGCCCTTTCCGTTCTCCGATTGGAATATGACCGCAGAACTGCAACAACCGGAAAGCAAAACAAAATAACATTTGATGAGCTCTACCCGCAAAATCATTCATATCGATATGGATGCATTTTTTGCGGCGGTAGAGCAACGCGATTTCCCTCAATACCGCAATAAGCCGCTGATCGTCGGCGGCGCTCCCGATTCTCGCGGCGTAGTTGCAACCTGCAGCTATGAAGCGAGACAATACGGCATCCATTCGGCCATGTCCTCCGCGCAGGCGTACCGGTTGTGCCCGCAGGCCATTTTTGTAAAGCCCCGCTTCGAGGCCTATCAACAAGCCTCAATGGCTATTCGAAAAATCTTTGCCGACTACACCGACCTTTTCGAGCCTCTTTCCCTGGATGAAGCTTATCTGGATGTCAGCCATGTCAGTTTGCATCAAGGTTCCGCCACCTTAATCGCCAAAGCCATCAAAGCCGCGATTAAACAAGAAACTCAACTGATTGCTTCGGCGGGCGTTTCTTATAATAAATTTCTCGCTAAAATCGCATCGGACATCAACAAGCCGGACGGACTCTATTTAATCGCCCCGGAACACGGCCCAGGCTTTGCCGAACAGCTCCCGATTGAGCGGTTTCATGGCGTAGGCAAGGCAACGTCGGCAAAAATGCACGCGCTAGGCATCAAAACCGGCAAAGACTTGAAAGCCCAGTCGCTGGAAACATTGCACTATTATTTCGGTAAAGCCGGGCTGCATTATTACACTATTTCCAGAGGCATCGACAATCGCCCCGTCAACAACGACCGCATCAGGAAATCGGTAGGCGTGGAGGTAACTTTTGAACAGGATATCAAGTTTAAGCAAGACGTTATCGCGCAGTTGCAAAACCTGCTGCAAAAGGCCATGAGAAAGGTCGCCGAAAAGCAGATGGTCGCTTACACCCTGACTGTAAAAATCAAATATCATGATTTTGTCCAGATTACCCGCAGCCGAACATTGCCTCATGCCATTACGCCGAAATCGGCGCTAGGCGACACCTTCGAAGACTTACTGAAAGACACCGACATAGGTAGGCGCAATGTCCGCTTGTTAGGCGTTGCGCTGTCATCGCTGGAAAACAAGTCAGGACAAACGCATTTCCGGCAAATGGACTTGTTTAATGATGATTAACTCTTCAGCACTTAGCTGAAAGTTATGTCAGACATAGCGAACGGCTAATCAGCCTCGAATTCCGATTCCTGATCCTGGTCCGGCTCGCCTTCAACCTGAAACAATTCTTTCAAGCGGCGATATAACAGGCGGGAAGACTTAGGCGGCTTACCGGTTTCGGCTTCTTTCTGCGCGTTGCGTATCAACTGCCTTAATAGCTGCCGATCCGCATCGGGCTGTTCGTCGAGCAACGCGGTTAATGCATCGTTGCCTTCGGTTATCAGCCGATCCCGCCAACGCTCGACAATATGATGCTCCCGGACCGCATGGGCGCTTTTATTTTTGATACGCGACAGTTTTTCTAAAATAGGTTCCACATCAATCTTATTGAGCTGGCCGGCAATAAATTTCAGCAGCCGTTTTCTGGCGCCCTTATGCGGCATTCCCGCTACTTCGACGACGGCTTTATCGATAACCTCAGGCAGTTCAAGCGTTTTTATCTGGCCCGGCGATAACTCGGATATTTCTTCGCTTAAAACAAAAAGAGCCGCCATGTCCTTCTTGATTTGTGTTTTATTAGGGCGGATCGCGTAATATTCTTCCGCCTCATCATCGTATTCGTATTCTTCAGTCATTTCATATCAAACCATTGCGATTAAAAAAGCTGCCGGAGAATAGACTATGGCGAGAGTACGTTGCTTTGCTTACGAACAAGCAAAGCAAGGTACCCGGCAAAAGTCCGGACTCCAGGCCGTTCAGGCATTTTACAGTATTTTTAATCGGCCTGTTTTTTGCCGGGCAATGCATGCGCTATTTCATAGACCGCTTGCCATGCTCCGCATCGCATTACAGGGCCCGCTCTATCCGATCAACGGTACGGAAAACATCGGCAAACATAGCTTTAGTCAGCCGTTTGGTTTGCACGTTGTAGCGACTGCTATGATAAGAGTCGACCAATGTGCGGCCATCCGGCAAGGCATGCTGAGCATTATGAGCGAATTTGGCGCTACCCAGTTTCAGCCCATAAGCTTTTATTACCGCTTGGTGCGCCACCGAACCCAAGGCCAAAATGATCGCGCGCTCCGGCAATGTTTTTAACTCCGCAGCCAAAAAACGATTGCATTGATTGATTTCGTCAGTGGTCGGTTTGTTTTGCGGCGGCAAGCATTTAACCGCATTGGTGATACGGCAGTTTTTAAGCATCAAGCCGTCGTTTAATGACTCGGATTTTATTTGATTACTGTAACCGAACAGGTAAAGCGCCTCATACAGCAGTAGACCGGCATAATCGCCGGTAAACGGCCTGCCGGTGGCATTGGCTCCATGCATGCCGGGAGCCAGTCCGACTATCAGCAGTCGGGCCGAACTATCGCCAAACGGAGCAACCGGACTCGCATGATAGTCCGGGTGCTTTTGTTTAACTTCACATAGAAAATCATCTAACCGCTGACACTGTCTGCAATCTCGATCGAATATAGGTTTTGAATACATGATTTAGTTAATGTCAGTCCATGGGTTTTATTGCTTATATAGAGAATAGTCGTTGTTGAAATGGTTTAATAAAACCGGACATATCTAAAGACACACTTATAATATCAACAGAGGTGAAAAATAAGCGAACAAAATAAACATAAACGCCTCAAATACACTCTTGAGTTTAAATAAGATGCGGCAAAATTAGTTAACGAAAAGGCTATATGCAGAAACAAGCAGCGGATAATTTAGGCATATCGCTGGGCGCTATTGGACGTTGGGTAAGAGCCGAAAAAGGGCCAACGATATCGTCAACGAAGAAGGATGTTTCGAATTTAACGGATCAGTCGGAATTATTACGCTTACGTAGAAGTTGAACACTTGCGGATGGAACACGAGATATAAAAAAGGCTTCAGTCTTCTTGTGCAAAAACTCAAATAAAATACAGATTTATTAGAGAGTAATAGAAGGCTTTTCCCGTTACTTTACTGTGTAAAGTCATACTGGTCAGCACCAGCGCCTTTTATGCGTGGACTAAAACGCCTGAAGATACTGATAAAAAAATTCTACAAAAAGAGCTTAAAGTTAAAGAAATTCAGTTATTTGAAGAGAATAAGCAAGTATAGGATTCCGGCCGTTTATCCGAACCCTTTATAAAAGAAGATATTCAGGTCAGACGCTATAAAGCGAAACAATTGATAAGTAAATTGGATCTGAATCCTCGCTATCTCAAACGGTCCAAAGTCACCACAGACAGCAATCATAATAATGCAATTTCTTCTGACCTAGTAAATAGGCAATTTGATGTCACTGCCCCAATAGGGCCTGAACGACCGACATGACTTACGTCTGAACGCTTGAAGGTTGAAGGTTAACTCTATGTCGTGATTGTCATCGACTTGTTTCCAGACAACTGGTAATGGTCGATTGATAATCACATGCGGACTTCACTGTGTGTCAATACCCTGCAGATTGCATTTTTGAGGCTAAAGCCTCACCTTGCCCTACTGGATCATTCTGACCAGGACAGCCAATGCGCAAACCACGAATACCGAGAACACTTGGGAATAATAAATATCCAGTAAAGTACGAGGTATGACAATTCGCCGACAGAGCGCTTTTCCGAAGCTTAAAACACTAGGAACTTAACTATGAAGAATTCATAACTAAAAAGCCCGCAAAGCTGAGCATTATTATCTTGCTTTTTATAATGGTAAACGCAGGGATTCAAATCAGGCTATCAATCCCCACTGGAATTTGAATGCGAATTCAATCGGAAGAGTATTTAAGAAACTCTCCTGTTTTAGTTGACCATTACAAAAGTTTACGGGGCCTTAAAAATAGCATCTCTTTCAAGGCGACTTCTAATAAATCCTCTTCTACCCAACTAGGAGAGAGCTATTGCCTCTGCTTCTGGGTAGATTATTTTTTAGCACACGCCTTAAACTCGTGATCAATCTTCAACAACAGCAATAGACCTATCAACAAGCTCAACATAAGCCATTGGAGCATCATCACCGGATCTGAATCCACACTTCATAATGCGTAGATACCCACCAGATCTATTTTTGTAACGGGGACCTAGCTCATTAAAAAGCTTAGTTACAACATCACGATCACGTAGTCGTGAAAAAGCGAGGCGCCTTTTAGCAACGCTATCTTCTTTAGACAAAGTAATTAATGGCTCAGCATAGCTTCTTAATTCTTTTGCTTTTGGTAAAGTTGTTTTTATTAATTCATGCTTAAACAATGAACTAACCATGTTACTAAACAGAGCCTTACGGTGACTGCTGTTTATATTTAATTTTCTTCCAGATTTACGATGTCTCATTATAAGAAAACCTAATATTAGTGTGTTAAAGCATGTGATTGATCTGCTAGATTATCAGGAGGCCAATTTTCTAAGCGCATTCCTAAAGATAAACCTTTTAAAGCAAGAATATCTTTAATTTCTGTTAAAGATTTTTTCCCTAGATTTGGAGTTTTTAATAACTCTACTTCTGTACGTTGAATTAAATCTCCAATATAAAAAATATTTTCAGCTTTCAAACAGTTAGCAGATCGTACTGTTAATTCAAGGTCATCTACAGGGCGAAGAAGAACTGGATCAAATATTTCTTCAACCTCGACCTCTTCCTCGGTAAGTTGATCATTTACTTTTTCAAAATCAACAAAAACTGATAACTGATCATGAAGAATTGTCGCAGCAAGTTTAATAGTCTCTTCTGGATCGACAGTTCCATTTGTTTCCAGTTCAATGATTAGTTTGTCTAAATTGGTACGCTGTTCAACACGTGTACTTTCAACTTGATAAGCAACTTTAACAATCGGACTATACGAAGCATCAAGCTGAAGCGCACCAACAATAAGGCTATGTTCGGAATTTGATTTACGAACACTTACAGGTTCATAACCTCTTCCTCGACGCACTCGGATCTTCATATTTAACACACCAACCTGAGTTAGGTTGGCTATTACCAAATCAGGATTGATAATTTCCACGTCGTGTGGAACTATAATATCAGCTGCAGTTACACAGCCTGCACCGTGTTTTGAAAGGGTAAGCTCAACTTCATCCTTAGAATGAAGTACAACCGCTAACTTTTTAAGATTAAGCAAAATATCAATCACATCTTCTTGAACACCTTCTATAGTGGTGTACTCATGAAGAACGCCTTCAATTTCAACATCTGTGACAGCACAGCCTGGAATTGTAGACAATAATACGCGACGCAATGCGTTACCAATAGAGTGACCAAACCCTCTTTCTAGAGGCTCAATAACAATCTTAGAATGATTAGGTGTTTTGCTTACAACCTCAACTAGTCGAGGCTTCAACAAGCCAGAAATAGAATTCTGCATTTATATCCCTCAAAACTACGATTATTTAGAATAAAGCTCAACTACTAACTGTTCATTTATGTCACTTCCTAAATCTACACGATCAGGCAGAGAACTAAATGTACCTGACATAGCTTTTAAATTAACCTCAACCCAAGAAGGAAAACCATACTGCTCAGTTATATTTAAAGCATCGATAATCCTTTGTTGCTTTTTTGCTTTTTCTCTAACAGTAAGAACATCACCAGGGGCAACCTGATAAGAAGGAACATTAATCAAAACGCTATTGACTTGAATCGACTTATGACTCACCAATTGCCGAGCTTCCGCCCGTGTAGAGGCGAAGCCCATACGATAAACAACGTTATCCAATCTTGATTCTAAAAGATTCAGCAAATTCTGACCTGTCGCCCCTTTCTTCGAATCAGCTGTCTTATAATAATTTCTAAACTGTTTTTCCAAAATACCATATATTCTACGTAAGCGCTGTTTAGCCCTTAACTGAATAGCATAATCAGAGCTTCTTGTCCGCTTAGCACCATGCTGCCCAGGACGCTGATCTAATTTACACTTATTTTCTAAAGATTTACCTCTGCTTTTTAAAAACAGATCCGTACCTTCTCTTCGACTTAATTTACAAGTAGGCCCAAGATATCTTGCCATAACAAACTACTCCAGATTTTTTATACGCGTCGTTTTTTCGGCGGGCGACAACCATTATGTGGAATCGGCGTCACATCAACAATATTATTTATTTTGAATCCCAAATTATTCAATGAACGCACTGCAGATTCGCGACCAGGCCCTGGGCCTTTAATCATAACATCAAGGTTCTTCATACCATATTCCAGGGCAATCGAACCAGCTTTTTCTGCCGCAACCTGCGCGGCAAATGGTGTACTTTTTCTAGACCCTCGAAAGCCTGAGCCTCCAGATGTTGCCCAAGAAAGAGCATTACCTTTTCTATCAGTAATAGTTACAATTGTATTATTAAAAGAAGCGTGCACATGCACTATACCGTCTGCAATTTCTTTTTTTATACGCTTTCTAGAACGATTTTGACTCGCCATTTACTTCAAACCTCTTAAAAGAACATCTTATTTTTTAATTGCTTTACGTGGACCTTTACGAGTACGAGCATTAGTTCTCGTTCTCTGCCCTCTTAAAGGCAATCCTCTACGATGCCTTATCCCGCGATAGCAACCCAGATCCATCAACCGCTTGATATTCATAGAAACCTCTCGACGCAGATCACCTTCCACTGTCATCTTCGACACTACAGTGCGGATAGTTTCTAATTGCTCTTCAGTCAGTTCTTTTATCTTTATTGAAGGAGCTATACCTACTTCAACGCAAATTTCACTCGCAGTTTGACGACCAATACCATATATAGCGGTTAAAGCAATTACCGCGTGCTTATGGTCTGGTATATTTATCCCGGCAATACGTGCCATCTAGATACTCCCCTTGGTAGCACTCTAAAGTTAAGCGTCGAATTATAGCACTGCGCTAATTATGACGCAATGATTATTATCCTTGTCGTTGTTTATGTTTTCCGTCTTCACAGATAACTCTAATAACGCCATTTCTTTTTACAACCTTACATTTTCTACAAATTTTTTTAACTGAGGCACGAACTTTCATTACTAATTCCTTGACTATTTTTTGCGCAATTAAGTTATTTTTTTAGATTGGCTTTTTTCATTAAGCCATCATACTGTTGAGACATAACATGGGTTTGCATTTGAGAAATAAAATCCATCACAACCACCACAATAATTAACAAGGACGTTCCACCAAAGTAAAATGGGACATTCCAGTAAACTATCAAAAATTCAGGCAAGAGGCATACAAGTGTAATATAAAATGCTCCGAATAACGTTAACCGAGTCATTACCTTATCAATATAAGAGCTTGTTTGCAGACCAGGCCTTATCCCCGGCAAAAACGCACCAGACTTCTTTAAATTCTCAGCAGTCTCTTTCGAGTTAAACACCAACGCTGTATAAAAGAAGCAGAAGAAAATTATAGCCGCAGCATAAAAGATAACATAAATAGGCTGCCCAGGAGATAACATAGTAGCTACGTCCTGCAGCCAAGAAAATCCATCACTGTGCCCAAACCAACCAGCAATAGTCGCAGGGAATAAAATTATACTTGATGCAAAAATAGGCGGTATAACACCAGCCATATTTAATTTTAGAGGCAAAAAACTACTTTGACCGGCATACATCTTGCGGCCCTGTTGTCTTTTTGGATAATTAATAACTATTCTTCTCTGACCTCTTTCAACAAAAACAACTAACGCCGTAACAGAAATAGACAACAAAAATAATAATATAATGAAGCCCCCGTTCATTTCACCTGTTCTTGCCAACTCTAAGGTACCGCCAATCGCTTTTGGCAACCCAGAAACAATCCCCGCAAAAATGATCAGTGAAATGCCATTACCTATACCTCGCTCAGTTACCTGCTCACCCAACCACATCAAAAAAATCGTACCCGTAACCAAAGTAACAGTTGTAATTACAACAAAGCCAACACCAGGACTCAAGACAACAGAGAGCCCACCAGCCGTTTGATTTTGCAATGCAAAAGATATTCCAACCGCTTGAAAAGTCGCTAAAATAACTGTACCAAATCGAGTATATTGTGAAATCTTGCGCCGCCCCGCTTCCCCCTCTTTCTTTAACTGCTCCATCACCGGCACTACAACAGTCATCAATTGCATTATAATTGATGACGATATATAAGGCATAATTCCTAGAGCAAACAGACTTAAACGCATCAAAGCACCGCCAGAGAACATGTTAAACATATCCAAGATCGAACCACTCTGCTGCTCAAACATCACAGAAAGCGCCTTAGGATCAATCCCAGGCACCGGTATATGAGCACCAACCCTATACACAAAGAATGCCCCCAAAACGAAAAGCAATCTTGCTTTAAGCTCTGAAAAATTACCGACCTTGCCTGTCACCTGAGCTCTTGAAGTACTCACTTAAACCTCTACTTGTCCACCAGCCATCTCAATAGCTTCCTTCGCTCCCTTGGTTACTTTAATACCTTTTAAGGAAACAGCCTTATTTAACTCACCAGACTTAATAATTTTTACTTTCTTAGTAAATATTGGAACTATGTTGGCCGCAATCAAAATCTTAATATCTATTACATCAGCATCCAAGCCATTCAACTCATTCAATCTTACTTCTGATGAATACTTCCCTATTTGCGAAGTAAATCCGATTTTTGGTAATCGACGCTGAAGGGGCATCTGCCCCCCCTCAAAACCAACCTTATGAAAGCCCCCACTACGTGCTTTTTGACCTTTATGACCTCTTCCACACGTCTTACCAAGCGTGCAACCAATACCTCGACCCACACGCTTAGATTTTTTTCGAGCTCCTTCACTGGAACGAATGGTATTTAAAAACATTACATTTCCTCAAGTTTTAACATATATGATATTTTACTTATCATACCTCGGTTTTCAGGAGTATTAAGCACAACAACCCTCTGGTTGATTTTACGCAATCCTAAACCTTTCAAACAGGCTTGATGTCGCGGTAAACGCCCAAATCTGCTTTTTGTCATTGTCACACTAATTTTATTGCCAACCATTATCACTACCCAATAATCTGTTCAACTGACAAGCCGCGTTTCGCCGCTATCTGGCTAGCACTATGCATCCCAGTAAGCCCATTAATTGTAGCCCTCACAACATTAATAGGATTACTTGTCCCAATACACTTAGCCAATACGTTATGCACTCCAACTACTTCGAATACCGCTCTCATTGCACCTCCCGCAATAATACCTGTACCCTCAGAAGCTGGCTGCATATAAACCTTAGCAGCCCCCGTCGTATTCATAACAGGATATTGCAAGGTATCGCCATTTAAAGAAATCTTACGCATATTTTTTCGCGCCTGCTCTAAAGACTTTTGTATTGCAATAGGAACCTCACGCGCTTTACTCACGCCATATCCGACCCTACCTTCGCCGTCACCAACCACTGTTAACGCAGTAAAACCAAAAACTCTACCACCTTTTACAACTTTGGCAACACGTCTTACGTTAACTAACTTTTCCTGCAAACCATCCGCACTAACTTGAGAAGGCGCTGTAGACATCTTAATTTCCTCTAAAATTTCAGACCGGCTTCACGTGCCGCATCAGCCAATGCTTTAACGCGACCATGATATTTAAATCCTGAACGATCAAAAGCAACCTCAGAAACTCCTGCAGCAATTGCTTTTAGAGCAATAAATCTCCCCACCTCAACCGCCGCATTGATATTTCCTGTATTTTTCAAAGTAGATCTAATTTCAGCCTGAGCCGTAGATGCACTTGCTAAAGTTGTCGTTCCGTCAGCACTGATAACTTGAGCATATATATGCTGAGAGGTTTTATGAATCGACAAGCGTGTTGCACTTAACTTTTTAATTTTGCAACGCAATTTTAATGCGCGCTTCATACGTGACTGTTTCTTATCCATTACGCTACCTTACTTCTTTTTAGCTTCTTTTCTTGCAACATGCTCATCAGCATACCTCACGCCTTTCCCTTTATAAGGCTCAGGTGGGCGATACGCTCTAATTTTTGCTGCAACCTCACCTACCAATTGCTTATTACTCCCCTTAACAACAATTTCAGTTTGACTAGGCGTTTCAACAAAAACACCATCAGGGACTTCAAAGTCAACTGGATGAGAAAAACCGAGAGCTAAGTTAAGTATATTGCCTTTAGCTTGAGCCCTATAACCAACACCAATCAAAGTTAATCTCTTTTCAAACCCGGCAGAAGCACCAATAATCATATTACTAACAATTGCTCTAGCCGTACCAGCTTGAGCAGTAGCTTTCTTATCTTCTCTATCCCATTGAACCTGAATCACATTATCCGTAATATTCAGACCAACCGACATATTAATATCATAAGATAATTGACCGTTATTTCCTTTAACAATTAAATTATTACCCTCTAGCTTTACATCTACTCCACTAGGGATATTAACTGGGGCTTTAGCAATTCTTGACATAACCTGACCTACACTTTAACAAACAGTACAAATAACTTCACCGCCATGCCCAATCGAACGAGCAGCCCTATCAGTCATAACACCATTTGAAGTTGATACGATAGCAATTCCAAGCCCGCCAAGTACTTTCGGCAATTCATCTTTAGATTTATAAATACGTAAACCCGGCTTACTAATTCTTTTGATGTTCTCAATTACAGGAAGTCCCTTATAATACTTCAATTCAATAGTCATTTCTGTATGACTACCTATCGTTTCTGTAGAATAACCACCGATAAAACCTTCTTCTTTCAGCACCTTAGCAATAGATACCTTCAACTTTGATGAGGGTAGCTTAACGATCTTTTTACTCGCAGATTGACCATTTCTAATTCGGGTCAGCATGTCTGCAACTGGGTCTGTCATACTCATTTTATAATCTCTCCAAACTTGATCTAACAGATCTTACCAACTTGCCTTTACCAAACCTGGCACATCACCACGCATCGTTGCCTCTCTTAACTTATTTCGACTAAGACCAAATTTACGGTAGTATCCATGCGGCCGTCCAGTTAAATTACAGCGATTACGAACCCTCGATAAACTCGAGTCTCTTGGTAGTTTTTGTAGCTGTAGCTGAGCAGAATCTTTATCTTCAAAAGTCGCATTTGGATTTCTAATAGTTTCTTTTAAAGATTTCCTTTTAGCATCATATTTTTTTACTAATTTCTTTCGCTTGTCTTCACGCGCAATCATTGATTTTTTTGCCATTTTAATATGCCCTTAGCTCTTAAATGGAAAATTAAAAAGCTTCAACAAAGCGAGACCTTCTTCGTTAGTTTGAGCCGTTGTTGTGATCGTGATATCCATACCTCGTAACGCATCAATTTTATCGTAATCAATTTCTGGAAAGATGATTTGCTCTTTAACACCCATTGAATAATTTCCACGACCATCAAAACTTTTAGAGCTTAATCCTCTAAAATCGCGAATTCTAGGAATAGATATAGATATTAAACGATCTAAAAACTCATACATTCTGTCGCTACGCAAAGTCACTTTACATCCTATAGGCATATCATCGCGAATTTTAAAACCAGCAATAGATTTTCTAGCCAGCGTGATAACCGGCTTTTGCCCGGAAATCTTTTCCATATCGCTAACGGCAGATTGCAAGACTTTTTTATCAGCAACGGCACCACCAACACCCATATTAAGTGTTATTTTTGTAATCCGTGGAGCCTGCATTACTGAGTTATAAGCAAACTGCTCCACCAATGCCGGAAGAATTTTTTCTTTATATACAGCTTCTAGTCTAGTCATGATTTTTATTTACACCCTTATACATCAACAACTGCGCTTGTTGATTTAAAATATCTGACTTTTTGTCCATTTTCTAGAAACTTAAAGCCGACACGATCTGCTTTTTTAGTCTCAGGATTATATAATCCTATATTGGAAATATTAATCGGCATATCCTTAACGATAATTCCACCTGAAACTCCAGCATTTGGGTTAGGTTTCTGGCTTTTCTTAACCTGATTAATTCCTTCAACCAAAACCTTATTATCCCTCAAAACCTTGCTTACCCTACCTGTTTTACCTTTATCCTTACCTGTACGAACAATAACTTCATCGCCTTGCTTAATTCTTTGCATTTCAAACCCTACCTTATAAAACTTCAGGAGCTAGCGAG
This sequence comes from Methylobacter sp., assembly GCA_026399025.1. GTDB lineage: Bacteria > Pseudomonadota > Gammaproteobacteria > Methylococcales > Methylomonadaceae > Methylobacter_A. Next base: position 26,137 of record JAPLRU010000002.1, read on the forward strand.
ATAATTTTCATGAACCTCTCCCCCCTTAGCTCACGTGTTACAGGTCCAAAAATACGCGTACCAAGAGGCTGTAAATTATTGTTCAAAATTACCGCAGCATTCCCATCAAAGCGAATAACAGAACCGTCCGATCTACGCACACCTTTACAGGTCCTGACAACCAATGCGTTGTAAACTTCGCCTTTTTTTACCCTTCCACGAGGTATAGCGTCCTTTATACTGACCTTAATAATATCCCCTATACCCGCATAGCGCCTATGAGACCCCCCCAACACTTTGATACACATGACCTTTTTTGCACCGCTATTGTCGGCGACGTCAAGGTTAGTTTGCATCTGAATCATAATTTATTCCTAATTATCTATTTGTTAAATAGCTTTTCGACACTATTTGTTAACACTTTCTAAGATCTGAACCAGCCTGAAGGATTTATTTTTAGACATTGGCCGACATGATGTAATAGACACTATGTCACCTTCATGACAGATATTCTGCTCATCATGAGCCATCATTTTAGTAGAACGCTTAATGTATTTACCATAAACAGGATGCTTTACAACTCGTTCAACTAATACTGTGATAGTCTTATCCATCTTATTACTAACAACCCGACCACTGATTGTCCGCAATTTAGCTACATTTTCACTCATTGCTATGCGCTCGTCATTTCGTTTAATATGGTATGAATGCGTGCTACATCACGTCTAACCGTTCTCACTTGATCTGGCTTAGACAACTGCCCAGTCCCTTTCTGCATTTTAAGGTTAAATTCTTCGCGAGACATCTTAAGCAACATAGACTTTAATTCGTCTTTTGATTTTTGGCGTAACTCACTTGCTTTCATTACATTATCGTCCGAGAGGTAAAAACTGTTTTCAGAGGCAACTTTGCAGCACCCAGTGCGAATGCTTCACGAGCCAATTCCTCAGAAACACCTTGTATTTCATATAACATGGTTCCAGGCTTAACTTGAGCAACCCAGTATTCTACACTACCTTTTCCTTTTCCCATACGAACTTCTAATGGTTTTTTTGTAATAGGTTTATCAGGAAAAATTCTAATCCATATTTTACCGCCACGTTTAACATGCCGTGTAATCGTTCTACGCGCAGACTCAATTTGACGAGCAGTAAGCCTTCCTCGCTCTATCGACTTAAGACCAAAATCACCAAAACTTACTGATGATCCACGCACAGCAGTACCGTTATTTCTGCCTTTATGTTGCTTACGGAATTTAGTTCTTTTAGGTTGAAGCATTTTTCTCTATCCCTTCAACTATTTTTTAGATTCGGAGTTAATCGATGCCGTATGCGCATCCATGTCAAATACTTCTCCCTTGAATATCCACACCTTAATACCAATAATTCCATAAGTAGTATGCGCTTCGGCCGTAGCATAATCAATGTCCGCCCTTAAGGTGTGTAAAGGTACTCGCCCCTCTCTATACCACTCACTACGAGCAATCTCAGCCCCGTTTAATCGCCCGCCGATATTTATTTTTATGCCCTCCGCTCCCAGTCTCATAGTATTAGTTACGGCGCGCTTCATCGCTCGGCGATACATAATCCTTTTCTCAAGCTGTTGAGCGACACCTTCCGCCACCAACTGAGCATCTAATTCAGGCTTCCTAATCTCTTCAACATTAAGCTGAACAGGAATACCCATTATTTTAGAAACCCCCTGCCTCAATGCCTCTATATCCTCGCCTTTTTTTCCTATAACAATGCCAGGTCTTGCCGTATGAATTGTAATATGCGCATTATTTGGCGGACGGTTTATCTGAATACGGCTAACAGAGGCGTGAGCTAATTTTTTCTTTATATAGTCCCTAACTGTTAAATCTTGATGCAGGAATACCGAGTAATCCTGACTATTCGCATACCACCTCGAATTCCAATCTTTAACAATACCTAGGCGTATACCTGTTGGATGTACCTTTTGACCCATTTTCTGCCCCTACTCGTATTCTGCGACTTTAACTGTAATATGGCAGGTTCTTTTAAGGATATGATTTGCACGTCCTTTAGCTCTTGCCTTGAATCTTTTCATAGTCGCCCCTTCATTTACATAAACGGTCGACACTTTTAATTCATCGATATCTGCACTGTCATTATGCTCTGCATTAGCGATAGCCGATTCTAGAATTTTTTTAATAATCGCAGCTGCTTTTTTTGAACTGAACTTCAATAGATTCAATGCTTTTTCAACTGGCATTCCACGAATTTGATCGCCTACTAACCGTGCTTTTTGCGCAGACAGCGGAGCATTTTTTAATTTTGCTGAAATTTCCATGACCACGCCCTATCTAGATTTCTTATCAGCCACATGGCCTTTATATGTACGAGTTGGTGAAAATTCACCTAATTTATGCCCGACCATATTCTCAGAAATTAGAACTGGTATATGCAGTCGTCCATTATGAATTGCAATGGTTAATCCCAACATATCCGGAATAATCATTGATCTTCTTGACCATGTTTTAATCGGTTTCCGATTATTAGTACTTACAGCATCTTCAACTTTCTTAAGTAGATGATGATCAATAAAAGGACCTTTTTTAATTGAACGTGGCACGTTAATTCCTCTCTATTTCAGCTTACGACGTCTGATAATCATATTATCAGTACGTTTATTATTTCTGGTTTTATAACCTTTAGTTGGCATACCCCAGGGAGATACAGGATGTCTACCACCGGATGTACGACCTTCACCACCACCATGCGGATGATCAACCGGATTCATTACAACACCACGAACAGTCGGACGAACACCACGCCATCTTGAAGCCCCGGCCTTTCCAAGAGACACTAAGTTATGTTCTGAATTGGAAACCTCACCAATTACAGCACGACAATCAGCCATAACTTTGCGCATCTCACCAGATCTTAGCCTGATAGTTGCATGAGCACCGTCTTTAGCAACTAATTGCACAGAAGCGCCAGCACTTCGAGCAATCTGAGCCCCCTTGCCTGGCTTTAGTTCCACACAATGCACCGTAGTGCCCATTGGTATATTTCTCAACGGCATACAGTTACCTGCTTTCACAGCGGTAGTTTCTGAAGAAAGCACCTCCTGCCCAACTTCAAGCCCTTTAGGAGCAATAATGTACTTGCGCTCCCCATCTTTGAATAAGATCAAAGCAATATTGGCAGTCCTGTTCGGATCATATTCCAAACGCTCAACAACTGCGGGAATATTGACCTTATTTCTTTTAAAATCGATAATTCGGTAGTGCTGTTTATGACCACCACCCACATGACGTGTTGTTATACGACCCTGATTGTTACGCCCCCCACTTTTGCTGCTCTTACTCAACAAAGGCGCGTACGGCTTTCCTTTATGCAACTCATCATTTTTGATGCGCACTACAAACCGAGAACCTGGTGACGTCGGTTTAGACTTTACAATAGCCATGCTTTCTACCGTTTCCTATTGATCTTTTAAAACTTAAATTATTAAGCAGCAGAGAAATCTATATCATGACCAGACTTAAGTTTTATATAAGCCTTTTTCCAATCAGATCTCTGTCCCAGCGAGCCGCCAAATCTTTTCTTTTTGCCCTTGACGTTTAAAACTTGAACTGAATCAACTTCAACGCTAAACATTAGCTCCACCGCACTTTTAACTTGCTTTTTAGTTGCTTGCTTTTGCACCCTAAAAACAAATCGCTTATTTTTTTCGGCAGCAATAGTGCTTTTCTCAGACACAATCGGAGCTTGCAGCACACTTGCCAAGTGGTATTTATTTAAACTCACGCCAAACGCTCCTCTATTCTCTTCAAGGCACCAGATGTAGCGATCACCTTATCAGCTGAAACCAATAAAACAGGACTTAAATTAACTGCTTCTATCACTTCCACATAAGGTAAGTTTCTTGATGCTAAAGCCAAGTTTACATCAACACTCTCTACAACAATCAGGACACGCTTAGCATCAACATTTTTTATCGCTGCATTCAACTCTTTTGTTTTTGGACTGGAAGGCAATATATCATTACTAACTAGCAGACGACCCTGCCTTAATAGCTCAGATAGAATTGACCGAATACCAACCCGAAACATTTTTTTATTCAACTTCTGGTCGTAATTTCTAGGCCTTGCAGCAAATGCAACACCACCCGTTCTCCAAACCGGACTACGAGTTGTACCTGACCGCGCCCGCCCAGTCCCTTTTTGTCTCCATGGCTTTGTACCACCACCACTCACATCTGAGCGCGTCTTCTGAGCTTTAGTTCCGGCACGAGCACCAGCTAAATGACGTACAACCAGTTGATGAATTAAAGTTTCATTAAAAGCCTGACCGAAAATTGCTTCTGTTACCTCCACATTTCCAGCAGAGTCTTTTTCATTTAAAGCAGGTACTTGCATACTCATAGCTTAACCTTTATTTCGCATTTTCATAGCGGGTGTAATTACTACATCACCACCCTTAGCACCAGGCACGGCACCTTTTACTAAAATTAAATTTCTTGCCGCATCAATTGAATGTATAGTCAGGTTCTGCACTGTAACTTTCTCAGCCCCCATGTGTCCCTCCATTTTTTTTCCTTTAAATACACGACCTGGCGTTTGACACATACCAATAGAACCCAATACCCTATGTGAGCGAGAGTTACCGTGCGTTGCATCCTGCATGCTGAAATTATGACGCTTTATACCGCCAGCGAAGCCTTTACCAATGCTTCTGCCCTGAACATCAACAACTTGACCAGCAGAAAAAATATCTAAGGATAACTGGGATCCGGCAGATAAGCCTTCACCTTCGCCTTCTTCCAGCCTGAACTCCCAAAGACCACGCCCAGCCGTCACATTAGCCGCTGCATAATGACCCGCCATTGCTTTATTGACTCTAGAAGATTTTTTATCGCCCGCCGCTACTTGAATAGAACGATATCCATCAACTTCAATACCTTTAACCTGAGTAACTCTGTTTGAGTCAATCTGGAGTACAGTAACTGGTACTGACGAACCATCTTCACAAAAAACCCTGGTCATACCACATTTACGACCTATAAGACCTATTGACATCTGCCAATTCCCCTGCTTCTTAATTCAACTTTATTTGAACATCAACGCCAGCCGCAAGATCCAATTTCATTAATGCATCTACGGTTTTTTCTGTTGGCTCAACGATATCCAATAATCTTTTATACGTTCTTAATTCATACTGATCTCTCGCATCTTTATTTACATGCGGCGAAATCAAAATCGTAAAACGTTCTTTTTTAGTAGGCAAGGGTATTGGACCTTTTACCTGGGCACCAGTCCTTCTTGCTGTTTCTACTATCTCACCAGCCGATTGATCAATCAATTTATGATCAAATGATTTCAAACGGATTCTGATAGTTTGATTAGACATATACATTACTCGATTATTGATGCAACGACACCCGCACCTACTGTACGACCACCTTCACGAATTGCAAAACGCAAGCCATCATCCATAGCAATCGGTGAAATCAGCTTTACCTTTACTGAAATATTATCGCCCGGCATAACCATTTCAACACCTTCAGGCAACTCAACAGCCCCAGTCACGTCTGTCGTTCTAAAATAAAACTGCGGACGATAGCCATTAAAGAATGGCGTATGACGACCACCTTCATCTTTAGACAAGATATAAATCTCTGAGTTGAAATATGAATGCGGCTTAATGGTACCTTTATGCGCCAACACCTGACCACGCTCAACATCATCTCTTTTTGTTCCTCTTAACAGGATACCGACATTATCACCCGCCTGACCTTGATCCAATAACTTACGGAACATTTCAACACCTGTACAGGTTGTTGATACGGTAGGCCTGATACCGACAATCTCGATTTCCTGACCCACTTTAATCACACCACGCTCAATACGACCAGTCACCACGGTACCACGCCCGGAAATTGAGAACACATCCTCAATCGGCATCAGGAACGCACCATCTACCGCCCTTTCTGGCAATGGAATATAGCTATCCAGCGCATCAACCAGCCTGACCACCGAAGGAACACCAATCTCACTGGTATCACCTTCCAGCGCCTTCAACGCCGAACCCACGATAATAGGCGTATCATCGCCGGGGAACTCATACATATCGAGCAGCTCACGAATTTCCATTTCGACCAGCTCTATCAATTCAGCATCGTCAACCATATCCGCCTTATTCAAGAACACAACCACATAAGGCACACCCACCTGTCTTGACAGCAGAATATGCTCTCTGGTTTGCGGCATTGGACCGTCCGCTGCAGAACAGACTAAAATAGCGCCATCCATTTGCGCCGCACCGGTAATCATGTTTTTGACGTAATCGGCATGACCCGGACAATCAACGTGAGCATAATGACGCGTTGCCGATTCATACTCAACATGGGAAGTAGAAATAGTGATACCTCGAGCACGCTCTTCAGGCGCATTATCGATCTGATCAAAGGCTTTAACTTCTCCACCCTGAAGTTCTGCCATGACTTTGGTTAACGCGGCGGTTAAAGTAGTTTTACCGTGATCGACGTGACCGATGGTACCGACATTTACGTGTGGCTTGCTACGTGAGAATTTTTCTTTGGCCATGAGTTAATACCTTTAATTATTCAATTTTTATGAAGATTTTTTAATAATCGCTTCCGCAATATGTGCAGGCGTTTCATTATATTTTTCAAACCGCATACTGTATGTAGCCCGCCCCTGTGTTGCAGAACGCAAATCAGTTGCATAACCAAACATTTCCGCTAATGGCACTTCGCAGCTAAGTGCTTTACCTGATAGAGTATCTTCCATCCCCTGTATTATTCCCCGCCGCCTGTTGATATCACCTACAACATCCCCCATGTATTCTTCAGGCGTAGCAATTTCAACTTTCATTATCGGCTCAAGCAAAACAGGTTCCGCTTTCCTTGCCCCCTCCCTGAAACACATGGAACCAGCAATTTTAAAAGCCATTTCATTCGAATCCACATCGTGATACGAACCGTCAAATAAGGACACCTTTACATCCAATACAGGATAGCCAGCTAGGATACCACTCTTTAATTGCTCTTGGATACCTTTATCTACTGCAGGTATAAATTCTTTTGGAACCACCCCACCAACAATCTCATTAACAAACTCATACCCGGCACCAATTTTTTGCGGCTCAATGCGCAACCAAACATGCCCGTACTGCCCACGCCCACCAGACTGCCTTATAAACTTGCCTTCCTGCTCAATCGTTTTTCTAACAGTCTCTCTATATGCAACCTGCGGAGGACCCACATTAGCATCAACATTAAACTCTCTTCTCATACGATCAACAACAATCTCAAGGTGCAACTCACCCATGCCAGAGATAATTATTTGCCCCGACTCCTCGTCAGTATGCACTCTAAAAGAGGGGTCTTCCTGAGCTAACTTACCCAATGCGACCCCCATCTTCTCTTGATCTGCTTTTGTTTTCGGCTCAACCGCAACCGAAATAACAGGATCAGGAAACTCCATTTTTTCAAGCACTATAATCTCTTTCAGATCACAAAATGTATCACCCGTCGTTACATCCTTAAGGCCGATTACAGCCGCTATATCGCCAGCATATACCTCTTTAACCTCTTCGCGACTATTGGCATGCATTTGAACTATACGACCAATACGCTCTTTTTTCTTTTTTACTGAATTATAGACACTATCTCCAGTATTCAGCACACCGGAATAAACTCTAAAAAACGTCAATGTTCCAACAAAAGGATCCGTAGCAATCTTAAAAGCCAATGCCGCAAAAGGAGCACCATCATCCGCAGGACGGAGTAACTCAGCCATATCATCCTCATCATGACCCTTTATGGCCCTGACATCGACAGGCGCAGGCATATATTCAACAACAGCATCCAGCATTGCCTGAACACCTTTATTTTTAAAAGCCGAACCACAAAATGCCGGAACAATTTGATTTGCTATCGTCCGCGAACGAATCCCCAACCTAATCTCATCATCTGATAAATACCCGCTTTCAAGATATTTTTCCAGCAAATCCTCGCTTGCCTCCGCAGAAGCCTCAACCATATGCTCTCGCCACTCATTACAAAGATCAAGCATATCACCAGGAATATCCCCTTCCTTAAAGGTCATCCCCATATTGGCCTCATCCCAATATATGGCTTTCATTTTGACAAGATCAACAACCCCTTCAAAAACACCCTCAGCACCAATAGGCAACTGCATTGGAACAGGTTTAGCACCCAGCCGATCCTTAATTTGCCCAATTACTCGCAAAAAATCAGCACCAGAACGATCCATCTTGTTTACAAAAACCAATCGAGGAACATTATACTTACTCGCCTGATGCCAAACCGTTTCAGACTGAGACTCAACACCACCAACAGCACAAAAAACCGCACAAGCCCCATCCAAAACCCGTAACGACCGCTCAACCTCAATAGTAAAGTCTACATGCCCCGGCGTATCTATGATATTTATTCGATGCTGCGGAAACTGCCCCCTCATTCCACTCCAAAAACAAGTAGTCGCAGCCGAAGTTATCGTAATCCCACGCTCCTGCTCTTGCTCCATCCAATCCATTGTAGCCGCACCATCATGCACCTCACCTATTTTGTGAGAAACACCTGTGTAGTACAGAACTCGCTCTGTAGTCGTGGTCTTACCCGCATCAATATGCGCCATAATACCGATATTTCGATAAAATCCTATTGGAGTTTTACGCGCCACAACTATACAACCACCAATGCAATCTATTGACTACCAACGATAATGCGAGAAAGCCTTGTTTGCCTCTGCCATCCTATGAGTATCTTCACGCTTCTTAGCCGCCGACCCCCTACCCTCAAAAGCATCCATCAACTCACCAGCTAACTTAGCCGGCATATTTCTTTCATTTCTTTTGCGCGACGCATCTATCAACCAACGCATAGCCAAGGCCATACGCCTTGAAGGACGCACCTCAACAGGAACCTGGTACGTAGCACCACCAACACGACGAGATTTAACCTCAACCCTGGGCTGAACATTCTCCAAAGCCTTAGACAACACCTCCAACGGCTCACCATGCCCCTTACTTTCAATTACGTCCAAGGCACCATAGACAATCCCTTCCGCAATAGACTTTTTACCACTCTCCATAATCATATTCATAAACTTAGTCAGCATTACGCTGCTAAATCTTGGATCTGGAATAATTTCTCTTTTTGTAGCAACTCTTCTTCTAGACATTTATTTCACCAACCAACGTTTAGCCTTTAGGCCGTTTTGTCCCATATTTAGAGCGACCACACTTCCTATTAGTCACACCAGAGGCATCCAAACTACCACGAACAACATGATACCTAACACCAGGCAAATCCTTAACACGACCACCCCTTATCAGAACCACCGAATGCTCCTGAAGATTATGCCCCTCACCACCAATGTAACTACTAACCTCAGACCCATTAGTCAACCTAACCCTAGCAACTTTTCTAAGAGCCGAGTTTGGCTTTTTAGGCGTTGTCGTATAAACGCGAGTACATACACCTCTACGCTGAGGGCAAGCCTCCAACGCAGGAACATTACTTTTTTCTATTTTTTTAGCACGAGGCTTACGAACCAATTGGTTGATCGTGGCCATAACTTTGTTTACTCCGTGATACAATTTAACTGTCAGATAATAAAAGAACCGTCACACATTAAATACCGACGGCCAACTACAATTCGACCCGACCCAAGCACGTTAGCTCATTTGAGCAGAGTATATTACTTGCTAATGCCAAGCAGGTCAAGCACATATTTACAATATACACTATATAATGAGCTTTTAAATGTTCAAAGCTTGCTTAAGAGCCTCCTCCACATCTCCAGCATCCACTACTAGAGGAGCTTCACTTTCTACTATTTCATGCTGAGCAAATCTATTTTTTCTGCTCTCATGATAAGCTAATCCCGTCCCAGCAGGAATTAATCGACCAACAATGACGTTCTCTTTTAATCCCTGCAACCCATCGCTTAACCCACGAACCGCCGCATCAGTTAATACACGGGTTGTTTCCTGAAACGATGCCGCCGAAATAAATGACTCTGTCGCCAACGACGCCTTAGTGATACCAAGCAATACAGAATTGTAACTCGCTGGAATTTTCCCTTCAGCTTCCACCTTGTCATTTTCTTCTCTCATTGCAGCACGCTCTACTTGATCACCTTTCAGAAAACTTGTGTCCCCAGATGCAGTAATCTCAACCTTTCTAAGCATTTGACGAATAATGGCTTCAATATGTTTATCATTAATCTTTACACCTTGCAACCGATACACATCCTGAATTTCTTTAACCAGATAGTTTGCCAGCTCCTCAATTCCTCTTAATCTAAGAATATCATGTGGAGTTAACTCACCCTCAGCTATAGTTTCACCCTTTTCGACATACTCGCCCTCAAAGACTGTAATATGTCGCCATTTAGGTATCAGCGTTTCAATTTGCTCACCTGCCGAATCGGTGATTATCACTCGCTGCTTACCTTTTGTTTCCTTTCCAAAAGAAATAGTTCCACTAGTCTCAGCAAGAATTGCCGGATCCTTTGTTTTTCTAGCTTCAAATAAATCAGCAACCCGCGGCAAACCACCTGTAATATCTCTTGTTTTACTGGATTCCTGAGGAATTCTGGCTAAAACATCACCGACTTTCACCTCCCCACCATCCTTGATCCCGGCAATCGCACCGGCAGGCAAGAAGTACTGAGCAGGTATTTCAGTACCTGGCAAATGAATGGCATTCCCTTCACCATCAAATAACTTCACCATTGGCCGTAATTCCTTACCCGCACTTCCGCGTTGCTTTGGATCAGTAACGACCAATGAACTCAAACCAGTGACCTCATCAGATTGTTTTTGGACAGTCACACCATCGACAAAATCAATCAACTCGACCACACCGTCAACCTCAGTAATAACCGGGTGCGTGTGAGGATCCCAGTTAACTATAATGTCACCGGCATTAATTCGAGAACCTTCCTGCACGGACAATACTGCACCATAAGGAATTTTATAACGTTCTTTCTCCCGACCGTAATCATCGACCACACCAACTTCGCCGGATCTTGAAACAGCAACGAGATTACCCTCTCGATTAACTACCGATTTTAAATTATTAAGACGCACCGTACCCGCAGACTTAACCTGAACATTACTGATTGCAGCAGATCTGGATGCCGCCCCACCAATATGAAAGGTCCGCATAGTCAATTGAGTGCCCGGCTCGCCGATCGACTGCGCAGCAATAACACCCACCGCTTCACCGATATTTACCAGATGACCACGACCTAAATCACGCCCATAACAAGCAGCACAAACGCCATGCCTATTCTCACAAGTAATAATCGAACGAACCATAACTTGATCAATACTATGAGCTTCAAGGACAGACACCCAGTGCTCATTCAGTAATGTACCTCTTGGAGCAACAATAATATCACCAGCCGGATCCATGATGTCATTGACTGCAACACGACCTAATACGCGCTCTGATAAAGGCTCAACAACGTCGCCACCTTCAATAATCGGCGTCATAATCAACCCGTTTGATGTGCCGCAATCATCGCCGTTAATCACCAGATCCTGCGCCACATCAACCAATCTGCGTGTCAAATACCCAGAGTTGGCTGTTTTTAATGCAGTATCTGCTAAACCTTTACGAGCACCATGCGTAGAAATAAAATACTGCAGCACATCCAAACCTTCTCTGAAATTTGCTGTAATAGGCGTTTCAATAATGGAGCCATCCGGCTTAGCCATCAGACCGCGCATACCAGCCAGCTGGCGAATCTGCGCCGCGGAACCCCGCGCTCCTGATTCAGCCATCATAAAGATAGAATTAAATGATTTTTGCTTTACTGTCTTACCGGCAGCATCGACAACAGACTCTTCCCCCAATCCGTCCATCATTACTTTGGCTATTTGATCGTTAGCATGCGACCAAATATCAACAACCTTATTATATCGCTCACCATCAGTTACTAAACCGGAAGCGTATTGGCTTTGAATTTCGTTAACCTCAGCATCAGAAGCCTTAATAATATCGACTTTTTTGGCAGGGATAACCATATCTTCGATACCGAACGAAACACCGGAGATTGTTGCATATCTGAAACCCAGATACATCAACTGATCGGCGAGTATGACAGTATCTTTGTTACCTAAATAGCGATAACTGTAATTGATTAACCTGGATATGTTTTTCTTAGTCATATCGCAGTTAACCAACTCGTACGGCGTCCGATCTGGAACGACCTCCCAAATTAACGCGCGACCTACGGTTGTTTCCACACGATGCGTTTTATCTTCAAGCTCACCCTGCTCATTCGCCACTTTTTCGGTGATGCGCAATTGAATTTTAGATTGCAACTCGACCGTTTTAGTGAGCAATGCTTTATGTATTTCGCCGACGCTGACAAATATACTACCATCGCCTTTTGCGTTAATTTTTTCACGGCTAATATAATAAAGCCCTAAAACCACGTCTTGAGACGGATTAATAACAGGCTCTCCGTTTGCCGGAGACAAAATATTATTTGTCGCCATCATCAAAGTTCGAGCTTCCAGCTGCGCCTCGATAGACAACGGAATATGCACCGCCATCTGATCGCCGTCAAAGTCAGCATTGAACGCACTACAAACCAAAGGATGCAACTGAATCGCCTTACCTTCAATCAGCGTGGGCTCGAATGCCTGAATGCCCAACCTATGCAGCGTAGGCGCACGATTTAATAAAATAGGATGTTCGCGAATAACTTCTTCAAGTATATCCCAAACTTCAGCACCTTCCCTTTCAACCATTTTTTTCGCAGCTTTAATGGTTGTAGCTAAACCGCGAAATTGTAACTTACTAAATATAAATGGCTTGAATAACTCCAATGCCATTTTTTTCGGAAGTCCACATTGATGCAGCCTTAATGTCGGACCCACAACAATTACCGAACGACCTGAATAATCAACACGCTTACCAAGCAAGTTTTGTCTAAAACGACCTTGCTTACCTTTAATCATATCCGCTAATGATTTAAGCGGCCTTCTATTGGTTCCGGTAATAGCACGACCACGACGACCGTTATCCAGCAACGCATCAACTGACTCTTGCAGCATACGTTTTTCATTACGAACAATGATGTCCGGTGCATTCAAGTCCAGCAACCGGTTTAAACGGTTATTTCTATTGATAACCCGACGATACAGATCATTCAAATCGGAAGTTGCAAAGCGGCCGCCATCCAAAGGAACCAGTGGACGCAATTCAGGCGGCAACACCGGTAATACTTTTAAAATCATCCATTCCGGACGATTTTTTGAACTCAATAACGCATCCATTACCTTCAGGCGCTTTGAATACTTCTTGATCTTGGTTTCTGAATTAGTCGAATTTATTTCTTCGCGCAGAATTTCAACTTGCTCTTTTAAATCAATTGATTTGAGCAAATCGTAAATCGCTTCCGCACCCATTTTCGCGACAAAATCATCGCCATGCAGCTCAACAGCATCCAGATAATCGTCATCGGTAAGTAACTGCCCTTTATCCAAAGGCGTCATGCCGGGATCTAAAACAACGAACGATTCAAAATACAATACCCGCTCAATTTCGCGTAATGTCATATCCAATAACAACGCGATTCTGGAAGGCAGTGACTTTAAAAACCAAATATGAGCAACGGGACTGGCTAAATCGATATGTCCCATTCTTTCCCGACGGACTTTGGATAAAGTAACCTCAACACCACATTTTTCGCAAATAACGCCGCGATGCTTCAATCTTTTATATTTACCGCAAAGACACTCATAATCACTAACCGGGCCAAAAATCTTGGCGCAAAATAAGCCGTCGCGCTCTGGTTTAAAGGTACGATAGTTAATTGTTTCCGGTTTTTTTACTTCGCCGTATGACCAGGAACGGATCATATCCGGTGACGCCAAACCAATGCTAATTCCGTCAAAATCATCGGCACGACCTTGACGCTTTAGGAAATTCATTAAATCTTTCAAGAGCTTATCCTCTTTAAATGCTTTCTGGCATTAACCAGATCAGGCTGTGGGTTGGGTTAGGCGCGTTTTTAACACCATAACCCAACGTGTGCGATCTTAATTTGTCGTGTTACGCTACGCTAATTCGACCTTCGCACTAATCTCGCTGCAATTCTATATTGACAGCCAGTGAACGGATTTCCTTAATCAAAACATTAAATGACTCCGGCATACCGGCTTCCATTTTATGATCGCCATCGACAATGTTTTTATACATTCGCGTTCTACCGGTCACGTCGTCCGACTTAACTGTCAACATTTCCTGCAAGGTGTAGGCGGCACCATAAGCCTCAAGCGCCCAGACTTCCATTTCCCCAAAACGCTGACCGCCAAATTGTGCTTTACCACCCAATGGCTGCTGCGTAACCAAACTATAAGGCCCTGTTGATCGCGCATGCATTTTGTCATCAACCAAATGGTTTAACTTCAACATATACATATAACCAACCGTGACTTCACGCTCAAACGGCTCTCCGGTCAAACCATCATAAAGCGTCACCTGCCCATGCTCGGGCAAATCAGCCAACTTCAGCATAGTGCGAATTTCTTCTTCGCTTGCACCGTCAAATACAGGTGTCGCCATAGGCACACCACTTATAAGATTGGTCGCCATTTCCAGAATTTCTTGATCGGAAAATGAAGCCAAATCCTCTTTGCGCCCACTACTGTTATAAATTTTATCTAAATAATCCCTAATCGCAGCAACCTTGGCTTTTTCCTGATCATACTGAGCCTCAAGCATTTTACCTATCTTGATGCCCAAGCCTTTTGCCGCCCAACCCAAATGCGTTTCGAGCACCTGCCCGACATTCATTCGCGAAGGTACACCTAACGGGTTCAAGACAATGTCAACCGGGTTACCGTCAGCGGTATAGGGCATATCTTCAATCGGTCTAATCATGGAAATAACACCTTTGTTTCCATGACGGCCAGCCATTTTATCACCGGGCTGTATACGCCGTTTAACCGCCAAATAAACCTTGACCATCTTTAGAACACCTGGCGCTAAATCATCACCCATAGTGATTTTTTTACGCTTGACTTCAAACTTTTCATCAAAATCTTTCCTTTGTTGCTCAACCTGAGCAACAACTGTTTCCAACTGAAGGTTAATATCTTCGTCCTTCATACGGATTTTCAGCCACTCGGAATGTTTCAGACCGTTGAGATAAACTTGCGTAATTTCAGTACCCGCTCTCAATTGCCCCGGACCGGACTGCGCCACTTTTCCAATTAATAACTTAGCAACACGGGCAAATATATCTTCTTCAAGAATTTTAAGCTGATCATCAAGGTCTTTTCTGTACCGCTTGATTTCTTCCTGCTCAATATCCAGAGCTCGCTTATCCTTCTTAACTCCGTCACGAGTGAATACCTGAACATCAATTACCGTTCCTTCAATACTTCCAGGCACACGTAACGAGGTATCCTTAACATCGGCCGCTTTCTCGCCGAAAATTGCGCGTAATAATTTTTCTTCCGGCGTTAACTGCGTTTCGCCTTTAGGCGTCACTTTACCAACCAAAATGTCGCCACCTTTAACTTCAGCACCGACATAAACAATTCCTGACTCATCGAGCTTGGACAATGCCTCTTCGCTGACGTTAGGAATATCGGCCGTGATTTCTTCCGGGCTGTGCTTGGTATCGCGCGCTACGCAAGTTTTCTCTTCGATATGGATAGTAGTAAAACGATCTTCCTTAACGACACGCTCTGAAACCAGTATCGAATCTTCAAAGTTGTACCCATTCCAAGGCATAAACGCGACCAGCATGTTTTGCCCCAAAGCCAGCTCGCCTATATCCGTAGACGGGCCATCCGCCATAATATCGCCGGCATTCACGATATCACCAGGCTTTACCAATGGTTTTTGATTGATACAAGTATTTTGGTTTGATCGGGTATATTTGATCAGATTATAAATATCAACGCCTGGCGTACCTGTTTCGGTCTCTGTATCATTTACACGAACCACAATTCTAGCCGCGTCAACAGCTTCGATTTTACCACCCCGAGCCGCAACCACCGTCACCCCGGAATCTTTTGCAACCGTTCTTTCCATACCCGTCCCTACTAGTGGCTTTTCAGCTCTTAGCGTAGGAACAGCTTGGCGCTGCATATTTGACCCCATCAACGCACGGTTAGCATCATCATGCTCCAAAAACGGAATAATTGAAGCCGCCACAGAAACAATCTGCTTAGACGAGACATCCATATACTGCACAGTGTCGGACATCGCTAAAGTAAATTCATCCTTATGGCGGCATGAAACCAGACCTTCGACCAGTTTACCGTTTGCATCGACAGCAACACTAGCTTGCGCAATTACAAACTCACCTTCCTCAATAGCTGATAAATAATCAACGTGGTCAGTTACTTTACCATCAACCACTTTTCTGTAGGGCGTTTCCAAGAAACCATAGTTATTGGTGCGCGCATAAACCGACAATGAATTTATCAAGCCAATATTTGGCCCTTCAGGCGTCTCAATAGGACACACACGACCATAATGCGTTGCATGCACGTCACGAACCTCAAAGCCCGCACGTTCGCGTGCCAAACCACCCGGCCCCAAGGCTGATACACGACGTTTGTGTGTCACTTGAGATAATGGATTATTTTGATCCATGAACTGTGACAACTGACTAGAACCAAAGAATTCTTTTACCGCCGCAGAAACCGGTTTCGCATTAATAATTTCTTGTGGCATCAAGCCTTCTGAATCAGCCAACGTTAATCGTTCTTTTACTGCTCTTTCAACCCGGACCAATCCTACGCGGAATTGGTTCTCGATCATCTCTCCAACCGAGCGAACGCGTCTATTGCCTAAATGATCAATATCGTCAACATTACCGTTGCCGTTACGAATATCTATTAATTCTTTAAGTACATCAATGATGTCGTCTTTCGTTAAGGTACCCGGCCCTGTTGTTTCTTGACGACCTAAACGACGATTGAACTTCATCCGCCCAACCGTAGATAAATCATATCGCTCATCGGTAAAGAACAGATTCTGAAACAGATTTTCCGCTGAATCCTTAGTCGGCGGCTCACCAGGACGCATCATACGATAGATTTCAACCAACGCTTCAAGGCTGTTAGTTGTGGTGTCCAATCTCATCGCATTAGACATATACGGACCTTTATCAAGGTCATTGACAAAAAGAGTATTAATTTCAGAAATGCCGCTTTCAATGCATCGGTCTATTATCGCTACAGTAAGCTCTTCATTTACATTAGCAACCAATTCACCTGTAGATCGGTCAATTAAGTTATTTCCTAATATCTTGCCGACCAAATAATCCCTTGGCACTTCCACTTCAGTTAACCCTGACTTAAGCATTTCACGGATATGTTTGGCCGTGATTCGACGCCCCTCTTCAACCAATACTTGACCATTTTTACTTTTAATATCAAAAGCTGCAATTTCTCCTCGCATACGCTCTGGGACGATATGAAAAATGCATTTTTGAGCATCAATAGTAAATTTATTCATTTCGAAGAAAATCTTGATCATTTCTTCGTTATCGTATCCCAGTCCTCTAAGCAAAATAGTTGCAGGTATCTTTCTACGTCGATCGATACGGACAAACACACAATCTTTATGATCGAATTCAAAGTCTAACCATGAACCGCGGTAAGGGATAACCCGTGCATTAAATAACAATTTTCCTGATGAATGAGTCTTTCCTTTATCATGATCAAAAAAGACACCCGGCGAACGATGCAACTGGGAAACAATCACTCGCTCCGTCCCATTAATGACAAATGTTCCATTGTCCGTCATTAACGGTAGCTCACCCATGTAAACTTCCTGTTCGCGGATATCCTTAACTACTCTTGCATTCGCAGACGCTTCCTTATCATAGATAACCAAGCGAACCAATACCCTTAAGGGCGCGGCATAGGTTGCCCCTCTTTGCTGGCATTCCCTTACATCAAAAACAGGCTCCCCCAATCTATATTTCACATACTCCAGCACTGCATATCCGGAATGGCTTTCAATTGGAAAAACGCTGGAAAACGCAGCATGCAAGCCGCTGTCTTCACGCTTTTCAGCTTTAACACCTGATTGCAAAAAGCCCGCATATGAATTAATTTGCGTTGCCAGAAGATAGGGAACATCAAGTACTTCAGTACCTTTCCCAAAGTTATTTCGAATACGCTTTTTTTCGGTAAAAGAGTAGGACATATCGCTTCCAAACCTTTTCATCATAGATAATTTTCTACTGTGCAATTATTGCAAACAGTAAAAGGCCGGTGACAAGGGTGCCACCAGCCATACTTGGCAGAGACGTTTATTTCACCGTCTCTGCAATTGAGTCAAAATTTATTTAATTTCGACGGTAGCGCCTGCTTCAACAAGCTGCTTTTTAACATCTTCTGCCTCGGCTTTAGAGACAGCTTCTTTCACAGTTGTTGGAACACCTTCAACTGCATCTTTAGCTTCTTTCAAGCCCAAACCAGTTAGACTGCGTACAGCCTTAATAACTGCAACTTTATTTTCGCCGAAAGATGTCATAATAACATCAAATTCAGTTTGCTCTTCAACAGCAGCAGCGGCCGCCGCAGGCGCTGCAGCTACAGCAACAGCTGCAGATACACCAAATTTTTCTTCCATCGCTGAAATCAAGTCAACGATTTCCATAACACTCATGTTTGAGACCGCTTCCAAGATATCTTCTTGCGAAATTGCCATTGTATATTCCTCTAAAAATAATAAGTTTTAAACTGATTGTGGTAACAGAAACATTGCAATACAACGTATCTACTATGCCGCTTCTTTCTGGTCTCTAATTGCAGCCAAAGTACGCACAAATTTCTCTGTAGGCGCTCTCATTACCGACATCAACATACCAATACCTTGATCGCGAGTAGGCAAACTAGCCAGTCGAGCAAGCTCAGACCCACCGAACGCCTGCCCGCCAATAGCAACTACCTTAGTAATTAACTTGTCGTGAGTTTTGGCAAAATTACTGATCAACCGGGCTGCAGAACCAGGATCTTCCATAGAAAATGCAATCAGCAACGGGCCTACCAGCCCACTTTGCATGCACTCAAACTCCGTACCGGCTACAGCTCGTTTTGCCAGCGTATTTTTTACCACACGCAAATACACACCTGTCTCTCTCGCAGTTTTACGCAATTCGGTTAATTCCGTAACTGTCAACCCACGATATTCTGCTGCAATTGCAGAATGAGCTTTTGCGGCGAATACAGCGACTTCTTCTACGACAGCTTTTTTGCTATCTAAATTTAGTGCCACAACTTACCTCCGGACTTTATCCCCAGAATTAATAAAAAGTATTCATCGAATACCCCTTACGGTCCCTTTCCCCAGATTTTAGGTTCCAGCTTCCGTCTACGCAGGAAATATTAAGTTTTTACAACGCCTGCGGTCTTTGACGGCTACCGAACGAGTCGGCAACCCAAAGTCTTTTAATGGTCACATTGAAATACTGCTTTGATCTAACCACAAACCCGGCCCCATGGTCGATGACAGCGTTATTTTCTTAATGTATATGCCTTTAGCCGCAGTCGGTTTTATCTTTCTCAAATCTGCCAGCAACGCTTCCAAGTTACCTTGAATTGCAGGAGCATCAAATGTGACTTTGCCAAGCGTACAATGAATAATTCCCGATTTATCAGTTCGGTAACGCACTTGACCCGATTTTGCATTTTTTACTGCGGTAGCAACATCTGCAGTTACAGTTCCTACTTTAGGATTAGGCATTAAACCCCGTGGACCTAAAATCTGACCTAACTGACCAACCACTCTCATAGCATCTGGAGATGCAATAACCACATCAAAATTCATCTCGCCTTTTTTTACCAGCTCCGCTAAGTCATCCATACCTACAATATCTGCCCCCGCTTCCCTGGCAGCATCAGCATTAGGACCTTGAGTAAAAACAGCAACTCTGACTGTTTTACCCGTACCATTTGGCAATACAGTTGCACCCCGAACATTTTGATCGGACTTACGAGGATCCACACCTAAGTTAACACTAACGTCGATAGCTTCATTAAACTTTGCAGTACCTAGTTCTTTTAATAATTGAACCGCTTCAGTAATTGAATACTGCTTGGTTTTTTCAACTTTCCCTTTGATAATTTTTGCTTTTTTTGACAACTTAGCCATTACAGTCCCTCCACATTCAGGCCCATGCTATATGCACTGCCTGCAATGGTTTTTACCGCCGCTTCCAGATTTGCAGCATTCAAATCTTCCATCTTTGTTTTAGCAATTTCTTCCAATTGCGCCCTAGTTATCGTGCCTATTTTTTTTGTATTAGGGTTACTACTTCCACTTTTAATCCCCATCGCTTTTTTCAAAAGGATTGAGGCTGGCGGAGTTTTCGTAATAAAGGTAAAACTTCGATCACTATAGACCGTGATAACCACAGGCAAAGGCAAACCTTTTTCCGTATCCTGCGTTTTAGCATTAAAAGCCTTACAAAACTCCATAATATTAACACCTCGCTGACCCAATGCAGGACCAACAGGTGGACTTGGATTTGCTTCACCCGCTTTAACCTGCAATTTTATATACGCGGTTATTTTTTTAGCCATTATTTACTCCAAATATGGGTACAAACGCATTTCAGCTCCCCTTAGACACAAAAAATCACTGCCTTATTCAGACAGTGATTTCACAAAAACTAAAACTTAATTTTAATTAACTTTTTTCCACTTGCCCGAAACCAAGCTCAACAGATGTTGACCGACCAAAAATAAGAACTGATATTTTTATTTTGCTCTTTTCATAGTTAACTTCTTCGACAACACCATTAAAATCTTTAAAGGGTCCATCAATAACCCTAATCACTTCACCAACCTCAAACATGGTTTTTGGACGAGGCTTATTAACCCCATCTTCCACCCTATTGAGAATCGCCATAGCTTCTTTCTCTGATATTGGCGCAGGACGATCAGAAGTACCACCTATAAACCCCAATACCTTAGGCACATCTTTCACTAAATGCCAAGTTTCATCAGTCAAGTCCATTTGCACCAAAACATATCCGGGGAAAAATTTCCTTTCGCTTTTCCTTTGCTGCCCCATCCTCATTTCCACAACCTCTTCCGTAGGCACCAGAATCTTTCCAAAATACTGCTCCAGACCATCCCTCTTTATTCTTTCCTCTAAAGCTTGCTTGACCTTATTCTCAAAATTTGAATAAGCATGCACAACATACCAGCGTAATGCCATTTCCCTACCCTCCTTGACCAGTTAAAAAACGCACTCCCCAAAATAGAAACATATCTAGCAACCACAGAATCAAACCAACAATAAAAACCATCGCAAAGACGGCCAAACAACCTTCCTAACCTCCAGCTTAGATTCTAAAACGAAAGACCAGACAGTACGTCCCATATCCGTAGTAAGCGTGATACCAGCCACAACAAGAACCACAAACATCAAACCGAGCACTCTATACAAAACTGAAACTTCTGAGAAATAATAGAACGCAGCCACACCAGCAACCACAAAGACGACAGAAAATACTTGCTTAACGACATCAAATACTGATGTGCTTGCTTCTACTTGAGTATTCATATGATATTTACTATGAAAAATAGATTTGATATGCTTTAATCTGAATGGCAGGCCAGGAGGGTCTCGAACCCCCAACCCGCGGTTTTGGAGACCGCTATTCTACCAATTGAACTACTGACCTATTCAGACAAACTTTACATAAGTTATTATATTATACTAAATAATTTTATTATTCAAGTATTGACGCAACGACACCCGCACCTACTGTACGACCACCTTCACGAATTGCAAAACGCAAGCCATCATCCATAGCAATCGGTGAAATCAGCTTTACCTTTACTGAAATATTATCGCCCGGCATAACCATTTCAAC
>JAPLRU010000111.1 GCA_026399025.1 Methylobacter sp.
CCTACGGTCGTGCATTCGCTGTACGCTTCTTTCAGGTTGGCCTCGCGGCTTCCCCCTTGCGTTGTCGCTACGGTTGTCGTTACTACTTCCGGTTATCTCCTTTCAGATAACGAGTTTTAGCCCATGCTGGGCACACTAGGCTACGCACAGCGTAACCTACAGCTGGGAAATCTTATCAAAATCAGTTTATAGTCAGCATTAAATCAGTTAACAATATTGTGTCCGCGTCCTCTCATGCAGTTGGTATAAGCCCGCTTGTATTGGGATTCAGAGTCCATACCTTGCTTAGCGCCGCCGCCGATACCGCCGGCCGCCGCACCTATTGCCGCACCGGTTCCCGGACTTCCGGTGATTGCGCCTAAAGCCGCGCCGCCGGCTGCACCGATTAAGCCGCCTACGCCCGCACCGATAGCGCTTTCCTTTACCGTGCTACCGGCATTACCGGCAAGTTGTTTGCATTCGGCCATATCTTGATTGATGCGACCGGCATTACGGTCATTATACGGGTCGACAGTTGGCGTCCACCCGGTTTGACTGGCGCAAGCCGAAAGCAATAGGCCGCCTGTAAAAACGAAACCGGTTATTAGCTTTTTCATATTGATTACCTCTGGTAAAGTTGTTTTTTCAGAATTGTTCATTGCTTAGGAATAAAACATGAACGCAACGACGCTATTATACTGAAATATAGTGAAAAAAATCAGTTATCGGTTTAGCGACCGCTTTAGTATCGCTTTCTCAGCCAACAAAATATTAACTGTGCATGGTATCGGCGGATTTTTAGCGCTACAACTCTCGTAACACTTGAAGCGGAGATTTATTAACCACGCTTCGCACGCCCCAGCATCCGGCCAAGCCGACCAATAAAGCGCCGATTAACGGCACATAAAGCCATAAATAAACATTAACGCGAAATTCCATATGCATCACGTAAGTGTATAAAGCGTAGAGCATGACTTCCGAGATAAGCACCGCCAGCACACCGGAAATCAGCCCGAGCAGGCTGAACTCGATAATATGGCTTTGAGTTAAAAACGCCCTCTTGGCGCCCAGCGTCCGCATCAACGCACCTTCATGGATGCGGCTGTCCAAGGTTGCATAAACGGCGGCGAACAACACCGTGAATCCGGCCATCAACGCAAAATACAGCAGATAATTAATCGCCTCGGTCAATTGGTTCAGTATGGTTTTAAATTGGCGCAAGATTAAATCGACTTCCAACAAGGTAGTGCTGGGATATTTTTTTAGCAACCCGTTCAAAAAATCCTTTTGGCTCTCCGGCAAATAAAAGCTGGTGAGAAAAGTACTGGGAAAAGCGTCCAGCGTAGCGGGCGAAAAAATCATGTAAAAATTCGGCTTCATGGTATCCCAACGCAGTTCGCGGATGCTGCTGACGGTGGCGTTAAATTGCTGACTGCCGACGGTAAAGGCTAATTGATCGCCCAGTTTGATTTTCAGGCTTTGGGCCAGTTTTTGCTCGACCGAAACCTGACCGGCTTGGGCATCGTTCCACCAGCTTCCGGCGGTGATTTTATTATCCTCAGGCAACGCTTGGCTCCAAGTCAGGCTGAGTTCCCGACGCGTGGCGTTTTCGCCTTGGGAATCCTTACTGACGATGTGTTGCACCGGGGTATTATTGATGGCTACCAGACGCCCTCTGATCACCGGATAAAACCGGGCGCTGTCGATTTTTTGTTGTTGCAGGTCTTGCTGGAAACCTTGTTGTTGCTCGGGAAAAATATTTAACGCGAAATAATTGGGCGCATTTTCGGGTAACTGTTTGCGCCAATCCTCAAGTAAGTCGGTGCGCACGCTAAAACTCAGCACCATCGCCACCAGCGTAATCGAAAAAGCCAGTATTTGGCTGACGCTGGCCCGGCTGTTTTTTAACAAGCCCTGTAAACCGAAACGCCAAGTCAGGCCAAGATGCGGTAACAATCTCCGGCTAAAGCGCAGCAACGCATAAACCAGCAAACCGAGCAGCAACAAAGCGGCCAGGCCCACACCGATAATGACAGCAGTCATTTTGAGATCGTCGGTATAGCGCCAGATTAAAACGCCGACAATGCCGATAGCCAAACCGTAAATCAGCCATGCGCTGCTGGGCAAAGGCTCCAATTCCCGGCGCAACACCCGTAACGGCGAAACTTGCTTAAGGCGCAATAACGGCGGCAACGCAAAACCCAACAACACCGCCATGCCGATGATAAAACCGAAAAAAACCGCCAACACACCGGGATCGGCGACTTGCTGCGGCAACAACGATCTTAATAACTGAAACAGCGCTTGCTGCGCAAACCAGCCCAACAGGCAACCTATAGTGCTGGCCAATAAACCCAACACCACAAACTGGCTGCCGTAAAGCCAGAGTATTTCGTTCTGTTTGCAACCCAGGCAACGCAATATCGCGGTCGCGTTAAAATGCCGCTCGGTATAGCGCCGGGTCGCCATCGCAATCGCCACGCCGGAAATCAAAATGACGATAATGCTGGATAAACCCAGATAACGTTCCGCGCGTTCCAGCGCCGAACCCAGCTCCGGGCGGTCTTCATGTATATCCATGATGCGCTGGGAGGGATTCAATTGCGGTTTGAGCCAGCGCTTGAAGGCGTTTAAGTTTTGGCTTTCGCCGCTGAATTGAAAGAAATAATGCACCCGACTGCCCGGCTGGATAACGCCGGTAGCGGGCAAGTCGTCGGCATTGATCATCACGCGCGGCGAAAAGCTGTAAAAATCGCCGCGCTTGTCGGGTTCGTAAGTAAGAATATGGCTGACGGTGAGCGGCTTTTCTCCGACCTGTAAGGTATCGCCCAAATTAAGCTTAAGCGCCGACAGAATGCGTTTATCAACCCAGGCGGTTCCGGGTTTCGGGCCTGAATGTTCGACGGTTTCGGTGCTGTAATCCAAGGCAGTGGTTTTTAAAAAACCACGTAACGGGTAAGCCGAACTGACCGCTTTAATGCCTGCCAACAACAGTTCGTCATGCTCAATCAACACGCTGGAGAACTCAACCGTTTGCGCTTGCGCCAGATTAAGTTCGGCAGCCTTGACCGGCCATTCGGCCGGAACAGTGCCGGAGCTTGAGATCACCAAGTCCGCCGCCAGAAATTCCGCCGCCTGAGTCGTCATCGTGCGTTGCAGGCGGTCTGCAAACAGCGCTATGGCGGTCGAGCTGGTAACCGCTATGATCAAAGCCAGTATCAGGATGGTTAACTCGCCGGAACGGCTGTCGCGCCATAACAATCGCAAGGCAAGATTAAAACGTGTCATAAATACATCCAAGTCATTAATATAGTTGAGATATTAGACAGCCCGCATTATTTTGTCCGATGTTTTTAAACGCGAGGAGTTAAATATCTTCTATTTCATTGTGAAATTCCTCGTAGAGATCTTTAACGGTTCGTCCATTGAATGTCCAATAGGGCGATGGTTGAAGCGGATAATCTTTAGGCAAATTTAAAAGTTTTCTTGTTGCGGCGCTGAGCGAGCAAATGGTGCCGTCAAAATTCACTTTTTTCTCTTCCACTACGGTTATTTCTACCTGCCCATCTTTTGAAATAAGAACAGAACCATTGGCAATGCCGAGTTCATAAAAATTCATTCTAGGCCGTTTTATGCGTTTAAAGTTCAGCGAAGATTGCTTATCAACAGCATCCATGTTGGCTTCAAGTTGTTTTTCGAATTCAACCGTGATGTCATCGACTTTTAAGAGTTTTAAGATAGCAATGACCCTTTCGGCTTCGAGTTTAAAAAACTCTCTATTTGGATTTATGCGGTCCTTGCCAAAAGCAAAATGTAGGGCTTTTTCCACTTCCGTTGCATCTTTTACTTGACAGGCGAACGCACAGTCAAATGGAACCGGAACGCCGGAACCATAAAGCTGCTTCATACGCTCCTCAACATCTAATTGATTTGTTTTTCCGATCTTTATCAACCCTTCCATTGCAGGATTGGTGAGTACATAAACAATCTGTGAGTTATTATCCGCCATGATTAAAGTTCCAACTGATAAAACTGAGGCATTCTGACATTTATCGTTCCCACGCGTAGACTGTGAAAGTATTATCAAAATGGGTTATTCACCACGAAGGCACGAAGGAAAAAATAATTGTTTAAACTCGATATATTGAAAACTTCGTGTCCTTCGTGGTGAATCTTTATTAGTCCTTGTATAACATAATTAACCGGCCACACCCCGCCCGGAATCCAACTTAATCGTGCGTTAACAGCGAGTTTGTAGATCGATATATAGAGCCCGGATAATATAGCGACGCAAAATATGGAGAGGGCCTGCTATCGTTCCCACGCTTCGGCGCTCGTCTTGATACACAAATCTATAAAAGCACGTCATTCCGGCAGGGATAACAGTGTTACTCGGACACTTGTGTATAACGACGAGCGCCGGAGCGTGGGAACGATGTCGCTTTATTCACTTCGGACTCTATAATTCGACACACCCGATAAAAGATGGGCTTTTGTCGGGTTACGCCATCGTTAACCCGGTACTCTCGATCATTCCACATACCCTACTTTACGTAACGCAAAACCGGAATACGAGGACTAGCTATCTGTTGCATTCTATATCGACACTTTGACACTCTCACTTGCCAGTTTGGATACTAACAGTGTCATTCGACAACACGATAAAATTACACGTCCAGATTAGTGACATCCAAAGCATTTTTAACGATGAAGTCCCTACGCGGCTCTACAACATCGCCCATTAATGTCGTGAAGATTTCATCGGCCGCAATCACATCTTCGATTCTGACTTGCAGCAAGCGCCGGTTATTGGCGTCCAACGTGGTTTCCCAGAGTTGTTCCGGGTTCATTTCTCCTAAGCCTTTGTAACGCTGGATATGCTGGCCTTTTTTAATTTCCTTCATCATCCACTCGAAAGCCTGTTTAAAGTTGCTGACGGGCTGCTGTCTTTCGCCCATTTGCATAAATGAGCCTTCGTTAAACATGCCTGCGGTGTCTTGTGCGTATTGCGCGATTTTTTGATAGTCCTTGCCGTTAAAAAAAGTCGACGGCAACACAAAGGTTTTAGTGATCGCATGCAAGCGCTTATTAATCACCACGGAAAAGTCATTGCTTGATTTGTAGTCCAGTTCAACGGTGAAAACCGCCTTGCTGTCACAGTCGGTTAAGCGTTGCTCCATATCGGCAAACCACGCGCTAAGCTTTTGCTGATCTTGCTTGAGTTCGTCGTTGATTACGCTCATATAGGCAAACTGTTCCAGAAAAACTTCATCGTAACGTCTGGACAGGCGCTTATTGACGCTGTCTACGTCGGTGAATAATTTAGCCAGTTTTTCCAAGCCCTGCCCTTGAATCGGCGGCGCGGATACATCGGTAAACAGTTGGGCTTTATCCAAGGCCAGCTGAATCAGGTATTCATTCAATTGATTATCGTCTTTGACGTAATGTTCTTGCTTGCCTTTTTTAACTTTGTACAACGGCGGCTGGGCAATATAGATATAACCCTTTTCGACGATTTCGGGCAATTGACGGTAAAAGAAGGTCAGCAGCAAGGTTCTGATGTGCGATCCATCCACATCCGCATCGGTCATGATGATAATGCGGTGGTAACGCAGCTTAGCTAAGTTGTATTCGTCCTTACCGATGCCGCAGCCTAAGGCGGTAATCAAGGTCCCGACTTCTTCCGAGGAAATCATTTTGTCGAAGCGCGCTTTTTCTACGTTAAGAATTTTCCCTTTTAACGGTAGGATGGCTTGGGTGCGACGGTCCCTGCCCTGCTTGGCCGATCCGCCCGCGGAATCCCCTTCCACCAAGAACAGTTCGGATAAAGCGGGATCTTTTTCCTGGCAATCGGCCAGTTTGCCCGGCAATCCGGCAATATCCAGCGTAGTTTTACGACGGGTTAAATCGCGCGCTTTACGAGCGGCTTCTCGGGCGCGGGCGGCCTCGACAATCTTGCCGACGATGGCTTTGGCTATTTGCGGTTTTTCCAGCAAGAATTCCTGAAGTTTTTCATTCATCGTCGATTCGACCAAGGGCTTGACTTCCGAAGACACCAGCTTGTCTTTGGTTTGCGAGGAAAATTTCGGATCGGGCACTTTAACCGACAGCACCGCAGTTAAACCTTCTCGGGCGTCATCGCCGGTGGTTTGTACTTTTTCTTTTTTGGCCAAACCGCTGGATTCGATGTATTGGTTGATGGTTCGGGTTAAAGCGCCCCTGAAACCGGCCAAGTGGCTGCCGCCGTCACGTTGCGGGATATTGTTGGTGTAGCAAAATACATTTTCCTGATAGGAATCGTTCCACTGCATCGCCACTTCAACGGTAACGCCTTCTTTTTCCGCTATAAAATGGAAGACTTCCGGAAATAGCGGGGTTTTGTTTTTATTCAGATGCACAACGAATGCGCCTATGCCGCCTTCGAATTCGAAGACATCTTGCCTGTCGGTACGCTCGTCTTCCAGACTGATACGTACACCGGAATTCAGGAAGGATAATTCTCTGAGTCTTTTTGCCAGAATGTCGTAGTGAAACTCGACATCGGTAAAGGTTTCCGTGCTGGGCTTGAAATTTATCAACGTGCCGGAGCCTTCGGCAGGACCTACTGGGGCTAGCGGAGCAACCGGATTGCCCATACGGTATTGTTGTTTATACAGCTGTCCGTTTTTACGAACTTCAAGATTTAATTCTTCGGATAAGGCATTCACCACCGACACCCCCACACCATGCAGACCGCCGCTTACCTTATAGGCGTTATCGTCAAACTTACCGCCGGCATGCAGTACGGTCATAATAACTTCCGCCGCCGATCTGCCCTCTTCCTTATGAATATCGACAGGAATGCCCCGGCCATCGTCAGAAACGGATACTGAACCGTTGCTATGAATGATGACTCGTACTTCTTTGCAATAACCCGCCAGCGCCTCGTCAATCGAATTATCGACGACTTCAAAAACCATGTGATGTAAACCGGAACCGTCATCCGTATCGCCGATATACATGCCCGGTCGTTTTCTTACGGCATCCAGCCCTTTTAATACTTGAATATTGGTGCTGTCGTATTCAGGCGCAGACGTTTCTACAACTTGGTCACTGGGCTTACTCATGTTTATTTTTTTCCTATTGGTTGCGAATGTTCCACGTGAAACATTACGCGGGTTTTATGGTGCCTTGTTCCACGTGGAACATTTTATAATTTTTTATCTGGCTTAAATCGCCAAAATCTTGTTCTTCGGTAGCTGTTATAAAGACCTGACAGGCCATGTCCGACAAATAGCGCAATAATTTAGCCCGGTTGGTGACATCAAGTTCTGCCGCGAAATCATCAATCAAGATGCAACCGGTCTGGTTATGCTCATTGGCAAGCAATTGCACTTGCGCCAATTTCAAACTCATAACCAATAGTTTTAATTGACCGCGTGAAACAAAGTCCTTTGCTAAGCGGTTATTGACTAATAATTGAAAATCTCCGCGATGAGGGCCGCTGTGGGTAAAACCATAGCGTAAGTCTTTGTCCTGATCTTCAATCAAAACTTGGCTAAATTCTTTTGCTACATTCCAGCCGGACACCAGCTTTAGATCGATTCCGTCAAGAGCGAGAAATCTGGCGATAATCTCGATGAACACAGGCTTGAGTTTTTGCACATAGTGCTGACGGTAGCTGTCGACTATTGTACCGTAATAAACCAGTTCTTTATTCCAAACATTGATTTGTTCAAGCTGTCTTGTTTTTAACAAGGCGTTGCGTTGAGATAAGGCTTTTTTAAACTTGCGCCAGACCGGTAAAAAATTTTCGTCGCTATTAAAAACGCCCCAATCCAAAAACTCCCTTCTGAGTTGCGAGCCTCCATCCAATAATTCGTAACTCTTGGGATGAATAAGTTGCAACGGCAAGGCGTAGGCTAAATCCGAGCGTTTTTGCTTGGCCTGCTGATTGATGTGGATTTCAATGTTCTTACCATCCAGCTGTATGCCTAAATGCAGATGTCGGCCATTTGCCTGCACGGTTTGTGCGGACACAACCAGGTGATTTTGGCTGAAATTAATAGCCGATTTGATCGTCGAACAACGAAAGGATTGGGTGCGTCCCAAAATAAAAATCGCTTCGAGAAGAGCACTTTTGCCGCTGGCGTTTTCTCCAACAATCAGATTGATCGTTGGAGAAGGGATGATGGATTCTTTTTGGATATTTCTAACCGCATAAATATCCAGCTTCAACAAACTCATTATGGCACTGTTACAGTCTCATGGGCATAACGATAAACTTATACCCACACTCACCGGGTTCATCAATAAAACAACTGCTGGCGTTGCTGGCAATGGTCAAAACCGCAAGCTCGGAATCCAAATTCGAAACCGCATCCAACAAATACTGAGCATTAAAAGCAATCGATAAAGGCTCGCCGATGTATTCAATGATCAATTCTTCTTCCGCCTCGTCATGCTCCGGGTTATGCGTACTGATTTTCATGCTCTCCGGGTTAATATCGAAAGTCACGCCTTTAAATTTTTCATTCGATAAAATAGCCACACGCGTCAGCGCATCTTTTAATACCTGTTTTTGAATATGAATTTGGTTAAAAAATTCTTGCTGAAAAACTTTGCCGAAATCAGGATATTTTGAATCGACCAGTTTCGCCGAGAAAATCAGGTTCTTGATAAAAATTCTGATGTTGTTGCTGGAAAACTCAACTTTCAGTTCGGCTTCGGGATCATCGAGTAGCCGACTCAATTCAAGAACCCCCTTTCTGGGCAGAATTATTCTGGCCTCGAAACCGGTCGCCTGCTCCAGATTATCTTCATAAATCGACAACCGGTGCCCATCCGAAGCAACCAATTTCAATTTACTGTTAGAAACGTTAAACAACAAACCGTTCAAATAATAGCGAACATCCTGGTTAGCCATGCAAAATACCGTTTTATCCAACGCTTTTTTAAATTTGCCGGCATTGATGAAAAGATGGTTCTCTAATTCCGATTCGGCAAATTCCGGATAATTATCGGCAGGCAAACAGCTCAAAGAAAACCGGCTGCGACTGGAGGCGATTTTTACCTTGTCTTCCTGTACCTCGAATTTAATTTCCGCACCGTTAGGCAGCAGTCTGCAAATATCCAAAAACTTTCTGGCCGGTACCGTAATCGAACCCGGCATGGTGGGCGAGATATTGATTTTGGCAATGATCTGAATTTCCAAATCGGTGCCGGTTAAAATCAGTTGATTGTCCTCAATGACCATCAGAACATTGGACAGAATCGGCATGGTTTGCCTTTTTTCTATCACACTGACGATTTGCTGCAAAGGAGCCAGGATTTCTTCTCTATTAATAATAAATTTCATAAAAGACTATTTTTAATTATTACTATTAGCTTAAAAGGAAACTGTTGAAAACAGTTTTTTATCCTTAATAATCAATTAGCTGGGTTGTTATAAAAAGTGTGGTTAAAGGTGCTGCTGCAAAGTGCGGCGCTTGTGGATAAATAACAGCCGTCGGCAAATATACACTTTATCCACAGCTTGTTCACGGTTAATGCGACAGAGTTCTCAACAGGTTGGAGTAGTCCTCCGCAATCTTGTTATCCGCTTCTTTTAATTCGGCAATGCGCTTACAGGCATTCATGACCGTGGTGTGATCGCGTCCGCCAAAGGCGTCGCCGATTTCGGGAAAGCTGTGCGATGTCAGCTCTCTAGCCAAGCACATAGCCATTTGCCGCGGCCTTGTAATGGATTGCTTCCTGTTTTTGGAAGATAAATCGGCGACTCGAATTTTAAAATACTCGGCAACCGTTTTCTGGATATTGTCGATATTAACCAATTTATCTTGCAGGGAAATCAAGTCATGCAGCGCTTCTTTGGTAAAGTCGATGGTGATGTCGCGACCGGTAAACTGCGCGTTGGCAATGACCCGTCTTAAAGCGCCTTCCAAATCCCGGACGTTGGAAGGAATTCGCTTGGCGATAAAAAACGCTACGTCCTGAGCCAGTTCAATATTAACCATCGCCGCTTTCTTCATTAAAATAGCGGCCCTGGTTTCCATATCGGGCGGTTCTATCAGTACAGGAAGTCCCCAGCCGAACCGGGATTTTAAACGGTCTTCAAGCCCTATGATTTCTTTGGGATATTTGTCGCAGGTTAAAATCACCTGATGCTTCTTTTCCAACAGTGTGTTGAAGGTATGAAAAAATTCTTCCTGGGAGCGCTCTTTGCCGGCAAAAAATTGAATATCGTCAATTAACAGCACATCAACGCCGCGATAAAATTCTTTAAACGCATTGATCGAATTTTGCTGCAATGCTTTAACCATATCCTGAACGAATTTTTCAGAATGCAAATAAACCACCGTCGCCGAAGCGTTTTTTTGCAAAACCGCATTCCCAACGGCATGCATCAAATGAGTTTTACCTAAACCTGAGCTGCCGTAAATCAACAGGGGGTTGTAAGCCTTGCCGATGTTCTCGGAAACTTGGACCGAAGCGGCTCTTGCCAGCTGGTTGGATTTGCCTTCAACAAAATTATCGAAGGTAAATGCTTTATTTAAGAAGTTGGGCGTCGCTTTTTGAGTTCCGGCAGGCTTGGCTATTTTTGTCGCAGCAACCACGGACGAATTTTTAGAACCGATTTCCAGACTTAAATTTAATGTTCCGTTGGAAAATTCATGAATGGTTTCTTCAATTTAACCCAGTCCAGGACAAATCGATTGGGCGCTAATAATTTTATCTGGCCATCGCTTTCCACGGCCTGAAGCGGCCTTATCCATGTACTGAAGTCAGAACCTGAAATTTCGTTTTCAAGTTTAGAAAGACAGTTGTTCCAAATTAAGCTCATTGAAATAGTAAAAAGTTGAGTAGAATTAACAGGGTATTTTGATTTTTTATCACTCTACAGTAATAAAACATTGCGCTACGGAATTGACACGCTTAGTGGTTTATTTTATCATCCGCTGTCTTTTTTATCTGTTTTTGTTAACACTCATCCGATCAGGCCTTAAGTAAAATGAAAAGAACATACCAACCCAGTAAAATCAAACGCGTAAGAACCCACGGTTTCCGTGCCAGAATGGCAACAGTCGGCGGCCGTAGAGTTATCAACGCTCGCAGAGCAAAAGGTCGCGCCCAGTTAACTGTTTAGTTGACGGTTGGTGGCTGAAGAAGTTTTTAGTTTCCCCCCGCAGTTACGGTTAAAAAAACCGGCTGAATATAAAAAGGTTTTTGCTAAGCCTGTAAAATCAAGCGACCAATATTTTACCCTGTTAGCCATCAGAAACGATTTCGATCATCCGCGGCTGGGCTTGGCAATTGCTAAAAAAAATATAAGAAAGGCAGTGCAAAGGAATGTGATTAAACGAACTGTCCGGGAAAACTTTAGAATAAAACAACATAATTTGGGGAATATTGATATTGTTGTTTTGGCTCGTAGAGAAGCCGTAGATGCTCCGTTGGATTTATTAAGAAAATCATTGGAAAGGCATTGGCTTAAGTTGGTATCCCGATGCGATTCATGCTCATAGCAATTATAAAGTTCTATAAATACTTTATTAGTCCTCTGCTTGGAAACCGTTGTCGCTTCTATCCAAGCTGTTCAAGTTATTCTCTGGAAGCTCTTCAGCTCCATGGAGCCATTATCGGCTCTTATCTCACCCTCAGAAGATTATTAAGATGCCATCCGTTTCATCAAGGTGGCATTGATCCCGTTCCGGAAAAATTTGGTAATAAGAATGGATAATATAAGATTTGTACTGATCGTTACTTTTGCAATGCTTGTTTTTATGTTGCAACAAGCTTGGCAACTGGATTATGGCCCGAAACCCGAAGTTGCCGCTATCGTCGACCCGGTAGCCGCCAATACTAAAGCGGATTTACCTTCCGCTACCGGCGCAGCGGCCCAGACAGAAGAAGAGCCCAACACCGCGGCCGTTCCTTTGGCAACCGTATCATCCGCCAACATCATCACCGTTAAAACCGATGTGCTTTCGCTTCAAATCGATCTGAAAGGCGGCACCGTTCAAAATATGGATTTACTGAACTATCCGGTAGAAAAATCCAATACTGTCGTAGATAAATTACGGGCTTTGATCAGTTTGTCTGTATCGGAAAAAAATACCGCTCCGGTACGCTTATTCGACAGCAACCCGGAAAAGCTGTTTGTCGCCCAAAGCGGTTTGATTGCCGACAGCGGTTTTGCAACGGCGCCGAATCATCACACCGTCTTTAAAAACGAACAGGACAACTACGCTCTACAGCCCGGACAAGACAGCTTAACCGTGCCTCTGACATGGACCGACAATAACGGTCTGAGCATTACCAAATTATTCACCTTCAAACGCGGCAGTTACGAAATCACACTGGAACAAAAAGTCAAAAACGAATCAGCCAAACCTTGGTCCGGCAGACAATACAGCCAGCTGCTTAGAGTTCCGGATTCGAGCAGCAATGCCGGAGGCATGCTGACCGGCGGCATGAGAGCCTATGCCGGCGGTGTTATTTACACCGAAAAAAATAAATACCAAAAAATCAGCTATGACGACATGGCCGACGAAAATCTGGATGTTGCAACCAAAGGCGGCTGGACCGCATTGATTCAACATTATTTTGCCTCGGCCTGGATTCCGCCCGCCGACCAGGAAAACCATTTCTACACCAAGACGCTAAATGAAGACCATTACGTGATCGGCACATATTCGCCGGCGGTTACCGTTAACGCCAATTCGGATGCCCAGTTTGTCGCGCAATTATTCGCCGGTCCTAAAGTCCAGCCGATGATGGAAAAAATAGCGCCCGGTTTGGAGCTGACTGTTGATTACAGCTTTTTAACCTTTATCGGCAAGCCCATTTATTGGTTACTGAACCAGATTCACGATGCAGCCGGTAATTGGGGCGTCGCTATTATCGGCGTGACCTTGTGCATTAAATTGCTGTTTTTCCCCTTGTCGCAATCCAGCTATAAATCAATGGCTAAAATGCGCAAAATTCAGCCGCGTCTTAAAGAACTGCAAGAACGTTTTGCCGATGACAGACCGCGTTTTAATACCGAAATGATGGCCTTGTATAAAAAAGAACAAGTCAACCCCTTGGGCGGCTGTTTACCGATCTTGGTGCAAATCCCGGTATTCATGTGTTTATACTGGGTATTGAGCGAGACCGTCGAGTTCCGTCAAGCGCCGTTCATGTTATGGATACAGGACTTGTCGATTCAAGACCCGTTTTATGTGCTGCCGGTCATCATGGGCATCACCATGAAAATTCAGCAAAGCTTAAACCCTGCGCCAATCGATCCGATTCAGGCTAAAGTCATGAAGATGTTCCCCATCGTGTTTACCATCTTCTTCCTGTTTTTCCCGGCCGGTTTGGTTTTATACTGGGTAGTCAACAACACCCTGTCTATCATTCAACAGTCGTATATCACCAAGCAAATCGCTAAAACCGCATAACTTGGGATGCAATGGCTATTGAAAACCGAGACACCATTGCCGCGATTGCGACACCGCCGGGAAATGGCGGTGTCGGCATCATCCGCATTTCGGGAACGTTAGTTCCCGAAATCGCCAAACATCTCATTCGTCGCCAAGCTTGCGACATACACGCCTTACTAACTCCCCGACTGGCCCAGTATTCGTCTTTTATCGACAACGACGGCTCAGTAATCGATTCCGGCATCGCCCTGTATTTCCCATCGCCGGCCTCCTACACCGGCGAAGACATCCTCGAACTTCAAGGCCACGGCGGTTCTGTGGTGTTGGATATGCTGCTCCGGCGGGTTTTATCGTTAGGCGCACGCTTAGCCAATCCCGGCGAATTTACCGAACGCGCCTTTTTAAACGGCAAACTTGATTTAGCCCAGGCCGAAGCCGTCGCCGACTTGATCGAAAGCAGCACCGAACAATCGGTGCGCTCCGCGCAAAAATCCATGCAGGGCGTTTTTTCGGAACAGGTCAACGAACTGGTCGAAGAACTGACCGAACTCAGAACTTACGTCGAAGCCGCTATCGATTTTGTCGATGAAGAAATCGATTTTCTGACCGACGGCGTCGTCGAAAACCGGATCGTCACCCTACTCCGCCGCCTTGAACACATCCAACAAACAGCGCAACAAGGGCGCTTGCTGCGCGACGGCATGACCGTCGTATTGGCCGGAAAACCCAACGCCGGAAAATCCAGTCTACTGAATGCACTGGCCGGACATGAAGCCGCCATCGTTACCGACATCGCCGGGACCACGCGCGACGTATTAAAAGAACGCATCCAACTGGACGGCATGCCATTGCATATCATCGATACCGCGGGTCTTCGCGAAAGCGACAATGCGATAGAACAAGAAGGCATTCGCCGAGCGCACCTGGAAATCAAAAACGCTGATAAAATCCTATTGCTGATTGATGCCCGAGAGCCGGAAATAGAATCGGTCTTAACAACCCTGCCGCCGGGCGGCAACATCACCCACATCTATAACAAAATAGACCTGTTGGGCTTGGAGCCGGACATCAAACAAACGCAATCGGCGACGCAAATTTATTTGTCCATAAAGACCGGCAACGGCCTGGAACTGTTAAAGCAACACCTCAAACAAAGCGTTGGTTTTAACGAAGCGACCGATAACGTGTTCATCGCCCGAAGACGGCACCTGGAAGCCTTAAGCAAAGGCCGTGAGTTTGTTGAAAGCGCCCTAGACCAATTAAGAGGCAGTCAGGCCGGAGAATTGGTTGCGGAGGATCTAAAGCAAGCGCAAAACAGCCTTGCGGAAATTACCGGGAAATTCAGCTCCGATGATTTACTGGGGAAAATATTTTCCAGTTTTTGCATTGGCAAATAACAGTCATATCGCACTCTGTATCAAATACTCTTACATTCAACAGCCAAGCACGATGGCGGTGCGGTTAGAAGGAAGTACTTATAACTCACCACATATCCCCTAGCACTCAGTCAATATTGATATGTCAGTGAAAATTGTTTAGCCCCAGAGTAAATCCGCCAAGATAAAATCGACTGAGTACCGGAACCAGCCAATATTAAAAGCATCCATGCCGAATTTACCCGCATGGGATTTTCTCAGAGTAAGCGTTAAAAAACTGAACGCTATTAGCATCGAAAAACAGATTCAAAAACGCAGTAACTTGCACATTCCGTTCCACTCCTCCTATAATCGCGCCGGATATATGCTTATTAAAAAATATATTTGTCATCATGAGGGTAAAAAACAGCATGTGGTTGCCGCATCCTGTTTTCATTGATATGCGCTCATGATTTTTTAATGCGTTCATGAGGCTGAAGTTTCATGAGCAAAAACGGTGGAAGTTGCAATGGCTACTAATAAAGTTAAATTACAGAGCTTGGTACCTAAAGACAAGGCTTATCGGGAACCGGACGGCGGTGGGCTATTTGTTGAAGTGCTAACCGATGGCGCTAAATTTTGGCGATTGCGCTATAAACTTGCCGACAAGGAAATGATAGTAACCTTAGGTAACTATCCCGCTTACTCATTAGCCAAAGCCCGTCGATGGCGAAGCGATTGCTTGGCGCTCATTGAACAGGGTGTATCGCCGAGGGCGTTGAAGCGGGATCAAGTAAAACTCGACGATATTAAACCGGAAGCGAAAGAATTGGCCGTTGCCTTTTTAAATAACTGGTGTCCGGTAGCGGCTAAAAAGAATAAAGTCAAGAATACCGAAGTTAAGAAAATTGAACAACCCGAAGAAATTGAGAAAACGGCGGAAATTCAGCAACCCGAAGAAGTTGAGAAAACGGCGGAAATTCAACAACCCGAAGAAGTTGAGAAAACGACGGACATTCAACAATCCGAAGAAACTCAGGAAGATGAAGACGGAGATACTTTAGAAGCTTTTGCACAGCGTTTGGATGAGGAAATTGCCGAATTAGCCAAAAGCAAAGATAAGCAAAAGAAAGCGGTTAAGTCCGCCAAGAAGGGCGGCATTGCTGCGACCAATGCATCAAATAATCGAGCGCAACCACGGCAAAATAACGTACTAAAGCGATTACTTGGCTATGTATGGAAAAAATAAAAAGCTCAACCTTCTTTATCGGGCTGAAAACCTTCCGAATCCGGCATCAGTTCGATCAGATGCTCTCTTAACTGACGTTCCAATTCTTCAATCGGCACCGGTTTGCCGAACAGATAACCTTGAAAGGCGATGCAGCCCAACGATTTTAGAAGTTCATCCTGTTCGATATTTTCCACGCCTTCCGCCACCACATTTATCCCCATCAACTTACCCAGGGTAAATACACTGTGTACGATAAAGGCGTCATTATTATTTTTCTTGATGCCTTCGACGAAACTTTTGTCGATTTTAATTTGGTCGAAAGGTAAATTTTTCAGGTAGCTCAGCGATGAGTAACCGGTGCCGAAATCGTCCATAGCTAAAAGCACGCCGATGGATTTAAGTTCAAGCATTTTGGCGATAGCGGCATCCATCTCTTTCAATACCATGCTTTCGGTCAATTCCAATTTAAGCTGCATAGGTCCTATCGCGTATTTCGCCATGACAGTGCGCACCTCTTCGACAAATCCGGGTTGATAGAATTGCTTGGCGCTGACGTTCACGGCAATACTTAAGTTTTGAGTCCAGCGTCGGTTTCTCCATGCCTTGAGTTGGGCGCAGGCGGTTTCCAGCACCCAACGCCCGATAATCAGAATGATGTCGGTCTCTTCCGCCAACGGAATAAACTGAATCGGAAGAATCCAACCCAGCTCGGGATGATGCCAGCGCACCAGCGCTTCCACGCCGGTCATTTGTTTATTCGCATCAACCTGGGGTTGATAGAAGAGCATGAGTTGGTCATTGCTGATGGCTTGGCGCAACGCGGATTCAAATTTTGCCCGTTGCTCCAATTCCTGCTGCATGGCCGGATCAAAAAAGCGGTAGGTATTCTTACCGCCTTTTTTGGCCGCATACATTGCCGTATCCGCCTGCGCCAATACGGCATCGGCGGTTATGCCGGAATCGCAAAACAGTACGACACCGATGCTGCTGGAACAGTTATAGACGACACAGCTTAAACTGTACGGTTCCGTCAACGCCGAGACAATCTTTTCGGCCACGGTTTTCGCCTGAACGGCGGCGCTGTCGCACACTTGGCCGAGTTCTTCCAACAGCACGATAAACTCATCGCCGCCCAAGCGCGCCACCGCATCCGTTTCCCGGACACAGCCTTTCAAGCGGAGCGCTACTTTAATCAGCAGTTCATCGCCGACACCATGCCCCTGGGTGTCGTTTAGCAACTTGAAATTATCCAGATCGAGAAACAGCAAGGCGGCATAAGATCCTGTGCGCGTTTGCACGGCGATAGCATGTTCCAGACGTTCGGCCAACAGGCGCCGGTTGGCTAACTGGGTCAGGGTATCGTAGAAGGCGAGGTTTTTGATTTTTTCTTCGGACGCTTTGCGCTCGGAAATATCGGTGAAGCTGCCCACATAATGAGTGATACGGCCACAGTCATTCTTGACCGTGGTTATCGCGAGCCATTTCGGATAGATATGGCCATCCTTATGGCGGTCCCATATTTCGCCTTCCCATTGCCCCTCGTGTTGCAAGGCGTAATGCATGTTGCGA
Organism: Methylobacter sp.; assembly: GCA_026399025.1. Taxonomy (GTDB): domain Bacteria; phylum Pseudomonadota; class Gammaproteobacteria; order Methylococcales; family Methylomonadaceae; genus Methylobacter_A. The sequence goes on from JAPLRU010000111.1 coordinate 17,541, forward strand.
TAAAACTCCGGGTCATGACGCCCTGATTTCAGCATAGACGGTTTATTGCCGATAGCTTCTTCGGCGGTATAGCCGGTAATCTGGGTGAATGCTCGATTGACGCGGATGATAACTTCGTCGGCGTCGGTGATAGTAATGCCTTCCAGGGTCTCGAAAGCGGTGGCGGCAATGCGCAGTTCCTGTTCTATCCGTTTACTTTCGGTGATGTCGGTATAAACGCCGAGAACGCCGATGATTTCGTCCGCTTCATTGCGCAACGGAGTTTTAGAGGCTTTCAACCAAATCGGGCGGCCATTGGGAGCGATTCTGGATTCTTCATAATCGAGTTTGGGCAAGCCTGCTTCCATGACATAGAGGTCATCGGAACGATACAGTTCAGCGTGCTCATCAACGCCCAACTGAAAGTCGTCCTTACCAATCACATCCTGGGAAAATTGCTCTTTAATATCTTTGGCGAAAAGCTTGTTGCAACCCAGATAACGCGACTCCCGGTCCTTCCAGAAAATCCGCACAGGCGCCGTTTCAATGACCGATTGCAGCAGGTTATACGACTCAGCCAATGAGTTTTCTATGCGTTTGCGCTCGGTAATGTCTTTAAAAAAGCCGACAAAATAGCCGCCGTCTTCGCTGATAAAAGAGGCATTGACCTCGACATCCCACAGGCTTCCGTCTTTCCGGCGATGCTGGGTTTCAAAAGTATCCGAGCCATGGCGCATAACCTTGCGGATATGCTCAGCCGTTTTCTCCTGAGTTTCCGCCGCTTCCAGATCGCTGATTCGCATACCGATTAATTCCGCTTCGGAATATCCGGAAACACGGACGTATGCCGGATTGACTTCGAGTAAACGGCCGTCCCGGTCTACTTGCCAAAAACCCTCGCCGGTGCATTGAATGACCGAATGATATTTTCGATGTCGCTGATGAAGCTCGGCGGTGCGCTCAATGACGTTCTGCTCCAGCTCGTATTCGGAGTTTTTTAAACGACTGAGGGTATGGTCCAATTGTTCGGCCATGTTATTGAACAGTCCGCTCAATTCGGCGATTTCAAGGTAATTGGCCGAACAAACCCGTTGACTAAAATCACCTAAAGACAAGGCTCGCGCCATATCGGCCAAGGCGGTAATCGGTTTGGATATGCTCCGGCCGATCATCGCGGCGATTAACCAAGCACCACCGGCAAAAAGGAAAACCGCGGCGCTCAGGGTCATAAGCCATTGTCTAAAAGGCGCAAAAGCTTCTGCTTGATCGACATGCGCCATGATGCAACCGCCGCCGATTTCCGGTACGAAGCGAAAACCATGGATGATGGCCGCGTCTCGATAATCGAGATTGAGTGTTTCGCCGCTTTCCCTGTGCAAACAGTGCCGCATCGGTATAGTTGAAATAGCTTTGGCAATGCCTTGTTGCGAAGCATAGCGCGGCTTGGTGATGAAAAAACCCTCGTTATCGGCCAGAAAGATTTCTCCCGATTGCCCTAATGCCGGAGCATTGATAAAAATATCTTGCAGTTCCCTGCCGGAATAACTTGTCAGTAAACTAAAGCCCGATGCCGAATCGGCGGCGACCATGGATAACAACGGAACGCCGTTTAGTTTGGAAGTTGCCGCTATCTGACCGGGCTGGAACGGCCGGTTTAATTGAGCGAAACTCACCGCATTGTCGCCTACGGCAAGGTCGCTTTCGCTTCCTGAATGGAAGCTAAAGCCGACCGCAGGATTAATCGCGGCAAACTGTTCCAATTTAGGTCGAACGCAACTATTAACACCGTTGTCGCTGTAACGGCAGGCCGCTATCAAGGTTTCCAGTAAGACGTTGCCGCGCTCGTTATCCTTGTCTAAGCGCATACGCAGTTCTTCATGACGGGCTTCGGCTATCAGCCCTACGTCCTCAATGCGATTGTCCCTGATACTGTTATATATAAACCAACATGCCGTTACGCCTATCAAGCCGGTGGGCAGCAGAATGCACAATAAGAGAACACAGCTTAAATGCGTTTTTATCGATCTCATGCCTGACATTCCGTACCCCCTTAGCGTCCTGTTGATATTGAATCATATTATTTTTTTGAAAGAGCAAACCTAATTTCCGATTAATATTAAAGGTTTATTTTTTCAGCTACGGAATGCCGGTCATCGTTACGGTTGTTACAGAGCCCGAAATTAATATAGCGACGCAAAGTCCGCTATCGTTCCGGCGCTCGTCTCTACGGGAGGCCGTCATTCCGGCCGGGATGACGCAATGCGCCCTATAAGGTGGCTGTCGCTATCCCCTTGGAGATGAGACAGCCGTGTATAAAGATGAGCACAGGAGCCTGGGAGATATTTATCCGAGTCATCCGCGTTTCATGGTATTTAATACAATTTTTCAGGTGGATCTTGATCGCTCGTAATAAATATGTAATAGGAAAGATAGCATATTGAAATAAAAGATAGCGTAAAAAGTTTTTGGAAAACATCCTGTATGCAGGATGCTATGGTATATGCGGGGGCGCGAAGCTATGTTGACAATGGATAAAAGATATGAATGGCCTACCAATCGTTGGCGTCGCCACGAGTTGGGTTGCCGCGCTGTCCGTATTGATATTTAAATTTACGCTTTAATAAGCCGGCCGGATCGTCGGGTATTCTTTTCAACCATTGCTCGTTAGCTTGCTGTTGTTCATTCAAAGGTTGGATGTCGGCGGGCGCTTGTTCTTTGCCTTGCTGCTTGGCTGCGTCTTTATCCTGTTCGGCTTGCTCGGCTTCCGGTTTCTTTTCATCGGCTTTATTTTGCGGTTGATTTTCCGGGGATTGTTGTTGCTCGGATTGCTTTTGCTCAGGTTTTTGTTCGGGCTTTTCCCCGGTTTTATTTTGATCCGATTTTTGTTGATCGGATTGGTCACCTTCCTTGCTTTGCTGAGAATCCTCCTGTTGTTTATTGTCTTGTTGCGGATTTTGCTGTTTTTGTTTGTCCAGGGCTTTTTCTACGATTTCCTTATTATATTTGGCGTCGCTATCGTTAGGATTAGCAGCCAGCGCTTGTTCATAAGCTTTTAAAGCGTCTTCCAGCTGACCGGCCTGCGCCAACGCATTGCCTTGATTGTAAGCGGACTTGCTGTCTTTCAGATTTTCCAGAGCCTTATCATATTGGCCGGCCTTGTAATACGCCGCGGCTTTCCAATCCGGGTTTTGAAACTGCTCCGCCGCTTTGGCGAAATCCTGTTTGTTATAAGCCTGTTGCGCTTGTTGATCCGGGCTCTGCCACAAATCCTGCCAACCCAACGCGTAACTGTTTTTAGGCAAGGGCAGCATCAGCAATAAAGCAAAACATAACAGACCTTTTCTGAACATCAGCGCCGCTAAAGGCAAAACCGGCAACAACAGCCAAGGGCCCTTATCCGCCCATTGATCCAGCAACAAATTGTTGTTGGCTTGGCCGGGTTGCTGCGCCGATTGATTGAGGGTCGCCGGCAGGTTCTGAATATCGGTATCGTTTGCCGTTAAGGTTTGATAGACGCCCTTCCCTGCCTGCGCCAGTTCGGCCAATTCGCCGACATTTAATTTAGGCACCACAATATTGCCTAATTGATCTTTAACGAAGCCGCCTTCGGGTAACGCGATCGGTGCGCCGTTATCGGTTCCGACGCCCAATACCGACAGCTGATAATGATCCAGCGCTTTTACTGCCGCCAAGGTTTTATCTCCATCAACGCCGTCGGTGACCAACAAAATTTGGCCTTTTTGCAGCCCCGCCTGTTTGAACAGCTGCACGGCTTTTTCCAGCGCCAATGCAGCGTTACTGCCTTGACTCGGCATAATGTCGGTGTTTAATGCCGACAACTGGCTGTCTATAGTCTCGGTATCGTCGGTCAGCGGCGTTACCGTAAAAGCGTCGCCGGCATAAACCAGCAACGCGGTTTGGCCGTCTTTACGCTGCTTTAAAATATCGGCGATTTTATAGCGCGCCATAATCAAGCGACTGGGTTTAATATCGGCCGCATCCATCGAAACAGACAAATCCAACACGATCACCAACGCCGAATCGTTTCTAAAGACCGGCGACGGCAAGTGCTGCCAAGTCGGCCCGGCCAATGCAATAATCGTCAGTAACGCGGCGACGGCTGCTGCGGTTAACGGTCGGCGATTTTGCTTAAGCGTTTTTTTCTGCAATAGATAAGGTAACAGGGCCGCATCGCACACCGCCGACCAATTGCCTTGAGCCGGCTTATTTCTGAGCATTAAAGCCAAAATCGCCAGATAAGGGATAAGCGCGGCCAGCCAGTACGGCCTGATAAAATGAAAATCGCCGATAGTCATGATAAACGCACCTTGGATAACGCAATAATCGCCGCCAACGCTAATGCCGGCGACAACGGCCAAAAATACAGTTCGCTGCGCGGCCTGAAATATTGCTTGTCTTTTTCAACCGGTTCCAGCTCGTCCAGTCTCATATAGATATTATTCAGTTCATCGGTATTTCTGGCCCGGTAATAGTGACCGCCGGTGCTTTCGGCAATCTTGATCAAGGTTTTTTCATCCAAATCAACCGAAGGATTGATTTTACGGTTGCCGAAAAAACTGCGCACGATCATTTCATCGGCGCCGATGCCGACGGTGTAAATTTTCAAATGGTTGGCGGCGGCCAATTCGGCGGCTTTTAACGGTGAGACTTCACCGGCGGTGTTGGCCCCATCCGTCATCAGCACCAAAACCCGGCTGTCGGCCTGCTCGTCTTTAAGGCGTTTGACCGCCAAACCGATCGCGTCGCCTATCGCGGTATTATCTCCGGCAAGGCCGATGACCGCCTCGTTCAATAAAGTCATGACCGTTTTGCGGTCAAAAGTTAAAGGGGTTTGCAGATAAGCCTGAGTGCCGAACAGAATAAGCCCCACTCTATCGCCGACACGCCGGTTGATAAAATCGGCGGCGACCCCTTTGGCCGCGGTCAGTCGGTCAACAGGGCGCTTGTTAATAAAAAAATCCTGTTCTTCCATACTGCCGGACAAATCCACCGCCAGCATTAAATCCCGTCCGCTGACCGCCTGTTCAATCGGCTCGCCCAGCCATTGCGGCCGGGCGCAAGCGATGATCAATAACAGCCAGGCAATAATCGCCGCCAATAACCGCCACTGTTGGGTTTGGGGGACGGCTCGGGTTTGGGCTTCGGAAAAATCCTCCAGAAACGGGACTTTTAATGCCGCCTGTTCTACCGGCATTTTCGCCGGAAGCAGCCAACGGACCAATAAAGGCAAGGGTAAAGCGGCCAATAGCCAAGGCCATTCAAAGTGAATCATGATTTTTTCTGGGATTTAAGCCAGTCTTTGCAAAGATCGATTAATTGGGAAATTTCCGCTTCGGTGGGCGGCGTTTTTCGATAAGGCGCTTCGGCCAGCAATTGACCGATGCCTTCGCTAAACGGCGCGCCTTTTAGCGAATTGTCGAGGAACGCCAGCCATTGCCGTCCGGTTAAACCGGCGGCTTTTGCACGGGGCGATGTGCTAATCGCGACCCGTCTGATCAACACCGAAAGGTCGCATAATTTTTGAAAGTTGTCCCGCGTTGGGTCTGTTTTGATCTGCGCCAGTAGCTTGTCGGCGGTTTTAATCGCGGTTTTACGGGTCAGTTTTTTATAAAGCCAGACCAGCAAAATAACCAGCAGCGGAATCGATACCGCCAAAATCCACCAACCGATAGCCGGAGGCCACCAGCCTATGGCTTCGGGTAGGTGTGTGTCTTTAAGCGGGAGTTCGGTGGCTTGCATGTTTCGGTTTCGGTTTATTAAGCATTTGTACTTGTTATGCGTTATCCCGTACGACGGGAGACATAAAAGTTATAGGGGGGAGATACACGGAATAAGCTGAGTACCGTTTTTACGATAAACGTTAAAATCACTGTCTACTGTTAGAATTAGGCTTTGGGGATAGTTTTCAGCTAACCGAACAAGACATCCATCCGCTAATGACATAGGGACATCGCTATATTTTTTCAATAGTGCATTACATCTTGCAAGCAAAAGGGTAACGATAACACCCCTTTTTCCAGCCATTGCAATAATAAATTAGCTTGTTGATAGGGTCTAAGTAAAAAACAAGCTTCGGAAATGACCGCTTCGCAAGTTAATAAGGGCGGTTGAATATCGGCAAACTGTTGAATGGCCCACTGATGATAATGGTCATTTTTATTGATAACGGCAACCAACACTCCCGTATCCACAATCACTTGTTGTTTCATTCACCATAGCCTTTTAAATACGTCGGATTTGACGATAAATCATCAGGGGCATTAACGATAGCGCCGACATCCGCCTGAATCAAATCTAGACAAGAGAGAGCGTTGCCTTCTGCATCGGCTTGATTTTCATCATCGCTTAGCACAATAATTTTTACTTTTTTACCCTCATGCCAATGCCGATAGGCACGCGGCAAATGGATAATACCTTCGTTAAGTTGTGCTTCAAATTCTATGGCTTGCATGAAGTTTCCCGGTGGGTAGGGTGGCGTTGTTTAATGATTCTATCTTAAACGTTGTATCGGATCGTCTGTGGTGCTGCATTGAATAAAGCCCAAGCCCATTTTTTTGGCTATTTGCGCCAATCGATCCTGCCGCTCGGCAAACTGCCTGTGGTAGTTTAAGAGCCGTTGCCGATCAGAGGTGTCGATAACCACATCCCGTTCAGCTCCTGTTCCGGAGGCGCCATCCATCGCGATAAAACGGTAGCGGCCTTTTTCCGGCAAATGGCTTTCCAACGGATCATAGACAAAAATCAACACGACCTCGCAATGCCGCGACAGCTTCGCCAGATAGCTTTCAACGGAGTCGTTAACGCCGCGAAAATCACTGACGATATAAACCAAGCTGCCGGGGCGGGCGTGTTGCATTAGCCTTGCCAACACTTGCTCCAGCGTAATCGTCGCTTGCTCTACGCGATTAAAACCTTCCGGGCTACTGATCGCGTTTAAAAGCCGCAATACAGCATGTTTGCCATTTTGCGGCTTTAATTCACGGCAGCCGGTGTGGGTGAATATCTGCCCGCCGATTCTGTCGCCATGATGTTGGGCCGCCCACGCCAGCAAACCGGCAAGTTTGGCGGCCAATACCGATTTAAAAACGCCGCGTGTCGCAAAATGCATCGCCGGACGGTTATCCAGGGAGATGAATACCGGCCTTTCCCGTTCTTCGCGGAACATCTTGGTGTGGGGTTTATCGGTGCGCGCGGTAACCCGCCAATCGATACTGCGTATGTCATCGCCCGCTTGATAAATTCTGGCTTCTTCAAATTCCATGCCGCGGCCCTTAAACCGGGACACGTAACCGCCGCTTTGTCCGGCTCGTATCGCGGAATGTTTCAAGTTTAATCCAGCCGCAGGTTTGGCTAAATCGACCAGCGTCTTTAATGACACTGAAACCAATTCGTCGGCTGTTGAGCTGACCGGATCTGCCTGTTTAGCAAAAAACATCAAGGCACCGCAACTCGGGCAATCAATTGTTTAATAAAATGATCGGTGGTAATGCCTTCCGCCTCGGCCTCGTAAGACAGGATCAAACGATGCCGCAACACATCAAAAGCCATCTCCTGAATATCTTCGGGGCTGACGAAATCGCGTTGCGCCAGCCAGGCTTTGGCTCTGGAACAACGATCCAGCGCTATGCTGGCTCTGGGACTGGCGCCGTATTGCAGCCAAGCGGCCAAATCTTGCCCGTAAGCCGCCGGGTTACGGGTCGCCAGAATAATTTGCAGCAAATAGTTTTCAAGGCTTTCCGCCATATGTAAATCCAGCACTTCATTGCGCGCCGCAAACAAAGTCTTTTGTTCGATCGGTTCGTAATGATCGCCTTTTTTTACCGAATCGGAACGCGCTTCCGCTCTGGCCAAATGCAAAATGCTTTTTTCATGTTCCGCTTTCGGATAATCGATTTTTACATGCAGTAAAAACCGGTCCAACTGCGCTTCCGGCAACGGATAAGTGCCTTCCTGCTCGATAGGGTTTTGCGTCGCCATCACCATAAACAATTTCGGCAAGGGGTAAGTCGCCTGACCTACGGTGATTTGCCGTTCGGCCATGGCTTCCAATAACGCCGCCTGGACTTTTGCCGGTGACCGGTTGATTTCATCGGCCAATATCAGGTTATGGAACAAAGGCCCTTTCTGGAATTCGAAGCTGCCTTGTTGCGGACGGTAAATTTCAGTACCGGTCAAATCGGCCGGCAACAAATCGGGCGTGAACTGTACCCGGTGAAAATCGCCTTGTATGCCTTTGCTTAACACGTTGATGGCTCTGGTTTTGGCAAGGCCCGGAGCGCCTTCAACCAAAATATGGCCATCAGCCAACAAACCGATCAACATCCTTTCAACCAGCACATCCTGGCCGATAATTTCCTGATTGATATAATTTTGTAACCGCCTTAAGGCCGGTTGGGCAGTGTTTTTAGTGCTGTTTTGTTCTGGCATGACGATAGTTAATCCACACGACGAAAGATCGCCTATTTTATACAGATATGGCTCAAGGCGACATAGAGTAAAGCTGTTAAATAACTCGGTATAAGTTGTGGATCACGCTGTGGATAAATCTAAGCCTTTAGTTATCCACAACTCGCGCACAAGATACGGAGGGTCTTAACCGCACTTTATTAAGTTAATCAAGTTTTTGATTTTATATATAAAAATAGACTTATCAACAGGTTTTTACTTAACTAATAGTAATAATATAGTTTTAAATTCTTTTAATTTGTTACTATTATTTTGCGACCAAGAGTTTTATCGTAGGATAGCCACCATCTGATAATTTTAATTTATAAATCAAATGCTTATAAATAACCCCGCTTGTCTAAGTTTTTAAGTCACTGAAAATAAATATTTTTGTTTAAGTGAGTTTGTCCTGCTTTATCCCCTATACTCTCCAATCTGAAATTTACGCTGGAAAAACCGAGGAAAAATGAGAATTACACTGTTTATTTTAGGAAGTCTTTTTTCTGTGGGCGCTTTTGCGGGAATTTATAAATGCACCGACGTTAACGGTAAAACGGATTACCAAGCAAAGCCTTGCGATCCCGAACATAAAACCGTACAAATCAATGTTAAAACCGGAAGCTCTACCGACACATCGGATCAAGAAAAACAAAACCAGGATGTGGCTGAAAAAGAACAAGCGGAAAAGCTTGAACAGGAACTGCTGTTAAAGAAACAAGCCCAGCTTAAACAAGATGCGATGAGCGAAAGTGCAAAAAATCAGTTTCTTATAAAAAATAATCCTGAGAAGTTTTCAGCGTTTTCTATTCCGCCTTATGATCCCGAGCAATTACCCGATTTGCTTAAAAATTACCAAGCCAGACTCCCTGATATTGAACGCTTAAGAAGACAAGCCGCGGAAAAAGCCTTGGTTTCAGGATCATGCACACGCGTTGAAGCTGTCGAATTGCACAGTAAAAGCACTAAGAAAGCATTGGTCTTTTCGGTCGATTGCAGCAGCGGAAAAAGTTTCTATTTTACCGAGCAGGACTTGGCCGAGTAATGGCGGCAATGAATCGACCGAAAACCATCTTAATCACCGGTTGTTCCAGCGGCATTGGTTACGCTACGGCGATTGAATTAAAAAAACGCGGTCATTACGTTATCGCATCGGCAAGAAAGCCTGAAGACGTGTCCCGGCTGCAACAGGAAGGTTTTACCGCAATCCAACTGGATTTAGCCGACACTGACAGCATTCAACAAGCGGTCGCTTTGGCGATTGAATTAACTAACGGAAAAATAGACGCGTTATTTAACAACGGCGCTTTTGGGCAGCCGGGCGCTGTGGAGGATTTAAGCCGCGACCTGCTCCGGTTTCAGTTTGAAACCAATCTGTTCGGCACCCATGAGTTGACTAATTTGATCCTGCCGTTGATGCGTAGACAGGGGCACGGCCGGATTATTTACAACAGTTCGGTGTTGGGATTTGTCGCGATGACTTATCGGGGCGCTTATAATGCCGGCAAATTCGCACTGGAAGGCTTGGCCGATACTTTACGTCTGGAACTTCAAGGGACTAATATCCATATTTCGTTGATTGAACCTGGGCCTATCCTGAGCGATTTCAGGAAAAATGCGTTTGCTCTGTACAAGAAAAATATAGATCCAACGCACAGCTACCATAAGGAAACTTATAAAGTCATGGAAGCGCGCTTGCAAAAAGAAGGCGCGGCAGCGCCATTTACGTTACCCGCTCAAGCTGTTGCCGAAAAAGTTATCCACGCACTGGAAGCCAAGCGACCTAAGATACGTTATTACGTGACTTTTCCGACTTATTTGTTTGCTTTTCTTAAACGTATCCTGCCGATGTCCTGGCTGGATTTTTTGCTTAAAAAGGTCTAATCATGCATGAACTTGATGAAATCATTATCGTCTGTCCTTATTGCGGCGAATCGCTGGATGTCTTGGTCGATACGAGTTCCGGGCCGCAGCAATATTATGAAGATTGTTCGGTTTGTTGCAGACCGATTTTGTTTATCTTATCCGAGGACGATGCAGGGGAAATGGTTATCGACGTCAAAAGGGATGACGAATAAGTCCGCGCTGAATTTTCCACCACTGTGAGAAAAGGTTTAGCGACTTATCGCTCGGGCTGTAACAGCTTTGCATGAGCCTCATTCGGAATGACGACATCACTGACTATCCGCTGACACCTTCGTGCAAAATGCCGGGCAACGAAAAATGTTGTTAACTTCTTTAACTATCGGAATTGAAATTGAGTGTGTGGCATTGACTAGGCGTAGACAATAAAAAAGGGGGATTGGTGAGTCAATCCCCCTTTTTATAAATCTTAAAAAATAGCCTTAGAAGCTAAGGTATATTTTTTTAAGCTCTTTAAACTTTTCAACAGCCGCAGTCATTGAGGCTTTTGATGCTGTAAGATCACCTTTGATTAAAGCCCCGCGAGCATCTTTAAGAAAACCGTTTGCTCTTTCCTTTTCTCTATTAACGGTAGCGCTCTCAATATGATTTAGTGCTTGTTTTGCTTCTTTCATTAGCTCTAAAACAGCATCGTTATTTGCGCCGGGAGTCAATGCTTGCAAAGCCGCGTCAGCTGCTTCGGCTGCTGCAATTGCTTCATCAAATGCAGCCTTAACACCTTCCGGTGTTTGGTTTTCTATTTTTCCTGCGGGCTTTGCCATCGCAGTAGGAGCCGTTGCGAGAAACGCAGTGCCAATAAATAAAGCGATTGCTGATTTTTTCAATAAAGTCATTTAAACTTTTTCCTTATGGAAGTGGTAGATTTTTGGTGTTTATGCGTAATAACCAGATACACATTGATCGCATTCTAGCATGGGCCTAGAAAAATTACTTTAATTAAGCGACACAATAAACGTGTGGGCTAAGAACTGCGCTTAATTAACGAAGGCATCTATGTGTTATTAAAGTTAAATTGAATTATGCCAAAAACATACTTCAATTTAACTAACTTGTTACTCGACAACTAAGCCTTACTAAAAACACTCTTCCACATATGGTTGAACAGTTTCGAAATGTGTTAAAATTATTTCCGGTATGTGACTATTATATTTCAATAGTTAACCAGCCTATTTAATTAAAAAATAACAATGACTTGAGGTCGAGTGCAATATGAATATCTTAAAAAAAGCTTTACTATCTTTATTAATTGCGGCTTCTATGGGCGCTGTTTCAACTTCAGCAATGGCTGAAACTGACAAAGGCAGAATTACCTATGCTCCTGCTGAGGCAATTGATTTGGTAGTCGGTAAAATCAAAATTGCGATTGACGCTGCGAATAGCGGTACAGAGGGTGATGCACTTGCTGACCTTATCAAAGAGGCATCGGATGGAAGCAAAGAAATCAATGCTAATGATAAGGTTGATATAGCACGTTCAAAAGCTAACAATACTCTGAAATCAGCTAGAAAACTTGCTCAAGAAGGTAAAAAAGGCGAAGCGGAAGAAGCATTAAAAGATGCATCTAAAAAGTTTGAAGCTTTGAAAAGCTTAATCTGATATTAGTTAGCCCTATCAGGACGGCATTTAGTTTCCTGATAGGGTGCAACTGTTTATTTCTTGCTGATTAATTCAGCGAAGCCCCTTCTCCACAGTTTAAAACGCTCTCTTCCCTCCGGATTCAAAAAATCCAATCCCGCCTCAATTTCTACGCGTGAATCGGAATTCTGCATAACCCACAGAAAGTGAGCTGTGCAGATATTGTAGGGAAGTCGGCAATCATGCCAGTCTCTCAGGTGATCAGTCCGCTTGCTGTATGATTAAGCTTTTCCTGTCTGGTGTTTTAAGCGGGTAGGAATCTTTCGCTCAGCACCTGTTTATCCGGCACCCCTTTGACTCGCGCGGCAGCTTCAGCGGCATCGATGAGTGCCGGCGGCCCACACAGGTAAATGTCGGGCCACACCGTCGCGTCTGTCAGATCTTGAGCCAGGGCATCCACCGGAGTACCGCAAAAACCCTGCCAATGTTCATCCGGTTTCCATACGCAAAAAATCACTTGAAGCTGGGGCAGTTCCGCTTGCAGCGCTTTTAATTCGGTTTGGCAAAACAATTCTTCGGCCCGGTTTGCGCCGAAATAAAGCCGCGCCGGATGCGGTTCCTGAAATTCGGCCATGCGCCTTAACATAGACAGCATCGGCGCTAAACCGGTACCTCCGGCCACAAACCAGCGCGGTCTCAGGCCGTTTTCGGATAAACCGAACGCGCCTTTGGGGCCGTGAACAATCAAAGTCTGTCCGATAGCCGCCTGTTCCCGCAGCCAAGTGGAAAAAAGGCCGCCGGGTTGCAGCCGGATCAAAAATTCCAGCCGACCTTCCCAGTTGCTTATATTGGCAAGCGAATAAGCGCGCTTGATGTCTTGTCCCGGTACTTCCAGTTCCATGAACTGGCCGGGTTCGAATTCGGCCGTGCTGCCGCCGTCTTCATTCGGCACAAGGTGCAGTTCCAAACGTAAAGTATTTTCGCCGACGGAATCGATAGCGGTAATTTCAGCGCTTCGAATTTTGATTTCGCCAAGCAGAATACGGTCATGATCGAAAGGCAGGTCAATACGCAAAGCGCTTTTAGGAAAAGTGCAACAAAGCAGGGTTCCGCCTTTCGCCGCATCGCCTATAGGTAATGCGGCCGGGTTATGTTTGCCTAAGGTAAAGTCGCCGTCGGTGACATCGGCATAGCAGGTACCACAATTTCCTTGTCCGCATTGGGCGGGCAATACGATATGGGCATTCGCGGCGGCTTCCAGCAGGTTTTGGTCGGGGGCGCATTCGAAACGAAGCTGTTCCCCGTCGCGCGTGGTAAGTTCAATGGCGTGAGTGGTCATGATTTGATTGAGTTCCGCAAAAAAATGCTGCCGGAAACACGATAAATATTCAGGTTTTCCTCTCTTTGAACAAGAGGGATTGCAAAGAGAGGGGAGGACTGAATTGTTACAAAAGCTTAGGTGTTTACGGCAGCGGAGGAAAGGAATTGAATTAAGCGGCTTTACGCGTCAGCGAAGCTTCAATGTCGGCCTGCGCGGTGGTAATGGGTTGCAAGCCGAATTTATCCACCAACACCTGTACCAGATTGGGTGTCAGGAAGGCGGGCAAGGTGGGGCCAAGACGAATATTACGGATACCCAAGGCCAATAAAGTCAGCAGTACGGCGGCGGCTTTTTGCTCAAACCATGATACGACCAAAGACAACGGCAACTCGTTGACGCCGCATTCAAACGCTCCGGCCAGCGCGGTGGCAATTTTAATCGCCGAATAGCTGTCGTTGCATTGGCCTAAGTCCAATAAGCGCGGAATGCCGCCGATGTCGCCGAAGTCATGCTGGTTAAAGCGGTATTTGGCGCAGCCCAAAGTCATGACCACGGTGTTTTGCGGAGCCTGTTCGGCAAATTCGGTGTAGTAATTGCGACCGGGCGCGGCGCCGTCGCAACCGCCGACTAAGAAGAAATGCTGAATAGCGCCGGATTTAACCGCGTCGATCACTTTGTCGGCGACGCCCAACACGGCATCGCGGCCGAAACCGACGGTGATGAATTTTTCGCTGAGGTCTTCTTTAAAACCGGGCAATGCATTGGCGGCTTGAATTAACGGCGCAAAATTTTTGTCGCTGATATGGCGTACACCGGGCCAACCAACCGGGCCTGCGGTAAAAATACGCTGGCGGTATTGAGCTTGCGGTTCAATGATGCAATTAGAGGTCATCAAAATAGCGCCTGGGAAGTCGGCAAATTCTTTTTGTTGATCCTGCCAAGCGCCGCCGTAATTGCCGACCAAATGCGGATAAGCCTTGAGTTTCGGGTACGCGTGGGCAGGCAGCATTTCACCGTGAGTATAGATATTGATACCGCTGTCTTTGGTTTGCTCCAATAAAGCGGCCAGATCGCCCAGATCGTGGCCTGATACCAAAATGGCTTTGCCTTTGACCGGAGTGGTGCGTACTTGAGTCGGCTGTTGTGCGCCGAAAGTGCCGGTGTTGGCTTCATCCAATAACGCCATCACGGTCAGGTTTAAAGTACCCAGCGCCATAGACTGGTTCAGCAGGGCTTCGACGTCGGTAGGATCCGTGCTCAAAAAATCCAAGGCATCTTCGATTCCGGCATAAACGTCTTCGCTTTCCTTACCCAGTACATAGGCATGGTGAGCATAAGCGCAAACGCCTTTGAGGCCGTAAAGTACCAATGAACGCAAGCCGATAATGTCCGCGCCGACTTGGTCGAGCCCGGCATTGATACCCACATCGGCGGCTTGTTTGAGCATTCCGTCCATGTCGGCGGCAGGCTGCCAAGCGGCGGCGCCGGTAAGTTGTTCAGGCGTTTCTCCGCTGGCAAGACAGGCTCCGATGTAGCTCGCTTTCACTCGATCCCGTATCTGCGCGGCTTGTTGTATCATCGTAACGAAGCGAGTCGCATTGAAATTCACGTTGGTTAAGGTGGTGAACATTGCGTAGAGGATGAAATCGTCGGCGGCATTATCCGGAGCATTCAACGCACGAGCACGTTTGGCGTATTGGGCTATGCCTTTAACGCCGTGAACCAGTAAATCCTGTAAATCGGACGTTGTGGCGTCTTTGCCGCACATGCCTTTGGCAGTAGCGCAACCGCTGTCGGCATTGGAGCGGTCGGTTTGTTCGCATTGGTAACAAAACATCAGGTACTCTCCTCGAGATTAAATTGTGTTGGTGACTATGAACAGGTAGTGTTTTTTCCGGTTAATTGGATTCTTCCAATGAAATAGATAAAAGCACTTACTATGCCAATCGAAAAACCTTGTGTTTACTGGCTTAGTCAGAGTATTGTTGTTCTATTGACATCGCTTTAAGTTGTTTAATTAACATCAACGTTATCATTATGACGACAAACTTGTTTTTTACCTCGTTGATTTCCATTGTCGCCGACTTGTCCACAAACATGTCGGCGGAACAACGCTATCAACGTTTGTTAGCGCATTTGTGCCGGATTTTTCCTTGCGACGCGTCCGCGCTGCTCAAATTCGAAAACCAGTGTTTGATACCGTTGGCGGTTAACGGTTTATCGGAAGATACTCTGGGGCGGCGATTTATGGTCAGTGAGCACCCGCGCCTGGCGCAGATTTTAGCTGCCGATCAATCGCTACGCTTTCCCGCCGATTCCGAGTTGCCCGATCCCTATGACGGACTCATTGAATCGGATAACGATCAGCTGCTGGTGCATGATTGCATGGGAGCTACGCTGTTTATCGATGGCGAGCCCTGGGGTGTTTTAACGTTGGATGCGCTGACTCCGGGTATTTTTGACCATATCGACCCGATACAGCTGAATACGTTTATCAGCTTGACGGCGGCGACCGTCAAGGCGGCGGGCTTGATTGCCTCTTTGGAGCAGCGGGTGCGTTATGTGACTCAAACCTTATTTAAAGAAAATACCAATCGCGACATGATCGGCGACAGCGAATGCATGAGGAAATTGCGCAATGAAATTTCCATTGTCGCACCGTCGGAATTGGCGGTTTTAATTTTGGGCGAAACGGGAGTGGGGAAAGAATTGGTTGCCCAGCGTATTCATCTGGAATCGAATCGCGCCGATCAAGTTATGGTTTATGTCAATTGCGCGGCATTACCCGAGAGCATCGCCGAGAGCGAATTATTCGGTCATAGCAAAGGCGCGTTTTCCGGCGCTATCAGCGATCGAACCGGTAAATTCGAGTTGGCTAACGGCGGCACGATTTTTTTGGATGAAATCGGCGAACTGCCGCTTTCCATTCAGGCTAAGTTATTGCGTACTTTGCAAAACGGCGAGATACAGCGCGTCGGCAGCGATAAACAAATCAAAGTCAATGTGCGGGTTATTGCCGCCACCAACCGCAATCTGCAACAAGAGGTTGCTGCGGGCTTGTTCCGGCCGGATCTTTATCATCGTTTGGCCGTTTATCCGATGCATGTTCCGGCATTGCGCGAACGGGGAAAGGACGTTTTATTGCTGGCTGGGGCCTTTTTGGAAAAAAATCAGCAGCGTTTAGGCATTAAAAAATTGCGTTTGGATCAAGACGCCAAGAAAGCTTTATTGGCATACAGCTGGCCGGGCAATATCCGTGAATTGGAGCATTTACTCAGCCGGGCCGCATTAAAGTCAGCGACTCCGGACAATCGACAAGCAAATTTTATAACCATATCCTTAGCTTACTTGGATATAGTACCGGAGCCGTTCGATGATGCGCATATCAGTACCGCTCCGGATTCACCGGCGGCGCCCTCCTCGCCGATAAATTTTAAAAATGCAGTGGATGAGTTTCAGCGTCAACTTATTCAGCAACAGCTTGTTGAGCAACAGGGTAATATGGCTGCTACGGCACGCATCTTGGGACTTGATCGAGGCAATTTTCACCGCTTATTAAAACGCTTAGCCATTAAAGCCGAAATCTGACTGTATTTTTAAGCCACAGAAATATTTGAGGGATAAACTATTCTAATTTAGCCATCAAATAAGAATCGTTTGCATCACTATAACTATTTAACCTATACTGCTTTCACCTATTATTTGTGAGAGATTGTATAAATGAAAAAAAATAAATTCTTATTAAGAAGCGGAGTATTGACAGCACTGGTGGCATTAAACGCACCTGTTAACGCCTTGGAAAAACCTCAGACAATGGAAGATATGTGGAAAATCATTCAAGCGCAGCAAAAACAAATTGATGAAATGAAAGCAGGGATGCAGGCGGCAGCGCCGGCTCCAACTCCAGCTAAAGCCGCCAGCAGCGATGTGAAGAGTTTAGAGCGGAAAACCGATGTGCTGAGTCAGGAAGTCGAGAAATTGCGTACCAATCTCTCTATTCCGGAAGACGCAAAATACAAAAGTGCCTATGGTTTAGGGCCTGCGGCATCGAAAATTTATTCGGCCGGCAAAGGTTTGTCCATTGGCGGTTATGGTGAAGGTAATTATTCGGCTAAGGTTGGAGACAAGGGAGACAGCAACGATAGCGCTGACATGGAGCGTATGGTGTTGTATGCGGGTTATAAATTTACCGATCGTATTCTTTTCAATAGTGAACTTGAGTTTGAACATGCGTCTACCGGCGAAGGCCCGGAAGAGAAAGGCGAGGTTTCGGTTGAATTTGCGTCGCTGGATTTCTTTATTAATCAAAAAGCCAATGTTAGAGCGGGTTTGGTTTTGATGCCGATGGGCTTAGTCAACCGGATCCATGAACCGCTCTTTTACTTTGGCAATCATCGTCCTGAAGTTGAGCAACGCATTATACCGAGCACTTGGCGTGAAATGGGGGCTGGGCTATTTGGCGCCATTACCCCGAATCTGACTTATACCGCTTATGTCGTTAATGGCTTGAATGCTACAGGGTTCGCTTCCGATGGTATTCGCGAAGGACGCGGCGGCGGCAGTAATGCCAGAGCTGAAAATTTCGGTTATGTTGCTCGTATGGATTATGACCCTAGTGCATTACCCGGAGTTACTGTCGGCGGCTCGGCTTATGTTGGCAATTCCGGACAGAACCAAAGCTTTGCAGGACAAAAAGCCGATGTTTTTACGCAACTCTATGAAGCGCATGTGCAATGGAAATATCGCGGCCTGGAATTTCGCACCTTGGGTTCATGGGGACATATTAATAATGCCGATCTCGTTAGCGCGAACAATAACACTCTCGTCGGTTCGGAAAATTACGGCTTTTACTCAGAGCTAGGCTATGACGTATTGCCGCTGTTATGGCGAGATACCGCACAATATCTTGCTCCGTTCTTCCGCTATGAGAAGTTGAATACGGTTGCTAAAGCACCAACCGGCTTTGCTAACGATCCTACAAAAGATTGGCAAATCTTCCAGGTGGGTTTGCAATACAAGCCTATTCCCAATGTCGTGATCAAGGCCGATTATCGCAATTATGCGGCGAAGCAAGGCCCTTTACCGGATGACTTCAATCTGGGTTTTGGTTTTATCTTCTAAGAATCCGTCATGCATAAAAAAAGGCTGGAGAATATCCAGCCTTTTTTGGTTTTCTAGGGCTTAATGCAACAAGCCCTGCAATAACCCATTCAGTTTATGCACAAAGGCCGCCGGATCGTCCAACTGTCCGCCTTCACTGAGAATAGCCTGATCGAACAGGATATGGGTCAGATCGGCAAAACGGCTGTCATCTTGTTCTTCTTTCATCCGAACCACTAAAGCATGAGTCGGGTTAAGCTCGAAGATCGGTTTTCTACCCATGCCCATGCCAAACCCTTGTCCGGCATCTTTCATGATTCTTTCCATGTTCAGGCTCATGCCGTAAACATCGGCAACCAGACAGGCAGGCGATTCGGTTAAACGATGACTCAAACGTACTTCGCTGACTTTATCGCCCAGCACGTCCTTAATTTGCTTTAGCACCGTTTCAAAATCTTTATTGATTTCTTCCTCGGCTTCTTTGTTTTCTTCGTCGTCCAAAACGCCCAAGTCCAAATCGCCTTTGGCAACAGACTGTACATGCTTACCGTCAAATTCGTCCAGATTAGACACCAACCATTCGTCAATGCGATCCGACAGCAATAACACTTCAATACCTTTTTTGCGGAAGATTTCCAAGTGTGGGCTGTTTTTCGCCGCCGAAAAAGTGTCCGCGGTGACATAATAAATTTTGTCCTGGCCTTCTTTCATGCGGCTGACGTACGCTTCCAGCGAAACATCCTGTTTGTCGGTATCGGCATGTGTCGATGCGAAACGCAGCAATTTGGCGACGCGCGCTTTATTGCCATGATCTTCAATCGGGCCTTCTTTAAGAACCGGGCCGAATTGGGACCAGAATTTTTCGTATTTTTCCGGTTCATTGTTGGCCAAATCTTCCAGCATCCCCAGCACTTTCTTAACGGCGCCCGATTTAATGGTGCTGATTTGCTTGCTTTGTTGCAAAATTTCCCGCGATACGTTCAGCGGCAGGGAATTGGCGTCAATAACGCCTCTGATAAAGCGTAGATAGCGCGGCATTAATTGCTCGGCATCATCGGTAATAAATACTTTGCGTATATACAGCTTTACGCCGTGTTTGGCGTCTCTGTCCCACATATCGAACGGGGCGCGTGACGGGACATAAAGCAGCAAGGTGTATTCGTTGGTGCCTTCGACTTTGCTGTGAATATGGGTTAAAGGGTCTTGAAAGTCGTGCCCTACATGCTTATAAAATTCGTTATAGGCTTCTTCGGAAATTTCCTGACGGGCTTTGGTCCAGAGTGCGGATGCCGAGTTAACGGTTTCTTCGACGATTTCCGCCGGTTTTTCTTGTTCGCCTTCTTCGCCCATGGACGGCGCAGCTTCTTTATCCATCACGATAGGCAGGGAAATATGATCGGAGAATTTTCTGACGATGGAACGGATGCGGTAGCCGTCCAGGAACTCGCTTTCCGACTCTTTCAAATGCAAGACGATTTCGGTTCCGCGCTGGGCTTTTTCAACCGATTCCAAGGTGTAATCGCCCTCGCCCGCCGATTCCCAACGTACCCCTTCGCTGTTATCGGCGCCGGCTTTGCGAGTGATTAAGGTCACTTTATCGGCAACAATAAACGCCGAGTAAAAACCCACGCCAAATTGACCGATTAATTCGCTGTCCTTGGCCTGATCACCGGTTAAAGCTTGAAAAAATTGTTTGGTGCCTGATTTGGCAATGGTGCCGATGTGTTCCTGAACTTCCGCGCGGGTCATTCCGATACCGTTATCGATAACGGTAATGGTCCGTTTGTCTTTGTCGTACTCCAGGCGAATTTTCAGCTCACTGTCGCCCTCATACAGACTGTCATTGGACAGCGCTTCAAAACGTAGTTTGTCAGCCGCATCCGACGCATTGGAAATCAATTCGCGTAAAAATATTTCTTTGTTGCTATATAATGAATGAATCATTAAATGCAGCAGATGTTTAACTTCAGTTTCAAAACCTAAGGTTTCTTTTTTTGCTTCAACAGTCATTTTTATTAATCCTGAATAAATTAGTAAGAGTAGCGCCGATATAGGGGCATATTGGTTTTTTTCAAGTCCAAAGCAGACAGATAAAATATAAGGTTAGAATTAATCTCTATGGCCATAAATCTCACGTCAAAAAAAATATTGATTGCCGAAGCTCACGCAAACTTACGCGAAACAATCAAACATATATTTGGGTCGCTGGGCGCCAGGTTTATTGTTGAGGCGGAATCGGGCGTCGACGCCATCGCGGCGATGAAAAAAGACAAGTTCGATATTGTGCTTTGCGATTACGATTTGCTAGGTAAAAAAACCGGGCAACAGGTTTTGGATGAGGCTAAACACCTTAAGTTATTGCCGGTCAATGCCATCTTTATGATTGCGACCGATGAGCATCGTTTGGGTTTGGCACCTAACGCTGTCGATAACAAACCCGACGATTACCTGATCAAGCCGTTTAGCTTAAAACAGGTTTCAAGCCTTCTTGAAAAATGCGATAACCGTAAGCGATTTTTGGCCGGCATTGAAAACGAAATAGACAGCGGCAATCTTTTTCAAGCCATACGCAATTGCGAAAAGATGCTTGAGCTTGATAATAAAAGCATGCACTTGCAATTATTAAAAATGCAGGCTGAATTGAGCATCAAGGTGGGCGACTTTAAGACGGCCGCGAAGGTTTATCAAGATATTCTGGATAAAAGAGAGCTGCCCTGGGCCCGATTGGGCTTGGGTGTTGTGGCCTATTGTCTTGCCGATTACGATAACGCGGTTAACACTTTTCAGGGGCTGATCAAACAATACCCGGCCATGTTGGAGGCTTACGATTGGCAGGTAAAAGCATACGAGGCTATGGGCAACGACCGGTTGGCTTTATCTTCAATCAACGCTGCCGTTACGCTTGCGCCGCAGTCCATTTTAAGACAAAAGAAGCTGGCCATGCTGGCTGATAAAACTGACAATATCGACCTTGCCCAAAAAGCCTATACCGCAATTATTGAGTTAGGCAAAAATTCCATTCACAGATCATTCTCCGATTATTCGGGCTTGGCCAATACTTATTTAAAAAGCAATGCAGCCGACAAGGCCTTAGAAATAGCGGTTAAAATGGCTCAGCAGTTTAAAGCCGATCCTGAAGCAAAACTAAGGGCCGCTCTGTTGGAGATCGAAATTTATCGGGAAAAAGGCAATGAGCGCTTGGTTGAGCGCGCTTATAATAAAATATGCGAATTGAACGGACAGCTTAACAAACAGCTACCCAGAGAATTACGGCTGAACATGGCCAAGATTTTTTGCCTGAATGACAATCGTGAAGCCTGCGATGAGATTCTTAACGATTTAGTTAAAACCTATGTTGACGATAAACTTTTCATGAAAGAGACTGTCGCTCTGTGTAACGAACTTATCGGCGAAAATTATGTAGAAACGCTGGTCGAGTCGCTAACCCAGGAATTGGTCGACTTCAACAAGGAAGCCGCTAAGTTGTTTAAAAAAGGCGACATTAGAGGCGCGCGCGGAGTTTTTGAGCAAATCGCCGCGAAAAGACCGAATAATCCTAAAGTCATTTTAAATCTGATAAAAATCATTCTTCATGATATTAAAACGTCCGGCGCCAGTCCGGAAAAAATTATCAGTACGCAATCCTATATCAATACAGCTATTCAACTCGGCATAGCTCACGATCAAATCAGTGTTTTGCAAACGGCACTGGACACTTTTAAAAACGAAATCGAGCAATAATCCGCCAAAATGTCCAATACTTCTATGCTTTCAATCAATTTTCCTTCTCTTCTAACCTCTTCAGTGCATGATATAAAGAATTCATTGAGAGTGCTTCGAACCCTTCATGCCCAGCTTGAAAGCATCTATCAAGATAAAAAACATATTGAATTCAAACAATTGGAGTTTGAAGCGAATCGTATGAACAATAGCTTGATGCAGTTATTGACGCTTTATAAAATCGACTTCGCCCAATACAGCCTGACCATAGACGAACACAGCGCCGCTGAGCTATTGGAGGATATCGTCAATCAGCATTCCACTTTATTATCCTTAGGCGACATTCAACTGATCACGGAATGCGATAGCGATTTGCTTTGTTATTGCGACAGCACCTTGATCAGCAATGCGCTTTGCACATTAGTCAACAACGCGCAGCGCTATTGCTTGAGCAAAGTACTGTTATCCGCAACTCAGGAAGACGATTATGTGGTTTTTTGCATCGAAGATGACAGCAGCGGTTATCCGGAAAATCTTCTGACCTCCGATTGCAAAAAACTTCCCGAGCTTGATATGACGACCGGTAATACCGGCTTAGGCTTGTTTTTTGCGGAGACCGTTGCTCAATTACATGTTCAAGCCGACAAGCGGGGTTTTATTATGACCGACAATAACAGCCGGTTCGGCGGTTCCAGATTTAAACTTTATTTACCCTAACTGTTGCGATCATTAAGGTTCAAGCCAAATCCAACAGCTAAGCAATAAAGTTAAAATTGATCCCTTATGGCTATAAACCTTACGTCAAAAAAGATATTGGTCGTCGAAGACCAAGCAATCATGCGCGAAACCATCAAACATATATTGGGCGCATTTGGCGCCCGGTTTATCGTTGAGGCGGAAAACGGCATCAACGCAATCACAGCGATGAGAATTGACAAGTTCGATATTGTGCTTTGCGATTACAACCTGCTCAGGGGGAAAAACGGTCAGCAGGTTCTGGAAGAAGCCCGGTTTCTTAAGCTATTGCCGGTCAGTGCCATCTTTATCATGGTGACCTGCGAACAAAGCCAGGAGATGGTGCTTACCGCGCTCGATAACAAACCCGATGACTATCTGATTAAACCTTTTAATCGGCAACAACTGTTAAGCCGTATTGAAAGATGCCATGCCCGTAAAAAATACTTGGCCAGTGTCGAAAATGAAATAGACAACGGCAATATTTATCAAGCCATTTACAATTGCGAAAAGCTGCTTCAACTGGATGGTAAAAAAATGCGCTTGCAATTATTAAAAATGCAAGCCGAATTGACGCTTAAGGTAGGGGATTTTAAGACTGCCGAAGAGATCTACCAGGATATTCTGCACGAAAGAGAATTGCCTTGGGCCAGGATGGGATTAGGTATTGTGGCTTTTTTTCTGGGCTATTACGATCAGGCTATTAAGATTTTTCAGGATCTTATCGAACAATATCCGGTGATGCTGGAAGCTTATGATTGGTTGGTTAAAGCGCAAGAATCTCTCGGTAACGATGAGCATGCTTTATCCTCGCTTAATTCAGCTGTTTTGCTTTCTCCGCAGTCCATCTTAAGACAAAAAAAATTGGCCGTCTTAGCGGATAAAACCGACAATCTGTCTCTTGCCAAGAAAGCCTACACGGCCACCATTAAACTGGGTAAAAACTCTATCCATCGGTCCTCCGGCGACTATTCGGGTTTGGCCAATGTTTATTTAAAAAGCAACGCGGCCAGCGAAGCACTCAAAGTACTGTATGAGCTGAATCAGCAGTTTCACAATGATCCTGAAGCCAAGATCAGAGCCGCCTTGCTGGAAACCGAGATTCATCAGACCAAAGGCAATAAAGCGCTGGCCCAGCAAGCCTATAACAAAGCGTTTAAACTCAGCGAACAATTTAACCGGCAGATCTCCAGGGAACTGCGCCTGGAAATGGCCAAGATTTTTCATCTGAACGGGAACGGCGAAATTTGCGACGAAATTCTTAACGATCTTGTTAAAACCAACATTGACGACAAAGCCTTTATCAAGAATCTGGTAACCATGTGCGACGCCGTCATCGGCGACAATTATGCCGAAACATTGATCCAGCATATAAAAAAAGAATTGGTCGACATTAATAATAAAGGCGTCGGATTATTCCAGGAAGGCAACATTAAAGAGGCTCTGGCGGTCTTTGAAAAGGCCATTATAAAGATGCCCGATAATCACACTATCCTGTTAAATATGATAAAAATCATCATTCATGACATTAAAACGTCTAAACCCGATCCGGAAAAAATCATGAGTGCCCAAGCCTATATTAATAGAGCCATTCAACTCGGCATACCTCACAATCAAATCAGCGGCTTGCAAACGGAGCTGGACACTATTCAATATAAATCTCACCAATAGCCCATCAAAATGCCTAATAATCAAATGCTTTCAATTGGTTTTCCCGCCATTTTGGCTTCTTCAGTGCATGACATAAAAAACTCTTTAACCGCTCTTCGCGCATTGCTCAGCCAGCTTGAGAATATTTATCAAGATCCTAAGCCTAATGAATTTAAACACTTAGAATTTGAAACCAATCGCATGAACAGTAGCCTGATGCAGTTACTGACATTGTATAAAATCGATTTATCTCAATTTAGTTTGGCTATAGACGAACATAGGGCCGCCGACATCGTGGAAGATATTGTCGCCCAGCAATCGACCTTATTATCTTTAAGCAATATTGAACTGATTACCCAATGCGATGGCGAACTGTTTTGTTATTGCGACAGCACCCTGATCAGCAATGCGCTTTGCACCTTAGTCAACAACTCGCAACGTTATTGCTTGAGCAAAGTTCTACTTTCTGTGACCCAGGAGAATGATTATATTGTTTTTAGCATCGAAGACGACGGCATGGGTTATCCGGAGAACCTGATATCGTCCGATTATAAGCAGGTTCCCCAGCTTGATCTGGTGACCGGCAATACCGGCTTGGGCTTGTTTTTTGCCGAAACCATTGCGCAATTGCATGTTCAAGGTCAAAGCCGGGGCTTTATCGTTACCGACAACGGCAGTCAGTTCGGCGGGGCCAGATTTAAGCTGTATTTGCCCTAAGCATAAACACAGATAAAAATTCGTTTTAACAGTATCAGGGCCGTATCTGCCGAGCCGTTACTACGGATGCAAACATCAGGCAAACCGCCAGCAAGGTTTCCCAAGGCCGGCCTTGCTGTTGGCCTTTAATTTGCCGGTCCGCTTTCGCGCTCAGCGTCAGTATTTTATGTAAATCGGATTCGCTCAGCCTGTTCAGCGCGTCACTCACCAGCGCTTGGCGCTTATCCCAGATTTGGTTGTTTTTAAACACCAGAGCCCGGTTTTGCCCCTGAGCCAGCGCTTGTTTAATCCGGAGCAGTGTCCGCGCTTCCCGCGTCAACGCCCACAGCACCACGGGAGCCGCAATGCCTTCCGCCTGCAAACCGGACAAGATCTTTAAGATTCGATTTACCTTGGCCGCCAATACGCTATCCATCAGCTTAAACACATCGAATCTGGAACTGTCGGCCACCGCATCGCTTATCTGCTGAGTGCTGAGCTGTCCGCTGCCGTACAACACGTAAAGTTTTTCTATTTCCTGCGCGGCCGCCAACAGATTGCCTTCGATTCTGGATGCCAAAATTTTTAGGCCTTCCGGTTCAGCCTGTAGACCGCGCCGTTGCATGCGTTGCTGTAACCAACGCAGCAGGTCTTGGCCTTCTAACGGCCAGACTTGAACAATGCAGCCGACCTTATCCAAAGCCTGAAACCAGCGCGCTTTTAATGAGGCGCCGGCTGTTTTGGCCGCGGTAATCAGCAACAGCACATCTTGCGGCAAATGTTCGCAATAAGCGGTCAGGGCTTTAGCGCCCTCGGTGCCCGGCGTGCCGGTGGACAATCTCAAATCGATAATTTTCTTATCGGCAAAAATGGATAAAGAACCGGCCGATTCGCTTAAGTCCTGCCAGGAAAATCCGGCATCGGCGACAAGAATCTCGCGGCTTTCATAACCCGCTTTTCGTGCGGCCGCCCTGACTGAATCGGCCATTTCGCCCAGCTGCAACGGCTCGTCGCCGCTGATAAAATAAACCGGCGCCAAACTCTTTTGCAGCGCGGTTGTTATTTGTTCGGGCTTGAGCCGCATTTATTTTGCGCCTGTTTCTAATACGACTCGGGCGCGGTTCACGATAGTTTGCACGGCTTGCTGATACATTTCGTTACGGATCACGGCTTCTTCCTGATCCTTGGCAATCATAAACTGCTGATCGTTATAATATTCGCGTCTGACGTCCACCGATTGCCGCTCCATCAGCGGGGCGTCGTCGGCATTGGCAAGTTCATAGTCCAGGCGATAGTTGAGTTCGAATTCGTTAGACTTGCCCCTTGTGCTCAACGACAACACGCGGCGGCTAAAGTCTTCGTTAAATATCTTGACCACAATACCGGCGCCTTTACGCGAGTCGGCAAGCTGACTGGAAGACGATTTCATGATTTGCTTGAATTGTTCGTGTAGCGCTCCCGATGCACCCTCTACATAAACGTTTTTTAGATTTGCCGGTAAATCCAATGCGCCGCGCAGATGATAGCCGCAAGCGCTCAATAACAAAGCCATCACCAAAATGGCTGCTTTTTTTGTTAACACACCTTTTCCTCTTAAATGAATAGAACGCAGATGATGCGGATATTTATGATTAAATAAGATTTTTCTTGTCTAAAAAACATACTTCAAGGTCTTGTAGAGTTCAGAACGCCTTGTTTTTCGAGCGATTTCTGAATTTTTACAATCATCTATTTATTGGCGTCATCTGCGTTCCATTGTATTTGATGGTGCTGAGTAAGGCCTAAACGACAATATTGACCAGTTTTTTAGGCACCACGATTACCTTTTTGATCGGCTTGTCTTCAATAAAGCGCTTAACCTGTTCATCACTCAGCGCCATGGCCTCTATTTCATCTTTAGACGCATTGACCGACACCGACATTTTGCTGCGTAACTTGCCGTTAACCTGTAGCACCAGTTCCAAGGTGTCCTGCTCCAAAGCCGTCGCATCGACCTGGGGCCATGATGCACCGACCACCGCTTCCGGATGCCCCAAATCCAGCCACAGCTGATGGCAGATATGCGGCACTATCGGCGACAGCATCAACACAATGGCTTCCAAGGCTTCCTGCCGAACCGCCTTGCCGTTATCGGAATCATCGGCAAATTTGGACAAAGTGTTGATCAGCTCCATATTCGCGGCGATGACGGTATTAAAGGTATAGCGTCTGCCGAAATCGTCGGTCGCTTTCTGGATAGTCAAGTGCAGTTGGCGGCGCAGGGCTTGTTGCTCAGCGCTTAAAGCTTGTTTATCCAGCGCTACTGTAGAACCACCGGCCTCGCAATGCAGATACGCTTGTTTCCACAACCGTTTCAGGAATCTGAACGCGCCTTCCACTCCACTGTCGGACCATTCCAACGATTGTTCCGGGGGCGCGGCAAACATGATAAATAAGCGCACGGTATCGGCGCCGTATTGATCGATCAGGCCTTGCGGGTCAACCGTGTTACCCTTGGATTTGGACATTTTGCTGCCGTCTTTCAGCACCATGCCTTGGGTCAACAGCTTTTTAAACGGCTCGTCGCAGACCAACAAACCTTCATCGCGCAACAATTTGGTATAAAACCGCGCATACAGCAAATGCAAAATAGCATGTTCGATGCCGCCGATATAATGATCGACCGGCAGCCAGTATTTGGCGCTTGGGTCGATCATGCGGTCCGGGTTGCTGCCTGCAAAGCGCGCGAAATACCAGGACGATTCCATAAAAGTATCGAAGGTATCGGTTTCCCGGCGCGCCGCTTTGCCGCAGGTCGGGCAAGTCGTATGGGAGAAAGTCGGATGCGCAACCAACGGCGATTGCGAGCCATCCAGCACTACGTCCCTGGGCAATTCCACCGGCAAATCTTGTTCAGGGACAGGAACCGTGCCGCAGTCGTCGCAATAAATAACCGGAATCGGCGCACCCCAGTAACGCTGGCGGGAAACGCCCCAGTCGCGCAATCTGAAATTAGTTTTGCGCTGACCTTTTTGGTCTTTTTCCAGCGCTTCCGAAATAGCTGCAAAAGCCTGTTCCGAGGTCAAGCCGTCAAACGCGCCGGAATTTTTCAACACACCTTTTACCGTGTAAGCCTGCTCCGAACAATCATCGTCTCCGCCGTCTTTAGCGAAAATCACCTGCTTGATCGCAATGCCGTACTTTTGCGCAAACTCAAAATCACGCTGGTCATGGGCCGGAACCGACATCACAGCGCCGGTGCCGTAGCCCATCAACACAAAATTGGCTATCCATACCGGCACCTGTTCGCCGGTGATGGGATGAATCGCTTTGACGCCGGAATCGATGCCGCGTTTTTCCATGGTTTCCATCGCCGCTTCGGAGGTTTCCATCATCTTGCAGTCATCAATGAATGCGCGGATCTCGGCATTGCTTTCCGCGGCTTTTAACGCCAACGGATGTTCCGCCGCCACCGCAAGATAAGTCACGCCCATCAAGGTATCGGGACGCGTGGTATAGATGCTTAAAGGCTGATCAGAGCCGGGTACCGTGAAATCCATCTCCACGCCTTCGGAACGGCCTATCCAGTTGGCCTGCATGGTTTTAACCTGTTCCGGCCAGCCGTCCAGCGTTTCCAGCGAGGCGAGCAGTTCATCCGCATAAGCGGTGATTTTTAAAAACCACTGGGCGATTTCCTTGCGCTCGACTTGGGTATCGCAACGCCAGCAGCAACCGTCGATGACTTGCTCGTTCGCTAAAACGGTCATATCGTGCGGACACCAGTTGACCGGCGCGGTTTTTTTATAAACCAGGCCTTTTTCCAGCAGCTTCAGGAAAAACCACTGCTCCCACTTATAATAATGCGGATCGCAGGTGGCTAATTCGCGGTCCCAGTCGTAGCCGAAACCCAAGCGCTTGAGCTGGTCGCGCATATAGTCGATGTTGCTGTAGGTCCAGTCGGCAGGATGCACACCGTGCTGCATCGCGGCATTTTCCGCCGGCAGGCCGAACGCATCCCAACCCATGGGCTGTAACACATTTTTGCCCAACATGCGCTGATAGCGGCTGATTACGTCGCCGATGGTGTAGTTGCGGACATGGCCCATGTGCAGCTTGCCGCTGGGGTAAGGGAACATCGACAAACAATAATATTTGTCTTGCGTAGACGATTCCGACACATTCGCCGCACCTGCTCCCGGCAGGTTTGCGGCATACACACCATCCTTGGCGATAAATACGCCTGACGCATCCCAGGCGGCCTGTACTTCTTGCTCGATTGCCAAAGGCTTATAATTTTCTTGCATCCTTCTCGTCTTTTACCAGTCAAAAGCGTTAGAATACCGTACAGTTGCTTAAATCTAAAGCGCCATTTTCAGGAATCGAACCTATGAATAAAAACAAACTTATCGCCGCTTATACCGATTTTATGAAGCATCTTCATGAAACCATGGAAGACACGCTGCATTCTTTTGCCGAAGCATTGGAAATATCAAAAGAAAAGACCGGCAAGGACAGCAATTTGACCAACGAAGAGTTGGACAAGGTTTCCGGGTTTGTTAAACGTGACATCGAACATGCGGCTCACGGTCTGTCCACCGAGGAAGATAAGAACTCGCTGTCCGAATGGTTTAAGTTCGATGTTGAGTTAATTGAAAATTTCGCCCTGGATGCTTTTTTAAGCGTTGCCGATAAAACCCGCCTGGAACTGGCAAAACTGGAAGAATTGGCAAAAGCGCATACCTATCACAGCGGCGATATTACCGTACCGGGCACTTTTATCTGCGACGACTGCGGTAAGGAAATCGCGTTTAAAACCCCCAGCGAAATTCCCGAATGTCCGCAATGCCACGGCAAAACCTTTATCCGCATTTGATATTGCCGGTCCAAGCTTTATAATGCCACTTTTAACTATTTGATTTAACGGGGATAACATGCGCAGAGTCATTTTCAATCAGAAAGGCGGCGTCGGCAAATCGACTATTACGTGCAATTTGGCCGCCATCAGCGCTGTTGAAGGTAAACGCACCTTAGTTATCGATCTCGATGTTCAGGGTAATTCCACCCAATATCTGCTCGGCAATAAAGTCAGCGATAGCGATAAAACCATTGCCCATTTTTTTAAAGACTGCCTGAGCCTGTCTCTGTTTGGCGGCGGTTCATCGGGTTCCGGCCTTGACAATGCGATACATGAGACCCCGTTCCCCAATCTGTTTGTGATTGCATCCCACCCCGACCTTGAACCCTTGCAAAGCCGTTTGGAATCACGGATGAAAATCTTTAAATTGAAAGAAGCGCTGGAAAAGCTCGAAGGCTTCGATGAAATTTATATGGATACCCCGCCGATCCTGAACTTTTACAGCCAGTCCGCGTTAATCGCAGCCGAAAAATGCTTGATTCCTTTCGATTGCGATACCTTTGCCAGAGAAGCCCTGTATTCATTAATGCAAGTCGTCGCCGAAGTGAAAGCCGACCATAACCAGAATCTTGAAGTTGAAGGCATCATCGTCAACCAATATCAAAAACAGGCCAATATGCCACGCCAGATAGTCGAAGAGCTGATTGCGGAAGGATTGCCGGTGTTGGCCGCGATGATCTCGCCATCGGTTAAAGTCAGGGAATCGCACTCGGAATCGAAACCGCTGGTGCATTATGTGCCCAATCATAAGTTGACTGACGAATATCGCGCGTTACATGCGATGATTCACGGGAGTTGATTTTCAACGAAATGGAAAATCAACTTGAACTATCAAGCGTCCGAAAATGCAGTCAATTTAACTTTTTCTAAACAGTTTTAAATTATCGGGCATTGTTGCGCCCATTAAAATATTGCAGTTAAAGAATCGTTATTGAAAAGCCAAATGACCACAGCCGATGCTATGGCGCTTGATACTGTTGTCGCTACCCCTATCGTATTTTCGGTATTAATAAATGTGAACTTACCGGAATACAAATTGATCAAGCATGAAACTTCCAAATGGAACGCGAGCGGTTATTGACATAGAAAAACTGCGTGACTACTGTTTATCCACGCAACACCCGGAAGGTCGTCATAAGGCCAGAGTATTTTTATCCGCATTGGAAATAACATCATCCGATGCGGACAAATTGCGCGAAATTCTGCTCATTGCCGCTGTGAATAACGAAGCTTTGCTAACAGGAACTGATCAATATGGTTGTCGCTATGTATTGGATGTTCTTGTAACGTGGAAGCATCGTGAAGCTATTGTTAGAAGTGCATGGATTATCAAAACGAGTGAGGATTTTCCTCGTTTAGTCAGTTGTTATGTATTGAGAGGTGGCTGATGAAAATACTAGAAGTTGTCGCATTAACTAACGACATTCCAGAAAAACATCTACGCCGCGGCCAAGTTGGAACAGTGTTGGAAGTGCTCGCTCCGGGCGTGGTAGAAGTCGAGTTCGCCGATTTAGAGGGGATTCCTTATGCCATATGCGCGGTACCGGAAAATAGCTTGATGGTATTGCATCATATGCCTGACGCAATTGCGGCTTAAACTTACTCATCGCACATAAAAATTTAACGCCTTTACTCCTTTGCCTGCTGGAGACCTTCCTAAGCTACAGCTACTTTTATGTTTGCCCCATCCTAAAGTTTCTTTATCCCCTATGAACAGCTTTGTTAAGCCCTGGCTACTGCCCATCCTGTCCGGCATTTTTATCGGCACCAGCTATATTCCCTTCCCGCCGTGGGCGTCTTTATTCTGTTTCATACCCTTGTGGATTTTTTGGTCTCGGCAAACCCACTTAAAAAACGTTTTCCTAGGCGGTTTAATCAGCTCGTTCGTATTCACGCTGATCGGCTTTAACTGGGTCACTTACCTCTTACATGAATTCGCCCATCTGGATTGGCCGGTAGCGGCTATAGGCATGGTGGTTTATGGCTTAATAGCCCACTTGTTTGTGCCCTTGGCCGGGGTGCTGTGGTTTTGGGGACAAAATAAATTTCACTGGCCGAAGCGGCTTTCTTTGGGCCTGATGGCGTTGATCACCACGCTATGCGAAGCCTATTCGTTGACCCTGTTCGACTGGAATTTCGGCTATTCCTGGTACGGCGCCAATATCCCGGTTTACCATTGGGCGGAACTTATCGGTTTTAGCGGACTCAGCGCCGCGACCTTACTGTGCAATCTGCCGCTTTATGTGGCCTGGGAACGGCGTAAACAGAACTCCGGGAAGTTTATCTTGGCAGCGGTCGTTATCGGTTTTATGTTGCTGAATGTCGGCGGCTTGTGGCTTAAAAACCGGTTGCCGCAGCCGGACGCCTCGTTTAAAACCTTGTTGATTCAGGCTTATATCGAAAATTCGGAAAAGTTGGCCGCAGAATTGGGTAAAGGTTACGGCAAGGCTATATTCAAGCGTTATCTGAGCTTGACCGATGACGCACTTAAAGCCCACCAAGACGCCAAAATCGATTTCGCTATGTGGCCTGAAACCGCATTTCCGGCCTTGCTGGGCGAACCGTTTAAATTCGACGACTATCCTGTAGCGTTAGCGCAATTTCTTCAGCAACGGCAATTGCCGCTGATTACCGGCGCCTACAGCGTGGATGAGCCCTCCCGCTTAATCACCAACTCCTTATTTGTGTTAAACAAGGACGGCGACATCGTACCCCCGCATTACAGCAAATCGATCTTGCTGGCTTTTGGCGAATATATTCCCGGCGAACAATTTTTCCCCGAAATCCGCAATTGGCTGCCGCCCACCGGTCACTTTGCCCGAGGCCACGGCCCGACCGAGTTGCTGCATTGGAACGGTTACAAAATGGGCGCGCAAATATGTTATGAAAGCCTGTTCCCCCGATTTTCGCGCTCATTGGCTGAGTTGGGTGCGCAGTTTATTGTCAATGTGACCAATGATTCCTGGTACGGCGCCTGGCAAGAACCTTACCAGCACATGTATATGACGTTGGCGCGCGGCGTGGAATTTCGCCGCCCGGTGTTACGCGTTACCAATACCGGTATTTCCACGGTGTCGCTGGCATCGGGCGAAATCCTGCAACGCTCGCCGATACATCAGGCATGGGCGGGGTTATACGAAGTGCCTTACCTGAAAAATCCGCCCGCCACGTTCTACCAGAACTGGTTTTGGCTGGTGCCTTCTTTATTGTGGGCGGCCTTAGCTTTATTGCTGGGTATTGGAGTGCGTAAAGCGGTTGAGCGATAAGCATGGTATAAAAAACTAATCTAAAGTTTGTAAGATTATGCTTACACGGTAATAATAAGAATATATTTTTAAACTGTTGTTATTTGCTTTGGCGCCAGCGCGTTAATTAACAATGTACTTAGCGTAGAGCTAGCCTCGCGTCAAGGGAGATGTATCCAAAACTGCGGAGTAAATAAGCCCTTGGCATTAAACCATCCTGAACCTCCACGTTTCATCAGGAAGCGGATAAATGCAATCAATCATTCATTTTTTGGATAGTAAAGACCTCATCCCTCACGGCTATTGCTTGTCTTGGAGGCCGCCACTGCTTTGGCTGCATGCGATCTCCGACCTGCTGATCGCATTCGCTTATTACTCCATTCCGCTGATGCTGATTTATTTTATCCGGCGGCGTAAAAATTCGTTCTATCCATGGCTGGTTGTCATGTTTGCCGCCTTTATTATCGCCTGCGGCACCACCCATTTACTGTCCGCCGTTACCATTTGGATACCTTTATATTGGCTGGACGGCTGGTTTAAAGCTCTTACTGCGGCGGTTTCGCTGACTACTGCGGTGCTGATGCTGTGGGTTATGCCCCGCGCTTTAGCTTTACCCAGCACCGTGCAACTGCAAGCCGAGGTGCAACAAAGAAAAGCCGTTGAAGAGGCGCTGCGAAAAAGTCGGGCTGAACTGCAAGATGCGCAACGAATCGCTCATCTGGGCAGTTGGCAGTTGGATTTGGCGACCGGTCATGTGGTTTGGTCGGAGCAACTGTACCGAATATTCGGCTTGTGTCCGGAGTTACCGCCGCCGGATTATGCTGATTATCACAGCTTATTCTGTGCCGAGAGCTGGGAGCGGTTGAGCGTTGCCTTAGCACTGGCGCAAAAATCGGGAGTTCCTTACGCACTGGAACTTGGGATAATCAAAGGAGATGGGACGCACGGATGGATAGCGGCCCGCGGCGAAGCCATACGAGACGGCAACGGCATTATTAGCGGGCTTCACGGCATCGCCCTGGATATTAGCGAACGTAAACAGGCCGAGCAGACATTACATCAACTGAAAGCGATGATCGATTTATCCCTGGACGGCTTTTGGATCGTCGATTTGATGGGGAACCTGCTGCAAGCTAATGAAGCTTATGCAAAAATAAGCGGCTATTCGGTTAATGAACTGGTAAAAATGCGAATCAGTCAGTTGGAAGCACTGGAAGGGCCTGAACAAATAAAAGCCCATATTGCAAAAATTGCAACGGAGGGCTATGACCTGTTCGAAACTAAACATCGCCATAAAGCGGGCCATTACCTTGATATAGAAGTCTCTGTTGCCTTCCTGCCTGAATTTCAACAGTTTTGTGTGTTTTGTCGCGACATCTCCGAGCGCAAGCGGATGGAAGAAAAACTGCGCGACAGCGATGCCTTTAATATCAGCATACTGAACTCGCTGACTTCGCATATCGCGGTGCTGGATGCCCAAGGTGTTATTGTTACGGTCAACGACGCTTGGCGGCAGTTTGCCAAAGAAAACGGTTTATTGGAATCCGGTCGGGCTATGCTTGGGGCTAATTATATGGACGTCTGTAAACACGGCGAAGAAGCAAATGCAGCCAAAGCCGGTATTGCGGCGGTCCTGAAGGGGGAGTCGGAAATATTCCATTTGGAGTACGCGTGCCACTCACCCACGCAGCAACGCTGGTTTCACATGAAAGTGTCGCCTTTGCAAGGCTCACGTCACGGCGTGGTAATCAGTCATGAAAACATCACCGAGCGCAAGCTCATGGAAGAGGAACTAAAAGCCAGTGAAGCAAAATTCCGTTCGATCATTGACGTATCGCCTGTGCCGATGGCGATGCATGATGAGTGGCACAAAATGACCTTCCTGAATCCCGCATTTATGCAAACGTTCGGTTACAGCCCGGATGACATTCCCACGGTAACGGACTGGCGAATGAAAGCCTTCCCCGATTCCGATTACCGGCACTGGGTTGAGATAACTTGGCAGGCCGCCGTGGAAAAAGCCAAACAGGAACACCATGATATTGCGCCTCTGGAAGTGGTCGTTCGCTGTAAGAACGACAACATTAAAACCGTATTGGTAACTGCCGCTTCGATTCATCACGATTTTGCAGGCGAGTGCTTAATGATACTGTACGATATTACCCGGCTGAAACAAGCGGAGACCAAACTCAACGCCATTTTTAACGCGTCCGTCGAAGGTATTATCACAACCGATATTGACGGCAACATCCAATCCGCTAATGCTGCCGTAGAAACTATTTTCGGCTATAAACCGGAACAGCTGATAGGCTTTAGTATTAGCAAGCTTATGCCGGTCATGCATCTGGAAGGGATGTCCGCTACGGTGAAATGTATCGGACAAATTCAGGAGATTGAGGGCCGCCACAAAAACGGTTCGGTTCTGCCTTTGGAGCGGTCTGTAGCGGAGTTTTTAATTGATGGTGCGCGCTGTTTCACCCATATTGTGCGCAATGTGAGCTTACGCAAACAGCGGGAACAGATAGACAAGCAGCATTTAGACGAACTCGCTCATGTCACTCGTTTGGGCCTGATGGGCGAAATGGCTTCCGGCATTGCGCATGAAGTCAACCAACCGCTGGCCGCGATTTCCAGCTATGCGCAAGTCAGCTTAAATCTTGTTAACGCTGAAAATCCCGATCTGGTAAAACTTAGCGAGATCTTGTACAAAACCCAACAACAGGCCTTAAGAGCGGGCCGCATCATTCATCGGATGAGAGAATTTGTCAAATCTCATGCAAAGCATCGTTCGACCGCCGACCTTAATACGCTGATTCATTATGCGGCGGATTTATGTGTTGCCGAACTTAAACAAAGTAATATAAAGCTGATATTTGAATTGGAACACAAGCTGCCGTCCGTTTATGTCGATCATGTTCAAATTGAACAGATTATCTTAAACCTGATCCGAAACAGCATTGATGCTTTACAAAACGTGCCCGAAAAACAACCGCGTCAGCTAACCGTCCAGAGCCATTTAACTGCCGAGAAGGTGATAGAAGTCAGAGTTAAGGACAATGGCCCCGGACTTGATGAAAATCAACAACGCCAAATCTTGACGCCTTTTTACACGACCAAGTCAGACGGTATGGGCATGGGGCTATCTATCAGCCGCTCACTGGTCGAAGCCCACGAAGGCAGCTTGCACTTCAATAGCCAACCCGGAAAAGGCAGCACTTTTTATTTCACATTACCGATACAGGGAAAGAACTGATCAAATAGAGGGCTGTAATGGCGCAGGATGCACTATTTTGGCGATTTTATTCAGGATGAAAAAGATGCGGCCGGGGCTGCCGGCCGCACTCAGAGGAGGATGGTATAGCTAAACTCAAATGCCTTTAGGTGAGAGCGATCACAAGAGTTGCACCCAGTCTACCGGATGAGCTCCCTATTGAAAATGCGGCAGATTGACGCGCGACAATATGTCACACAAAATGGCATGGTATCTGCTTGACTATTTGGTTTGCGCGGTGGATAGGTCTTGAGCGACAGGCTATAAACAGGCACGGCATCAAGCTGTCTTTAATGGAGCGCAAAGAGGCGGAATGCGCTTTGGCGGGTACTTTAAGCTGAATTTGCAATAATAACGGCGCGTTTCGGGGCCGGCAAACCCTCGCAAGTCAGTTGCGGATTGTCCGCATCCAAGAAATCTTTCAGCGAATGAAAGGTCATCCATTCCGTGCTGCGCTGTTCTTCAATGCGGGTTACAGTGACATCGACCACGCGAATATTTTTAAAACCGCAGCGTTTCAACCAGCCGATCAAGGTGTCGCAGCTCGGTAAAAACCAGACGTTGCGCATTCTGGCATAGCGGTCTTCCGGGACTAAGACGTGGCCCAAATTGCCGTCGATAACTAAGGTTTCCAGCACCAGTTCGCCGCCGGGTTGCAGGCAGTCTCTTAATTCCAGCAGATGATCGATAGGCGAGCGGCGATGGTAAAGTACGCCCATCGAAAATACCGTGTCGAAGGCTTTCAAGCCGTAAGGCAAGTCTTCTATGCCCAAGGGCAGGACATAGACCGGCGCTTCGCCATGCAACTTTCTGATCAGTTGAAATTGCATGACATTCAGCAGCAAGGGATCGATGCCGACCACCGTTTTTGCGCCCGCGCCCAACATCCGCCAGCAATGGTAGCCGTTGCCGCAACCGACATCCAATACCAGCCGGTGTTGCAGCGGCGCGATGTGGTTTTTCAGCCGGTTCCACTTCCAATCCGAACGCCATTCGGTGTCTATATCGATGCCGAATAAGCTGTAAGGGCCTTTACGCCAAGGGCGCAGGGCTTTTAATTGGCTTTCGAGCTGATTTTTTACCGGCTCGCTTAAGTCATTAGCGTTGCCTATTTGCACCGCATCGGCATCCAGCGCACGTTGCACGGTAGATAATTGCGGCACAGCGCCTAACAGAGTTTGCCACTGCGCTAAATCACCGTGTTTGCTTAGCTCAAAGGCTTGTTCAAGCTGTTGCGGCAGCAACTTTACCCAGGTCTCGGCTTTTGCCTCGATCAGCGCATCATACAAAGGTTGATAATCCATCATTTCAGGGCAATGATGGAAGCGAAGTTGAAGTATTGAAACCAGACTTCAGCGCTGCTGAAGCCGACTTGACGTAAGCGGTTTTGATGTTGGGTAAAGGTTTCCGGGACCAGGACATTTTCCAGCGCGCTACGTTTTTGGCTGATTTCCAGTTCACTGTAGCCGTGTGCTTTTTTAAAGGCGTGATGCATTTGCGTTTGCAATTCCTGTTGCCGTTCATCATCGAATTTAAGTTTTTCCGACAGGATTAAAATGCCGCCGGGCAATAAGCCCCGATAGATTTTTTGCAAAAGCGCCAGCCGGTGTTCAAGCGGAATAAACTGCAAGGTAAAGTTTAAGACCACCACCGAAGCATGTTCAATGTTTACCTCAAGAATATCTTGGCAGCGCACTTCGACTGCAATCGGGGCTTGATCTTGTTGTAACGCTTGCTGAAAGCGCGTCACCATCGCCTCGGAATTATCAACGGCAACGATCCGACAATGCTCGGCTTCAATCTGATGGCGCATGGATAAGGTCGCCGCGCCCAAGGAACAGCCCAGATCGTAACAGACGCTATGGTCACGGGCAAAACGCCCGGCCAGTAGCCCTATTGCCGAAATAATTGCGCTATAACCGGGAACCGAGCGTTGAATCATGTCCGGGAAGACGCCGGCTACAGTCTCGTCGAATTTGAAAGCGCCGACTTCGCCAACGGGACTGGCATAAATGGAGTCTGTGGGGGAGTTCATGGCTTAGCAAGGATGGGGATAAACAGGAGGGCGGCGGGTCGGCCGCCCTTAAGTGTGAATAGCTCTAAGGCGTTTTGCAATATTTTAAGAATTTGCCGCAGGTTTGCCGGCCAACGCTTCGGCATTGCGTTTAACCAAGCCGTCAATAACCGCATTTAACGAACCCTTGGCTTCAACTTCATTGGCGAAGGTGGTGCGGTAGTTGGTCACCAAGCTCACGCCTTCAATCATAATGTCATAAGCTTTCCATACGCCGTCAGCCAACAGCATCCGGTAATTGACGCCGATAGGCTGTATGCCGGGCTGCAACACTTCGGTTTTGACAATCGCTTTGGTGGCGCCGCTTTCCAGTTCAAGCGGCAAGAATCGCACCGACCAGTCGTTAAATTCTACGAAAGCACGGGAGTAGGTTCTGACCAACAGCGTTTGGAATTCATGCTTAAAACGTTCGCGTTCATCGTTGGTTGCTGTCTTCCAGATTTTTCCCAGAACTAATGACGAAATTCTGTCGAAGTCGGTATGCGGATAAATGACTTGGTTAACGAATTGCGTAATTTTGGCAAAATCTTTGGTAAACGATTTATCCTGCAATTTTTGCTGCAATTGCACGGACGCCTGATGTATCGCTTGTTGCGGAGGTAACAAATCCGCCGCGACAGCCTTGGTTGCAGTCATAAGACTAAGTAATACAACAAATAAACCGAATACTGTTACTTGTCTAGCTTTCATAAAACCCTCTAAAATTAAATCAATGCATACTTTAACTATCGTCAGCAATGCCTCATGCATCACTTGGGAACATTGCCACACTTTCCGGCTTCGGCTCTCCATTCAGCCTCCTACATTGCTCACAGGCAATGCAGTTGTCAAATATCGGTGCAGGAATTTCCCTGATACAATAAATCCTTCTGTCTTAGCGTAAAAGCGTTGCAAAGCAGCGTTTCTACAAGGATTTAAGATTTCTCCAAACCCTTAGAACACAAGGATAAGATGGCATATAATAACATCAATTTTCCTCAAACACGCATGAGAAGAATGCGTTATAGCGATTTTTCCCGCCGCTTAATGCGCGAAAATCGTCTGTCTGTCGATGACCTGATTTACCCGATGTTTGTCACTGAAGGTGTGCAGCAACGGCAAACTATTTCATCGATGCCGGATATCGAAAGACTCTCCCTGGATTTACTGCTGGCAGAAGCGCATCAGCTTTATGAGCTGGGTATTCCGGCTATCGCGCTGTTTCCGGTAACGTCTGCCGATAAAAAATCGGAACATGCGGCCGAAGCCTATAACCCTGACGGCCTGATTCAGCGTAGTGTAAGAGCTTTAAAACAAGCTGTTCCCGAATTGGGCATTATTACCGATGTCGCGTTGGATCCTTCCGGCAAGCCTTATCTCATGCCGAAGCCGGAGCCGATATTGTGGCGCCGTCGGACATGATGGATGGCCGTATCGGTGCGATAAGACAGGCGCTGGAAGCCCAAAACTACAGCAATACGCTGATACTCGCTTATTCCGCCAAATATGCGTCCAGCTTTTACGGCCCCTTCAGGGATGCGGTAGGTTCTGCCGGTATGTTAGGTAAAGGCAACAAATACAGCTATCAAATGGATCCGGCCAATTCCGATGAAGCTCTGCGCGAAATACAGCTGGATTTACAAGAAGGCGCGGATATGGTCATGATCAAGCCCGGAATGCCTTACCTGGACATCATCCGTCGGGTCAAGGACACTTATGGCGTACCGACCTTCGCTTATCAAGTCAGCGGCGAATACGCGATGCTCAAAGCCGCCGCGATGAACGGCTGGCTGGATGAAAAACAAGTGGTGTTGGAATCACTGTTGGCCTTCAAGCGTGCGGGTAGCGACGCCATCCTGAGTTATTACGCCAAATCCGTAGCCCAGTGGTTGCAAGAATAGGCTTGACAGTGTAATTACTGAGGGACATACAGTGAATGTTGCTAGGCATTTGTTCAGACCGGACTGTTATTCAGTCAAATCCGTTGTGTGAATGCTCAGTGTTTCGGGTCTTTTATTCATCTTAATCTATCAACCTAAGTGGGGCCGGTTTCATGTTAGAAGAAAACTTTATCGCAGAAAAAAGAAGATTTCACATTGAAGAAGCTATTTTGGTTTTGTTATTGATTTTGTCGCTGGTCGGCATCGGTATCATGGATTTTTCGCCTGCGGACGGTTACGGCTACTGGCTGATCCTGGTTTTTGTATTTTGCCTGTTTGCAATGATCATCGGTTGGCTGCAATCCAAGCACCGCAGCGAAGATTTCAAGATTATCCTGCGCGAACAATCCATACATTGGACCACATCGTTGCTGGTGGTGGGCGGCGTGTTTTTAATACATCAGTCCGGACGCATCCCCGAAGAGGATGCAGGCTTGATTATCCTGCTTATTTTATCGCTGTCGACCATACTCGACGGCCTGCGTGTGGGCTGGCGTTTTAGCTTGGTCGGGCTTTTTCTGGGCGTTGCCGCGGTGATTTCCGTCTATACGCCGCATTTTTTGTGGATAGAATTGGGTATTGCGATTTTGATCATTATGGCGACTATTTTATGGGAATTATGGCAGGAAAGAAGAGCGCAATGATGACCTTGCCGGACCGTTACGCCGTATTCGGCCACCCGATCAAGCACAGCAAGTCGCCGCGAATTCATCGGATGTTTGCCGAACAGACCGGGCAAACGCTTGACTACAGCGCAGTGGAAGTGCCTGCCGAACAATTCGAGACAGCGGTCGCGGCGTTTTTTGCCGAAGGCGGCAAAGGCTTGAACTGCACGGTACCGCTGAAAGAACTCGCTTGGCGCTACGCCGAGCATAAAACCGAACGTGCGCAATTGAGTAAGGCCGTCAACACGCTTGCGCTTCAGGCAGACGGTTCGATACTGGGCGATAACACCGACGGCATCGGTTTGGTAAGCGATTTGACCGTCAATCGGGGCATTGCCTTAGCGGGCATTCGTATCCTGATTTTGGGAGCAGGCGGAGCTAGTCGGGGCATCATCAGCCCGATTCTTGAGCAATTGCCGCAAACGCTCGTTATCGCCAACCGCACCGAAGACAAGGCGGTCAAACTCGCCGCTGAATTTCAAGCTAAAGCAACGATCACCGGTTGCGGTTTTGACGGTTTGGAAAATCAACAGTTCGATTTGATTTTAAACGCGACCTCAGCCAGCCTTAGCGGCCAACTGCCGCCGTTGCCGGTCGGTTTATTGGCGGCCGGCGGCAACTGCTACGATCTCGCCTACGGCAACGAGCCGACCGCTTTTGTGCGTTGGGGGCGGGAAAATCATGCGGCAAACAGCCTGGATGGCTTGGGTATGCTGGTTGAGCAGGCGGCGGAGGCTTTTTTTATCTGGCGTGGCGTTCGGCCCGCAACCCCGCCTGTTATCGAGCTGCTGGATTCGGAGCGGCAAAAAGCATAACACCACGAAGACACGAAGGAACACGAAGTTTTAGCGTTGTTTCTCTTCATGTTTTCGTGGCGGAGTAATAAACCCTATCCTTTTAAATATTCGTTTTTCAAGCGAATATACTGCTGGGCGGAATAGGCCAAAAATTCTTTTTCCGATTCCGTTAAAGGCCGGGCTTGCTTGGCAGGCACACCCACGTAAAGATAGCCGCTTTCCAGCGTTTTCCCCGGCGGTACCAACGCTCCCGCGCCCAACATCACATAATCTTCAAGCACGGCGCCATCCATAATAATTGCGCCTATGCCGATCAAACAATAATCACCGACGGTGCAGGCGTGAACCACCGCCCGGTGGCCTATCGTAACATTGTTGCCGATCAGTAAAGGATGGCCTTGAGCGGTATACGGACCGGCGTGAGTCACATGCAATATCGAACCGTCCTGCACATTAGTGCCGTCGCCGATAACGATGCGCTCAACATCGCCTCTGAGCACCGTCGTAGGCCATATCGAAACCTCATTGCCCAAGGTTACGTCGCCGATCACGACGGCACTGTCATCAATAAACACCGATGCGCCGATTTTGGGGGCTATCCCGTTAAATGTCCTGATTGCCATTTTGATCCCGTTATTAACTGTTTACACTTGTATCCGTTTTAACGCGAACAGCGCCAGCGCTAAAACCGTCAAGCTCGGAATAACCGCCATTAACGGCGGATAAAGGTCGTAAATCAGCCCGATATGGCCGACGATTTTATCGATAATATTAAAGCCCATGCCGATGACGACGCCTATCATCATCCGGCCGCCCACGTTAACGCCGCGAGTGACGCCAATAACAAAAGGCGCGGACACCAGCAGCATAATTACCACCACCAAAGGATTCATTACCCGGCCCCAAAAAGCCAGTTCAAACTCGTGCGATTTTTGATGATTATCCTTTAAAAAATCAATGTACATGGCCAAATCGTACATGGATAAATTATTTGGGTTGACCACGACAATCTCCAGTAAATCCGGGGCAATGGTGGATTGCCATAGTTGCTCGTTTTGCGCCGTTGCCGTTATCTGTTGCAACGAAACCTCCGATTGCTTGATCCGTTCCAGTTGCCATTGCTGATTACCTTGAAAAACCGCTTTCTCCGCATGGGTCGAATAACGCAAGCGGTGTTGCTCATCCAATTCATAGATACTGATGTCGGCCAAGCTGCCGTCATCCTCGATTTTGCGGACATTAATAAACTTTTTGCCTTCACGCAGCCAAAGCCCATATTTGACATTCATCACCACCTGTTCATTTTGGGCGGTCACTTTAATCACCCGTGCCGCCCTTTCGGCTTCCGGCGCGACAAATTCACCAACCACTATAGAAATAGCGACTAAAATGCCGCCCGCCAGCATCACCGCCTTAATAATGCCGAAAATGGACAAGCCGGCGGCGCGCATTGCAATCAGTTCGCGATTGTTACCCATCGCACCCAAGATAAACAGGCTGCCAAGCAACGCCGATGCCGGCATCAATTCGTAAAAAACGGTAGGCGAAGTTAAGGCAAGATAATAAAAAATCTCTGTCAAGCCGTAACTGCCTTTGCCCAGATCCTTTAATTCATCGCTGAAAGTGAACAGATTGAATAAAGTTAACAGCAATAAAAGCGCAACAAAGGAGCCTTTCAATATTTCCCTGACGATGTAACTCGTTAATACATTCACTGAAACACCTTTTCCCTGATTTTCATCGCCAGCCATTGCCGGCCGTATAATCTCGCCAATAAGATCCCGCCGATTAACAACAGCAGGGTATTGACGCCGGTAACGCCCAGCCATGGGGGAATCGTTTGCGTCATGACCCAGCTTTGGCTGACACGGATAAGATTGCCGTAACTGAAATAAATTAAAAAGCCCACCAGCATATTGCCGTAAACACCGCTGCGAGGCGACATCTGGGCTAAAGGCACGGCAATAAAACTCAGCAACAGGATTCCCATCGGAATAGAAAATCGGCGTTGCAATTCGGCAATATCGGAGATTTGGCCGGACTCGACTAAGGTCTCGCTGGCTACCGATTCCTTGCCGAATTTAACGGCGGATTCTTTGGTATCCATTCTTACCGCATATTCGGCAAACTGTTCGAGCACAAAATTTA
The DNA here is from genome assembly GCA_026399025.1 of Methylobacter sp. Classification (GTDB taxonomy): domain Bacteria; phylum Pseudomonadota; class Gammaproteobacteria; order Methylococcales; family Methylomonadaceae; genus Methylobacter_A. Next base: position 61,716 of record JAPLRU010000111.1, read on the forward strand.
CGGTTCCCGGCTGCCCTTGTATGCGTTCGCCGTTTTCTAAAATAATATAACGACCGTCCGATAAATCTTCCATCCTGCCGGATTGGGCATTGATAATCGCCAAGTGGCTGCCCTGCCGGTGCTGGACAAAAACCTGATGCATTTTTTTATCGGCATCGATTTTTTCCACATAAAAAACCAGGTCGCCCTGGCTGTACTCGCTAAATTTTCCGGCGGCAACGCCCCGGATATCGGCCGATTCCTCATCCTGATGGATGAGTTGATCCATTCTGGCTTCGGCCCAAGGCGAAACATAGAAGGACAAGCCGGTTGACAGCACGCTTAAAGGAAAAATCAGCAGGAATATGGCGCGATACACGGTTCCGGCGCCGCCGCCTGCCGACGCCACGGCCGACATCTCCTGATCCCGGTACATCCGGCCCAAAACCATCAACACCGCCATAAACAAGGCCGCCGGCAAAAACGCGGCGCCGGCGATAATGGTTTTCAAACCCAGAACGGTCAGCAAGGTTTGATTGGACACCTGCCCTTCAACCGCCTTGTCGAGAACCCTGATGAACTGCCGACTGACGATAATAACGACGATAACAGACCAAACCGCCAGTAATGTTTTCAATAAATCCAAGGCGATCATTTTATCCAGGACGGTGATCAATTGACGCCGCCCCGAGTTGTAGCCTTTGCTCCACTTTGCTTCCAAGCGTGTCTCCCATTAAAACGAATATGTTGTACAACGAAACCAAAAGGCGCGACGGTCATTAAAGAATATCGACATTCACCTTTAAATGGTAAGTAAAGGAGCATTTTATAGAAACAGTGCGATTAGCAGTAGCTCATTGTGAGTGTCGCGATGTTTGAATAGTTACACCGTGTCTCTTCAATCAATATTTGTGCGGTATAATCACGGCTAAACCGCGCATCTTGTAACGGACGTCTCGAACAGGCTATTTCCGGCCTACTCAAGATGACACTCTCAATTCAACCCAAATAAGCGAGTTAAGTTATGGACTATTCAATAGAAACAACACCCTTAGAAGAATTGCAATGCGATTGTGTCATTGTCGGTGTTTATCAAGACCAGCAACTCAGTCCTTCTGCAACCGTCCTTAATGCCTGCACCCAAGGGCTTATCAAAAATATCGTCAACCGCGGCGACCTGAGCGGTAAAAACGGCGAAACCGCATTAATCAATTTTATTCCCGACAGTAAAATCGAGTCTATCTTGTTGGTCGGACTGGGTGAGAATAAGCCCTTATCCGGTAAAAACTATAAAAAAGCCTTGGTGGCTGCGGTTAACAGCTTGAAAAAGCCGCAGATCAAATCGGTCGTTTGCTGTCTAGCGGAATGCGACGTTGAAAACCGCGACCGGCAATGGAAATCCAGGCATATCATCGAGGTCTTTAGCGATGCGGTGTATCAATTTACTCATACAAAATCCGATAAAGAAACCGAAAGCAAGATTGAAAAAATCGCTATCGCCGCCACCGAAACCGAGCGCGCATTAGCTTATGCCGGTTTGGTGCAGGGCAAGGCTGTTGCCGAAGGCACCGATTTGACCAAATACTTGGGCGATTTGCCGGGCAACATCTGTACGCCGACTTATCTTGCCGAACAGGCGATTGAGTTGGGCAAAAAATACCCCAGTCTGACGGTTAAAGTGCTTGAAGAAGCGGATATGGCGGCGCTGGGTATGGGCGCTTTCCTGTCCGTTTCGCGCGGCAGCCGTCAACCGGCCAAATTAATCAGCTTGGATTATCAATGCGGCGAGAAAAACGCCAAGCCTATCGTTCTGATTGGCAAAGGTCTGACTTTTGACGCGGGCGGCATTTCATTAAAACCGGCCGCCGGTATGGAAGAAATGAAATACGACATGTGCGGCGGCGCAACGGTTTTAGGGGTTTTGCTTGCCGCCGCGCAAATGCAATTGCCGCTGAATATTATCGGGCTGATTCCGTCATCGGAAAATATGCCCGACGGCGACGCCAATAAACCGGGCGATATTGTGACCAGCATGTCCGGCAAAACCATTGAAATAATCAATACCGATGCCGAAGGCCGTCTGCTGCTGTGCGACGCTTTAACCTATGCGGAACACTATAATCCCGATGTGGTGATCGATATTGCCACGTTGACCGGCGCGGTTGGCGTGGCTTTGGGGCGCATCACCGTCGGCTTGCTCGGCAACGACGACGCTTTATGTAATGACTTGCTTGCCGCCGGTGAGATCGCTAACGACAGCGCTTGGCGCTTGCCGCTCTGGGAAGAATATCAGGAACAACTTAAATCCAGCTTCGCCGACATGACCAATTCCGGCGGCAGAGACGCGGGCACGATCACGGCCGCATGTTTTCTCGGACGCTTTGCCGAAAAATTCCGCTGGGCGCATCTGGACATCGCCGCTACGGCTTGGCGATCCGGCCAAATTAAAGGCGCAACCGGCCGTCCGGTGTCGTTATTAAGCCAATATCTAATCGGCCGGGCGCATTCCGGAAGCTAAGTGGCTGAAGTCAGTTTTTACATACTGCCGTCGGAATCGTTACGGGACAGGTATCTGTTCGCCTGTAAGCTGATCGAAAAAGCTTACCGTAGCGGTAGTTTTTGTTACGTGCTTACCGATTCCGACCAACAAAGCCAGATCATCGACGACCTGCTCTGGACTTTCAGAGCGGGCAGTTTTATTCCGCATCAGCTATATACCGGCGAGTCGGCCGATATCGCGGCCATTGAAAAAGTTGTTTTGATAGGCTCGTTGAGTGCGCCTCCAAATTGGCAAAAAACAGTGTTCAATCTGTCTTCACATTATCCCGATCCGGGAGCACAAACCGAGCGCATTCTTGAAATACTGGATAACAGCGAAACAACTAAAGAAGCGGGCAGAAGCCGCTATCGGCGGTATCAACAGTCAGGCATGACCGTTACCACGCATAATATGGCAAGGACAAATTGAAGCGGTCGATTATAAGAGTTGCTTAGGCAAGCAACGACCTTAGTAAAGGCTGAAGACTACCCATCTGCCGTTGCCGGGTTAAGCGATTGGCGATGATGATGCTTTTTAATTCAGTCAGCGCCGCTGCAAAAACATCGTTAACCACCAGATAATCAAACTCGTCATAGTGACGCATTTCGGTAACGGCGTCGCGCATACGGCGGGCGATAATGGGTTCGTCGTCTTGGCCCCGATTTCTGAGACGCTGCAATAGAACGTCCGTCGAGGGCGGCAGGATAAAAATCGACAGACTGTCGGGCAGCAGTTGTTTAATTTGTTCCGCGCCTTGCCAGTCGATCTCAAGAATCACATCCAAGCCCTGTTTCAACTTGTCTTCTACGGTCTGCTGCGCGGTGCCGTAAAAATTATCGAAAACTTGGGCATGCTCTAAAAACGCCTGTTTTTCCAGCATGGCCTGAAACTCTGCAACGTTGACAAAATAATAATCCTGCCCGTGTATTTCGCCGGACCGCATCTGCCGGGTGGTATGGGAGACGGAAACGGTCAGGCCGGCCAAATCGGCAACCAGTTGTTTAACCAGACTGGTTTTGCCGGCCCCGGACGGAGCGGAAATAATATACAGTTTGCCGATAGTCATAAGTCATCAAATTGAAAGAGCCAAGATTCAAGCCATACGGCTCAAGTTGTTTTTAGTTTTTTTTAAAAATCAAATCCCAAACGCCGTGGCCTAAGCGCAGGCCGCGCTGCTCAAACCGAGTTAACGGACGATATTCGGGGCGCTCGCAATAAGCGCCGGTAAGGCTGGCATTGCTGAGGCCGGCACCGGCCGATAATACTTGCAGCATATGTTCCGCGTAATTTTGCCAATCGGTCGCCGCATGAAAATAACCTTCCGGCTTTAATTTCTTGGTTAATAATTCGATAAAGTCAGGTCTAACGATACGCCGTTTATGATGCTTTTTTTTCGGCCACGGATCGGGGAAAAACAAGTGCACGCCGCTGAGGCTATGCGCGGCAATTTTGTGGTCGATAATATCCATCGCATCGTGACAATAGATTCTAACGTTGGTCAGCCCTTGTTGATCCAGCAGCAGCATTAAATGACCGACACCCGGCTTATGCACTTCAATGCCGATATAGTCATTATCGGGGTTAGCCGCTGCCATTTTAGCCAAGCTGTCGCCGGTGCCGAAACCTATTTCAACAATCAACGGTGCGACGCGACCGAAAACCTGATTAAAATCATAGTCGGCAGTGGGGTCGAGACAATACCGGTTCCAATGATTATCCAAAGCTAATTGCTGACCTTGGGTAATCCGGCCTTGCCGACGAATAAAGCTGCGGATTCTATGCGCGGGAGTGTTTTCAGAAGAGAGCATGGCGACTAGGAAGCATAAAGGGCGTCTGAGCGCCCTTGTAAAATTAAAAGAACAAGCCGTCTATCGGCGATGAGGCGGAGGCAAAACGCTTTCTCGGCATGCGTCCGGCCAAGAAGGCTTCCCGGCCGGCTTCGATGCCTTTGCGCATGGCCGAAGCCATCAGGATTGGATTTTTAGCGGCGGCAATCGCGGTATTCATTAACACCCCGTCGCAACCCAGCTCCATCGCAATGGCCGCATCGGACGCAGTGCCGACACCGGCATCGACCAAAATAGGCACATTGGCGTTTTCAACAATAGTCAGAATATTGTAGGGATTGCGCACCCCTAAACCCGAACCAATCGGCGCGGCCAACGGCATCACCGCGACGCAACCGATGTCTTCCAGCCTTTTGGCGGCAATCGGGTCGTCATTGGTGTAGACCATCACGTCAAAGCCGTCTTTAACCAGCAATTCGGCGGCGACATAGGTTTCCGCGACATCGGGGAACAAGGTCAATTGATCGGCCAATACTTCCAGTTTGACCAAGTTATGACCGCCCAGCAATTCCCGGCCCAAACGGCAGGTTCGTACCGCGTCTTCCGCGGTATAACAACCGGCGGTATTGGGCAGAATGGTGTATTTGTCCGGCGAAATGACGTCCAGCAAATTGGGCTCGCCCGGATTCTGGCCGATATTGGTGCGACGTATCGCTACGGTCACAATTTGCGCACCGCTGGCTTCGATAGCCAAGCGGGTTTCTTCCAAGTCCTTATATTTACCGGTGCCGACCAATAATCTTGACTGGTATTTGACCCCGGCAAGCACAAAGGAATCATCTTGCCCGCCGCCGATAGCATGGACGATTTCCAAACGGTCGCCGGCCTGTAATACTTGGCTATCGTATTGTTGGAACGGCAAGATTTCCTTATTCAATTCAACCGCAATTTTTTTGCCGTTTAGTCCCAACTCGGCAATCAGATCGGCAACCCGGCTGTTTTCAGCGCAGTCGCGGGTGTCGCCGTTAACATAAATCATCATCGACTTAAACTCCGGCTGGTGTCCACGGTTCTGCGTTTTTGCACCGCCAGCGCCAGCTCTTTTAACAACGGGACGGTATCATCCCAGGATAAACAAGCATCGGTAATGCTTTGACCGTAGACCAGCGGTTGGCCCTCAACAACTTTTTGATTGCCTGCTTTAAGATGGCTTTCGATCATTACGCCCATGATCCTATGGTCGCCGTTGGCGATTTGTTGGGCCACATCATCGCCGACAATCAATTGCCGTTGACACTGTTTTAAGCTGTTGGCATGACTGAAATCAATCATGATATTTGGCTTTAACTCCGCTTTTACCAGGCCTTCGGCGACTTGCTCCACGCTGACCGCATCATAATTAGGGCGATCGTTGCCGCCTCTTAAAATGATATGCACGTCTTCATTGCCGGTGGTTGAGAAAATGGCCGAATGCCCGGCTTTATTCAACGAAATAAAGTGATGCGGACTCATCGCCGCGCCTATCGCATCAATGGCGATTTTTATGGTGCCGTCGGTGGAGTTTTTAAAGCCGATAGGACACGATACGCCCGAAGCCAATTCACGATGTCCCTGACTTTCGGTGGTTCTGGCGCCGATTGCGCCCCAGGCGATTAAGTCGGAAACATACTGCGGCGTGATCAAATCCAAATATTCGGTTGCGGCCGGGACGCCCGCTTCATTCACATCCAACAGCAACTGTCTGGCGATGCGCAGGCCTTTGTTGATATTAAAACTGGAATCCAGGTCGGGGTCGTTAATCAGGCCTTTCCAACCGACCGTCGTGCGCGGCTTTTCAAAATAAACCCGCATCACGATGACTAGATCGTCTTTTAGCTCGTCTTTGGCTATCTTTAAAAGGCGGGCATATTCATGCGCGGCTATCGGATCATGAATGGAGCAGGGCCCCACTACCACGACCAAACGATCATCCAGGCCAAACAGTATTTTGTGTATATCCTGTCTGGCCAGCATAGTTGTTTGCGCCGCAGTTTCGCTAATCGGCATTTCAGTATGAACCTGAACCGGTGCAATGACTTCTTTAGTCGCACAAATTCGGAGGTCATCAGTGTTATATTTTGTTTGCATGAAAGCTATCAACCCATTGCAGGATTATTGTCGGAGTTTGGCATTTTAACCGATTTTAAAACGCTTTGGTTAGTTCTTGCCGCATCAATTGACCGCCGCTAAATTATACCTATCAGCTGTCGCTTGCTTGGTTTTAAACCGCCATGACTTAAATCGCCACAATTTTAAAAACAACAATATTTTTTACCCCCGCTTGCGCCACTGACCAAATTGATAAAAAAATTTATATTAATTTTCAGTTGCTTAAATCGTACTGTCTTGGTCTTGTTTAATTACCGGCACTGCTTTTTGCAAGATAAATCCAGATCGAATGAGTGATTTTTTTATTTATAGTTTTGACACAACGCTGTCTATCATGATAAAAAGTACCCTGTCGTTTACTTCTTAATTCGACAAGCAACTCAATAAGAAGTTATTGAGCGGCCCCTTTGAGGAAAGGGAATAAAACAATTAATATAAACTTTCGAGGATTTTAAAATGGCTGAAGAACAAGAAAAAGATAACACATGGTTGATCGCTGGTGTTGCTATTGCTGCTGTTATTGTTTTGGTTGTATTGTTGAAACAAGACGAAACTAAGCATTTACAAAGTGGTGCTGTTGCAGCGAGTAACGCTGAAGTGTTCTCGAAAATTGATGCGAAAAAAACCAGCAACAAAACTGCACAATAAAATCAAAACGTAGTCGAATGAAAAATACCTCCCGTTAATTGACGCGAGGTATTTTTCTTCCCGCTTTACCTCCTTTCATAGTTCTTGACCCAATCGGGTCACATAATTCCTTACTACTTTCATCCGCTACGCTTTGGCATTAGTACTCAGTCAAAATTTCTTGACCGGGGAAATCAGCTAGTCCTGTCAGCTAACGTGCGTCAAGAATATGCTGTTTTCGGCAAGTTTAAATGCGGCTGATTTTTTAAATTCAGTAAAGCTTTAGGCAACTCACAGCCAATAAAGCCGGCAAAAAAGAGAACGCAGATAACGCGGATGACATCAATAAACCTTTAAAAATCTGCGTTAATCATAACGATTAGCGTCGTCTGCGTTTCATTATGGAAGAGCATTTTTACAAGTGGCCTTAGCTTAATCCCTGAAATTCTCAAACTGTAAGGGCATTTCCAGTTTTTCCTCCCTCAGCATTTTAATTACGCCTTGAAGATCGTCCCGGTTTTTGCCGGTTACTCTGACTTGGTCGCCTTGAATAGCCGCCTGAACTTTGAGTTTTTTATCTTTAATCAATTTAACGATTTTTTTGGCCAACGCCGAGTCCAGTCCCTGTTTCATGATAATTTCCTGGTGTACCGCTTTGCCGCCGGGCTTAGGATCGCCAACTTCCATGCAAGCTATATCGACGCCGCGCCGACTGAGTTTGGAGCAGACAATACTGAACATTTGCTGTAACTGAAACGTCGATCCGGAGGTCATGATCAATTTATCGTCGGTCAATTCAAAGTTGGAATCGGTGCCCTTAAAATCGAAGCGCGTGGTGACTTCTTTATTGGCTTGATCGACGGCGTTTTTAATTTCGTGTTTATCAAATTCAGAGATGATGTCAAAAGAGGGCATGGTGGTATTAAACGCGGTAGCAAAAGGAATTTAACTATAATGATGTTTCCTACATTATTCAACACCGTTCAGCGCTTGTGCCGAGGGCGTTTATAATGCGATGGCTGACGAAAACGTCTTAAGAGCTTTTCTTAATGGTAAAAAAACTTAATTTACCGACATTCTTTTTAATCACGGCTCTGGTCGGCAAAGTAAAAATAACCGTTACTTTCAAACCGCCGAATTCGGATTCGTCCAAAACCAGTTCGGCGCCATGTATTGTTGCGATACGTTGAACGATCAAAAAACCAAGACCGGTGCCCTGCGCTTTATTGGCGGTTTCAACGCAACGATGAAAGCGTTTTAGCGAGTTTTCATATTGGTCGGGCGCTATGCCCGGCCCCGAGTCTTCAACGCACAGCTTTATCTGATGCTCTGTGCCTATCAGCCCAACTTTGACTACGCCTTGAGCCGGCGTATATTTGATCGCGTTGTCGATAATATTCCTGATTAAAATATTGATCAGCAGCGTATTGGCGACGATGGGCACCGCATTCACTTCATCGTATTCCATATGAATCCGTTTTTTATGCGCTTCCGGGTCCAATTCGGCGATAATGCGCATGACTTCACGGCTGAGTAAGGTCGTTTCCTTGGCTAAAAATTCAGTGCCGGATTCGATGCGCGAGAAGGTCAATAACTGTTGCACCATGTAGGTCATTCGGTTAACCGCTTGTTCAATCCGTTTGAGCGCTTGATGGCGAACCGTTTCGTCGCGGGTGCGCATGGCGACCTGAGCCTGAGTCAGCAGCCCCGCCAACGGTGTTCTTAATTCGTGCGAGGCGTCGGCGGTAAAGCGGCGCTCGTGTTCAAAGGCTTGTTCCAACTGGGCGAACAGGTTATTGATTTCATTGACGACCGGAATGATTTCCTTGGGCAGTTTTTTACTCGATAGCGGCTTTAGAAAACTCGCTTCCCGCCGGGATAAAGCAATTTCCAGCCGGTTAAGCGGTTTTAATGCATGACCGACGATAATCCAGATAACCAAACCTAAAATCGGCAAGCCGACCAGAAACTGCATGACCAATTGCGCCGATATTTCATCGGTTAATTCGGCGCGAATTTCTTCTTTTTGACCGACATGAATAATATATTCGCCGTTCGAGCTGGAAATGCTGAACACATGCCACAAATGCTCGTCGATATCGGTTTCGCTGAAACCATGGGTGGCGGAAGAAAAGGCAAAAGTCGGCGCGCTTTCCGAGCGCAGTAATAAACCGTCGTTTTTGGACCACAGTTGGAAGGCTACTTTTCTTTCGTATTTATGGCCTAAAGCGCTGGCCTCTAAAAGCCCGTCAAAGACGTCCCATAATTGATCGTCAATATTTTTTTTACTGAAGCCATGGATCGCGAATTCACCTGAATTTTCGCTACGCTGTAATAAACCATCCCCTTTCGCCCACAGTTGAAAAGCGCTTTGTCGTTTATTTTTACGTTCGATATAGGGATGCAAACGCTCATCGGTTTGCGTTTGCACCCAATGTTTGGACAGCGAGCCTTCCCGCACCAAGCTTTCTACAAACACGTGCAGTACTTTGGCCGATTGCGCCAATTCCGCATCGAACAAACTGGCCACTTCGTCGCGGGTGACTTTATAGCTCATATAAGCGGTCACTCCCCAGATCAACATCGATGCGGAAAGCAGACTTAACAACAACAGCTGGCGTAGCGAATAGTTCATTAATTCTCGGTCATGACTTAACGGTTATAAAACGGAACGCGGATAAGGCGGATGAATATGATGAGCGCAGACTTTTCCGGACATCCAGCGTTGCACGGTAGTGAGTGGCTGAGCCGTTATTAATCTTCATCGATAATATAACCCACACCCCTGACGGTACGGATAATAGACGGGTCGAGTTTTTTTCTTAGATGATGAATGTGAACTTCCACGGTATTGCTCTCTACATCGGAGTCCCAGGAATACAAGCTTTCTTCAAGCCGGGCTCGGGAAATAACCCGGCCGATATTACTCATTAAAAAACTCAGTATCTCGAATTCTTTTTGCGACAGGTCAACTTTTTCATCGTTCCAGGTCACCTGATGCGAAGCGGGGTCCAAAACAATGCCTTTATACTCAATATTAGGCGCACTACGGCCCTCGTTCCTTCTTGCCAATGCTCTTAACCGTGCGCAAACCTCATCCAGTTCAAACGGTTTAATCACAAAATCATCGGCTCCGCTATCCAAACCCAGCACCCGATCGGGGACGGTATCCTTGGCGGTCAACACCATGACCGGGGTTTCGTCCTTACGCGCTCTTAACGCTTTTAAAATATCCAACCCTTCCATATCCGGCAAGTTCAGATCCAGTACGATCAACTCATAACTGTTGACTTTTAACGCCTCATCGGCAAGTTTGCCGTTGGTGAGCCAGTCAACCGCATAGCCTTCCATTTTTAAACCTTCGACCAGTCCTTCGCCGAGTATTTCGTCATCTTCAACCAGTAACAGTCGCATATGCCCTCACTTTAAAGTAATCAGTCATTAACAAAAAGGCCTCCGCCTCAGGCGAGGTAACGAGCCAGGCTCAAGCTTAAACCGTTCGATTGTAAGTTGAAGCCAAAAAGGCATCAGCGTAATCGAGCAAAGTTAAGTCCCACTTAAATGTGTTGCCGACTTGAAAGTCGGCGGCGCCTTATTGATTAGAGACCATCAATGATAAACTGACCGCTATCTTAAACCATCGGGTAAAAAATCTCTTGCCGCCGCTTAGTCTCTACATCCATATTCCTTGGTGCATCCAAAAATGTCCTTATTGCGATTTTAATTCCCACGCGATTAAATCCGATACGCCTGAAGCCGCTTATATCACTGCGTTGCTGAATGATTTGGCGGTCGATATCCGGCGCTATAACATTACTCGGCCGATCGGCAGCATTTTTATCGGCGGCGGCACGCCCAGTTTGTTTTCGCCGGAATCGATTAATCGTTTGCTGCGCGGCATAGAACAACAGGTAGTACTTGAAGAGGGCTTGGAAATTACCCTTGAAGCCAATCCCGGCACTTTTGAGAGCCATAAATTTGCCGAATTCAGGGCCTTGGGCATCAATCGTTTATCGATCGGCATACAAAGCTTTAACGACGGCTTATTAAAAAAATTGGGCCGTGTTCATTCGGCGCAAGAAGCCGTCCATGCGGCCGAGATTGCGCACCGGTCGGGTTTCGACAATTTTAACCTGGATTTGATGTTCGGCCTGCCGGGCGCAAGTCCCGACAGCAGTAAAACGGATATAGAAACGGCGATCGGCCTCGAACCCAGTCATATTTCTTTTTACCAGTTAACGCTGGAACCTAATACTTGGTTTCATAAATTTCCGCCCAAACTGCCGGATGACGAAACCATCTTCCGCAGCCAAAAACAATGTCAAACCCTATTGGCCGATCACGGCTATCAACAATATGAGGTCTCCGCTTACAGCAAACAAGGCCGACAGTGCCGACATAATCTAAATTATTGGCGATTTGGCGATTATTTGGGCATCGGCGCGGGCGCGCACGGAAAAATCAGCCAAAATTTACCGCAAACGATTATCCGCAGTTTTAAGCCCAAAAGTCCGGAACAGTATTTAAACAACCCGGATAAAAACGGCGGCGCCGACGTTATTGAGGTGGCGGAACTGCCTTTGGAATTCATCATGAATCATTTGCGCCTGAAACAGGGCTTTAGCCTGGAAGCCTATCAAGCCGCCACAGGCCTTGAGATAGTCACATTGGAGCCGGCCTTATCGGCTTGCGTGAAACAAAACTTGCTTATCCGGCAAAACAATCACTATCATTGTTCGGAACAAGGCTGGAACTTCCTCGATAATATTTTAGAAAAATTCATTCCTTAATCCCTGTAAACTTAACTTCCGTTATTATCATGCTTGATTATCAAAAAGACTTTATTGCTTACGCGCTGGAGTGCGGCGTTCTAAAATTCGGCACATTCCAACTAAAATCCGGCCGAACCAGTCCTTATTTCTTTAATACCGGCTTGTTCAATACCGGCGCTCAACTGGGCAAGCTGGGCCAGTTTTACGCCCAGGCATTGATTGAATCCGGCCTTAAACCGGATATTTTGTATGGTCCCGCCTACAAAGGCATCCCCTTGGTCAGCGCCACATCCATCGCTTATGCTAGCCTTAGCGGTGAAGATATTCCGTTTGCGTTCAACCGCAAAGAAGCAAAGGACCATGGCGAAGGCGGCAATCTGGTCGGTGCGCCGCTACAGGGCCAAGTACTCATTCTTGACGATGTCATTACCGCCGGCACCTCGGTCAGAGAATCCGTGGACATCATAAAACATGCCCAGGCAACACCGGCGGGCGTATTGATCGCTCTGGACAGGCAGGAAAAGGGCCAAAATGACGTTTCCGCAATTTCGGAAGTTAAAGCCCAATTTGCAATGCCGGTGATTGCAATTATTACGTTAGCCAATATTGTTGAATTTCTAACGGATGATGTTAACCTGGACGCGTCTTTGTTCAATGAAATAAAAGCCTACCAACATCTTTACGGCATCTGAAAACACCCCGGCCGGGCTAAAAATAAAGGCTCTTAAGCTAACAGTTCTTAAGATATAGACTACAATTACCCAAAAAATCACCGTCCCCCGACGACTACATGGGTATTTTGCTCCTCGGTAATTGCAATAGGAGCGGCGAAACGATGTACCCACATTTCGACTAACTTATAAAAAATCATGTTAGCAACAAAAGGCGTGCCATGAGGAATATGGAATTTAAACAGCAAATGCACGAATATTCGCAATGGCGTGCAAAACTGGTTCAAGCTATAGAAATGTATCAGCAATGGCGTAGCCGCTATGGCATGAACGATCCTCACAGCACTGAAACGATCTTAAATATCCTTAACGGCCTGCAATCGGACAAGATTACGCTGGCTTTCGTTGCTGAATTTTCCCGTGGTAAAACCGAGCTGATCAATGCCCTGTTTTTTGCCGAAACCGGGGTCAGATTGCTGCCGTCTTCACCGGGGCGCACCACGATGTCGCCCACCGAACTTTTTCATGACGAAAAAGGCGGCAATTATATCCGTTTGCTGAATATCGAAAGCCGCCTTGAGGACATTCCCTTGTTCGAATTTAAAAAAAAACCGGACCGCTGGAATCAAATTGACCTTGACTGCGATTCGCCCACGCAAATGCAGGAGGCGTTTAAGGAATTGGTCGCTACCAAACTGGTTGATCGGGACATTGCCGACAAGTTGGGCTTATGGAATGAGCGCGAAGCCGCAGAGCAAGGCATCATCAATCCTGAAAAAGTTGAAATTCCCTGTTGGCGTCACGCCTTAATCAGCTTTCCCCATCCGTTACTCAAAGAAGGCTTATCGATACTCGATACGCCCGGTTTAAATGCGTTGGGTACCGAGCCGGAGCTGACTTTAAGCATGTTGCCCAGCGCCCAAGCCATTATTTTTGTGCTCGCCGCCGACACCGGCGTAACCAAAAGCGATCTGGAAATGTGGCGCAATCATGTTTGCCATAACCGGGGCGGCAATCGACAAGGTTTAGCCGTCGTGATGAATAAAATCGATGCGATGTGGGACGATCTTGCCGACGTCAACAGCTATGACGATTCCATCCGCTCACAGGTAAAAACCTCAGCGACTACGTTAAAAGTCAATGAAAACGTTATTTTTCCGGTATCGGCCAAGCAAGCGCTGCTGGCCAAAGTGAAGGCCGATGACGCTTTGCTTGAAAAAAGCCGTCTGGCTGCATTGGAAACCTATCTTGCCAACGACATCTTAAAGCAACGCAAAAATATTCTGTTGACGACGATTAATCGCGACATTGGTTTTCTGGTTAGCGAGTCGTTCAGCTTAACCAAGGCCTCATTGGAAGGCGCGATTAAACAGCTTGAGGAATTCAAAAAAATCGACTTTCAAAATCAGGATATGACCGGCAAATTAATGGCCGAAACGCGGGATCGACAGAATCTTTACTTGGCGAATGTCGAAAACTTTCAGGCCAGCCGCCGGGTTTTTACCGTTCAAGCCCAAGCCCTGATTGACTCGTTCGCTAAAGAGAAGGTCGACAGCATCATCAAAACCACCAAGCACGACATGGCGAAGAGCTTGACCACTTACGGCATGAAGCAAAATATCCGTAAATTATTCGACGAACTGCGCGATTTGCTGCAAGACTCCGTCGACAGCACCAATGAAACCCGGCGTTTGGTCAAAGCGATACATAAAAAATTTAAGGACGAATACGGCTTTAAGGAGATCGAGCCCCAGCTGTTTTCGATTAAACAATATCAAATCGAACTGGAACAGATCTTTGACGAAGGCGAAGCCTTCCGTTCCAGCGCCAAAACCACGATGTCGGAACAAAGCATCGTGATCAACAAGCTTTACAGCACCCTGATCGCCAAGGCCAGAAACATACTCAGACAAGCCCATGCCGACGCCACAACCTGGAGTAACGGCGTGTTAACGCCTTTAATGCATCAAATTAAAGACCATAAAAAGCAAATTGAAGGCCGCTTGCAAATGCTGAGAAAAATCAACGAATCCAAAGGCAGCATCGCCGAGAACATTGCCGGCCTTGAAGCGGAGTTGGAGCCGTTGAAACGGCAACGCGACGAATTAACCATTATTATTAATGCCATGCGGCTGGATGCCAATATAGACATTAACCATTGACCGGCAAAAACTGTAATTGCTCAAGCCGTAATGGAAAGCCCCACAATGCCTCTTGTTCATAGGCTTGCTACCGAACAAACCGCAACGAGTCCAACAATCAAGCCTTTTCCCATGATCTTAAACCTCCAAAACATCGGTTTCGGCTTTACGCCCAAAAAGCCGCTATTCAAAAATCTTTGTTTCGGATTGGAGCCGGGAAAAATCTATGCATTAATGGGCGCGAACGGCGCGGGAAAAACCACCTTATTTAACCTGATCACCGGCTTTCATCGGCCCGCATCCGGCAGCATCCATTTTCAACAACAACCCATCACCGGGCTTGCGCCTTATAAAATAAACCGGATGGGCATTGGCAGAACTTTTCAAGACTTACGCCTGATTTCCAAACTCACCGTAAAAGAAAACATCCTGCCGGCAATGCCCGATAATCCTACAGACCACTGGATAAACGCCTTACTACCCGAAGTAACTTTCAAAAAACAAATACAGCAATTAGAGCGCAACGCGCAAAAAATCATAGGCGATTATTTTTTGCAAGATGTGCAACATGCAATGGCCGATGAAATCAGTTTCGGTCAGCAAAAATTATTAAACCTTGCCTGTTGCGTGGCGAACCAAGCACAATTGCTGTTATTGGATGAGCCGGTTGCCGGAATCAGCCCACACTATCGCGAACTATGCCCGACGCTCTCAAGCTTCAATCGGATGACGGGTTTCGGGCTTAACCGCCGCCGCTCCATTTTCTGGCGTTAAAATGTCGGGCAACGAAAAGTGCTGTAGGGCGATTTCGCGACAGCAAACCGCCACAAACACACAATACCGATGACAAACTGCCGAAGTTCCGGCGGATTGCCTGGCGGCGAATCCCTATCAGCTAAGGCTTGAGGCTTTAGATATAAAGGATGAGCGACTGCTATGCGGGTAAAAACGAACTCCGAAACTTTAGGTCTTTAATTATAAAGAACGGCCTCGCTTTCACTCAGAAGGTGGGGCGTTTTTTTATTATACTTTTTTTGACCAAGCATCGATTAGCCGGAGAAATAAATAATGAGTGCAGTAGCAGATGAAATTTGGGAAATTTTGCGTGGGATTGCCCAAGCGCAAAAAGAAACAGACCGCGAAATCAAAGCGGTGAATGCCAGTATTGGACGGCTAACAAATCGCTTAGGAGAGTTTGTTGAAGAGGCGGTACGCCCTGCGGCAGTGAAGTTGTTTAGAGAACGAGGCATTGATGTTCATGAAGTTCATCAGAATATTACCGCGAAACGTGAAGGTGATGGGTTAGAAATTGATTTACTGGTGGTGAATAATAACGATGTTGTTGCCATTGAATGTAAAAGCAATTTGAGCATTGACGACGTAAACGACCACCTTAAGCGCTTAGAAAAAATTAAACGATTGTTGCCTGACCATAAAGAAAAACGTATTTCCGGCGCGGTGGCAGGTAGGGTGATCCCAGAAAATGTGGCTATCTATGCCATAAAAAAAGGGCTGTATGTGATTGGTCAAAATGGTGAGCATTTGGAATTACGAAATGATATGAGCTTTACGGCAAAGATTTGGTAATTTGCGCGGCTATTCGGGTTCTCAATTACCACTGACTGTAAGAGGTGAGACGCTATGTTTCTGAAAACTAAGTCCGGCCGGTTAGTCGAAGTGCCGACGCCGGAAGAAGAAGCCGTCATCAACGCCGGAATCGCCGCCGACCCGGATACCTACGAGCTGACCGATGAAGAATTCGCCCGTTTGAAGCCCATGCGGGGCCGCCCTGTTTCCGCCAATCCCAAAGTACATACCGGCCTACGGCTGGATGCCGAGGTGCTGGCCGCATTTAAGGCTGGAGGGCCTGGCTGGCAGACGCGCATCAACGAGGCGTTAAAAGAATGGCTCAATAGCCACTCGGCGGCATGAAGGCCACCTTGGCCTAAACTTTTTACCTGCTACCGACAAAATTGCACTGCGGATGAGTCGATAAGGAACGCGCATGAAATAACTTGAGCATTTGATTCTCCTCACCCCAACCCTCTCCAGCAGGAGAGGGAGCCAGTTGCCGAAGTTATTCCATGCACGTTCCTAAGGTCGGTTTGAAGTCGTTTAAGCCCTTGTCTCGGTGTAGGGTTTTCTTTAACCTAATGGCAATAACCCGTTAGATAATCGCATGTTTACTCGCCCTTTGTTCGCTTTATCCATTTCGGCTACGATGACGGCTCAGTAGAGTAATGACCAACTACGACGCCTATAAAATCTTATTTTGATTTCTTCTTCGTGAATTTCGTGGTTTATTAATGAATTCGTTCAACAGGAGGGCATCATGAGCCGTATCGTCTGGTTATTTCTAAGTGCAATATTATTAACGTCGGCTACTCAAGCAAAACCGCTAACCCCGGAACAAGTGCCGGAACCACTCAAGCCTTGGATAGACTGGGTATTGCAGAACAGCATTGAGCCGGTCTGCCCTTTTGTTTACAACAATTACGAGCAAAAACACTGTAGCTGGCCGACCCTGACCCAGCTCGATTTAACCACCGGAAAAGGTCTTTTTTCAATGAATTGGCTGGTGTATCAAGACAGCTGGGTTAGTTTGCCGGGCGATGAAAAACACTGGCCGCTTAATGTGACGATTAACAATAAAGCCGCGCTGGTTATGGATAAGGACGGCGTTCCCTCAATCAAACTGGCTGCGGGCTCGCCGCAGCAAATTAACGGTGAGTTCTTGTGGAGCGCCATTCCCGATAATTTAAAAATACCCGAGGATACCGGCCTGATCGATCTACGCATAAACGGGATGAACATAGCGACTCCGACCATTAAAGACGGACAGCTCTGGTTAAAAGAAAGCGAGATCGGCTTAAAGAAACCGGAAAACAGCCAAAACAATCTGGACATCCAAGTCTTCAGGAAAATCACCGACGAGGTGCCCACTGAACTTTTAACCCGGCTGGAATTGGACGTTTCCGGCGAACAACGCGAGATAAAACTGCCGCTGACCATTCCGGACGGCTTTATTCCCCTGAGTTTGCAAAGTCCGTTGCCGGCCCGTCCGGAACCCGACGGACAGTTATTAATCCAACTGCGTCCCGGCCACTGGCGGATCGATATACTGGCCCGAAACAGCCAAGAACTGAATAACCTTCCGCTCACGCCCGCCGAGCAAGACAGCCCATGGCCGGAATCGGAAATCTGGGTATTCGACGCTCGCCCTCACTTGCGCGTGGTTGAAATTGCGCAGCTAAGCGCCGTCGATCCCAACCAAACCAATTTGCCTGAGGAATGGAAAAACCTTCCGGCCTATAAAATCAGCCAAGGCCAGTCGATGGTTTTTAAAACCATCCGCCGAGGCGATCCGGATCCGGAACCCAACCAACTTAATTTAACCCGAAAACTCTGGCTGGATTTCGACGGCGAAGGCTATACCGTCAATGACAGGATAACCGGCACGATGACCCGCGATTGGCGACTGAACGGCTTGCCGCAAACGCAATTGGGTAAAGTCACCTTAAACGGCAACGACCGGTTTATTACTCAAGATAAAACCGGCAAGCAAGGCGTCGAAGTCAGAACCGGCACGATAAGCTTGGATGCCGACAGCCGCGCGCTCGGTTCGGTGAGCTCGCTCAGCGCGGTAGGCTGGGAGCAGGATTTCCATAGCGTCAGCGCCGAACTGAATTTGCCGCCGGGCTGGCGTCTGTTGGCGGCCGGCGGCGTGGACAATGTGCCTGACAGCTGGATTGCCCGCTGGACATTGCTCGACTTGTTTGTGGTGTTAATTGCCGCGCTGGCAACAGGCAGGCTGTGGAATCCTTATTGGGGCGGCCTCGCCTTGATAACGCTGGTGTTAATCTGGCATGAACCGGGTTCGCCGCATTTCGTTTGGTTGAATATTCTGGCCGCGACCGCTTTGCTTAAAGTCTTGCCGCAAGGCCGGTTTTTTAAATTCATGACTTGGTACCGCAATGCCTTTTGGTTGGCGTTAATGGCAATGGTCTTGCCTTTTATGCTGGAGCAAGTGCGCACCGGGCTTTATCCGCAATTGGAAAAACCTTGGCAAACCGTCAATCCGTCGCCTGCCGAAGTGAGCGGCATCGCTGAAATGAGCGCGCCGCTGTCTGAAGCCGTCAGTCAGATGAAAGCCAAGGTATTAAAAAAATCGATGCGCTCCGACGCTGCCGTAGCGGCCGAGGATTATTCGGAGCCGGCGGTCGATTTTGACCGCATCGATCCCAAAGCCAAAATACAAACCGGCCCCGGTTTGCCGCAATGGCAATGGAATAAAGTGCAGTTATCCTGGAACGGTGCGGTCGATGCCCGGCAACAGCTGCACTTATGGTATTTAACGCCGACGCTGACCTTGCTGCTTAACTTCATCCGGGTGATTTTAGTCGCGATGCTGGCCTTGCTGATGTTCGGCGTTGCGGAAAAATTCAAATTTAGAATAGGTCGCGCTTCGGCTCCGTTAGTGCTGTGGTTGTTACTGGCGCCGATGTTGTTCATGCCGTCGCCCGAAGTCTATGCCGAAATCCCAAACCAAGCCGTCCTGGACGAATTGCGTAGCAAGTTGGTGGAAAAACCGGTGCCGCCGGACTGTTTACCCAACTGCGCGCACATTCCGCAAATGAAAATAATCATTACCGAAAAAGAATTAAGCATTACTTTGCAAATTCACGCCCAGCAATCGGTCGCCGTGCCTTTGCCCGCCGAATACGAACACTGGTTTCCGAACCGAATCCTGGTTGACGGTAAAGCGGCATCGGGGCTTTATCGGGATAACAACGGCTTGTGGATTAACTTAAGCGAAGGCGTGCATCAGGTTGTATTGGATGGCGTCACGCCCTTGTTAACTAAATTCATCTTGCCTTTGCCGTTAAAACCGAACTGGGTCAGCCTTCAAAATACCGGCTGGGACGTCGTGGGCATCCAGGAAAACAACGAAATCGACGACCAACTGCAATTCATCCGGACAAATCGAGCCGAGCGGCGGCAAAACGAAGCTAACCTGGAGCCGGGCGCGTTGCCGCCGTTTGTGATCATTGAACGCACCTTGCAACTGGGCTTGGATTGGCGGGTCATCACCCGAATCGTCCGGGTTTCACCGGTAAATTCCGCAGTCATCGTAACGGTGCCGTTATTGCCGGGCGAATCGGTCATAACGGCAGGCATTCGGGTTAAAGACGGCGAAGCCGAAGTCAATATCCCGGCCCAGCAAACCGAGCTGCAATGGGAATCGACGCTGGAAAAATCGGAAACAATCGACTACAGCGCCAGCCAAACCAACCAATGGATCGAAGTATTGAAAGCCGATATCAGCCCTATCTGGCATATCGAAACCGCCGGCATTGCGATGATGCATTGGAATAACGACGGCCAATGGCTGCCGGAATGGCATCCTTGGCCGGGCGAAAAAGTCACTCTGCACATCACCCGGCCCGCCGCCGTGGAAGGGCAAACCTTAACCATCGACGACAGCCTGTTAAGCCTCAAACCGGGGCAACGCAGCCGGGAAGCCGAATTGAGCATCAGCGTGAGAAGCTCGCAAGGCGCGCAACATACGCTGATTCTGCCGGAACAAGCCGAGTTGCAAGCCGTCGCTATCGACGGACAAAGCCAGCCGATCAGGCAAGAAGGCCGAAAGCTCACCGTGCCGGTTCATCCCGGCAAGCAGCGCATTTCGATAAACTGGCGGGAAGCGACCGGCATCGGCAGCATCATGGCTACGCCGCAGGTCGACTTGGGAGTGGCGAGTGTCAATGCCAACCTGAATATCGGCCTGGGTCAAGATCGCTGGGTATTATTCGCGCTTGGCCCGAAACTGGGGCCTGCGGTTTTATTTTGGGGCGTGCTGATCGTTATTTTCATAGTGTCGCCGGGCTTGGGCAAAATTCCACTGACGCCCTTAAAAACCCGGCACTGGTTGTTACTGTTGATCGGGCTTAGCCAGATCCCGTTGCCCTACGCAGGCATTGTGATTGCGTGGCTAATGTTGTTAGGCTGGCGCAAAAATCAATCGCCAGGCTTGCGTTATTTTAATATGTTGCAAATTGCCATCGGCGGATTGACCCTGTTATCGCTGGGCATGTTGTTTTTAGCGGTAGAGCAAGGTTTATTGGGCTCGCCCGATATGCAAATCATCGGCAACCAGTCCTCGGCATTCAATTTAAACTGGTATCAGGATAGAAGCCCCGCGATATTGCCGACAGCGACGTTGATCTCGGTGCCGCTGATCGTGTATCGGCTATTGATGCTGGCTTGGTCGTTATGGTTGGCGGTTTCGTTATTGAATTGGCTGAAATGGGGCTGGGCGTGTTTTTCAAGCGATGGGCTTTGGCATAAAGCCGTCGCTAAAAAGAAAGCCGTTGAAGCGGCAGGAAAATAATTCGCCTCGAAGGACATGAGTTTTTATTTCACTGTCTTCGTGTCCTTCGTGTCCTTCGTGTCTTCGTGGTGAATAACCAAACTGCTTACATTATTTTTTGCCCAATAAAACCATCATGTCCACCTTCCACTTCCAGCAGTTTTCGGTACTACAACAACACTCCGGCATGAAAATCTGCACCGATGCCGTGTTATTCGGCGCGATGGCTCCGGTCAAACCCGGCGACCATGTGCTGGACATCGGCACCGGTACCGGAGTACTCGCGCTAATGGCCGCTCAGCGGGGCGCGGCGAAAGTCACCGCCGTGGAATTAACGCAACAGGCCCATCAAGAAGCCGACATTAATTTCAACAACAGCCCGTGGGCGGAACGGCTTGAAGCGGTGCATCGGGATATTCAGAGCTTTGCCTTAACCGCCGACCGGCAATACGACCTCATCATCAGCAATCCGCCGTTTTTTGAAAATCACAGCAAAACCGCCGATAGCCTTAGGAATACTGCCCGGCATACCGACCAACTGCCCTTTGCCGATTTAATCGCCGTTGCCGGACAATTATTATCCCCGCAAGGTTTGTTTTATCTGTTGATTCCGCTTCATGCGGTAGAAAAATTTTCCGGCCAGGCTTTAACGGCCGGATTTTATTTGATCGATCGAACCGACTTTCGCGGCTATGCGCATAACGAAGCCAAAGTATCCGCGCTGACATTCAGCCGGACAAAGACTGTGTTTACGGCAAGGCTGTTGACGATTTATGCGTCCCATAATGTTTACAGTCCGGATAGTGAAGCTTATTTAGCGGAGTTTTTGTTGCGTTTTGCTAAAAACTTAGAGTAATGATTCAACTGAGGGCCGTGCGATGAAGAACGAACCGCACCGTTCGGACTGTCAGAAACAAGGGAGCGCAGATGGCTAGGGTGAACCCTGATAATCAGCCTAAAATGACGATAAACGGATCACAACGCTCGGCTCATTAGGAGGCTCTTTTCTTCCATTGCACTGGAGAATGCGAGATGCCCAGTAAGCCGTCAATGGATATATCTTCATCGATTAGCGGCCAGTAAATGCCATAGCCGGAAGGTGAAATTTCATAATGGCTCAGCTCTTTCCGGCTGGCCTTGGCTAATATAGGCGATATTTCAGTCAAGGCTTTGCGGATTAATTGATCGTCTACTTTCGCAGAGAACATTCCGTCTTCTATCTTGATCTCATCAACTTTATGGTAAGCGTTCATGGGTATCTCCTGTTTTGGAATTCTTGCCACTGGTCTACGATATAGTCAAAATGTTCGAATATTATCTTTCGGATTTGCCTTTTATCACGTGGCGACAGATTTAAGGCAAAAGCTTCTTGAATGTCAAAGTTTTCAATATCTATCCAAAACTTACATTCCTTATCTCCATTTTTACAATGGATATGTATGGGCTCATTTCCTTCGTTTGCATAAAAAAACAATCTCCAGCCAAGAAGAACAAGTACGGTCGGCATCTGCTGAATTCCTCTCCAGTTATAAAAGGGTGAGGAACGAACCGCACCGTTCGCACTGCGTTCACCACATCCTTATTGTCTTGTCTAATATTTTAACGAAAATAGGGGCGTGTTATTAATTGCGAGTTGCTTTAACTCAAGCAGATGAACAACATTTTGGCGGCATCTGGACTTATGCGTTTATGGGTAAATATTGCGCTTTGCTACTGTTTCTTAGGTTTAAGCCGCTTCACGCACCGCCTCTTCAATAACGCTATCGGGTACGCCGAGTTTTTTTAATGCCGCAATTAACTTAGCTTCTTTGCTCAACGCAAATTGCGCTTCGTCGCGGCGCAAACACTCGCTAATGTACGACTTTAATAAGGCCTGATAGCCGGAAAAGCCTTTGCAGGGCGCAATCACTTTCATGGATTCCACGACATCGACCGGAATACGCAGAGTGATTGACGTCATCGGGCGATCTTTAGTTAAACGTTTTTTTAGTGTGTCAGAAATCATAATTATTGCGCTCCGTTAGCGTGGCCTTGCGGGCCGAAATAAGCCGGATAAACTCACCTTCAATCTCAATATGTACAACAAACAGCAAGCGGCCTTGTTCATCGTAGCCGATAACCGCATCGCGCGATTCATCATTGCGGTCAGCATCGACCAGCTTTAAAAACGGGTCGAAGAAAGCTTCGGCCGCTTGATCGAAACTAATCCCGTCATGTTTGATCGTATTTGCCGCAGCTTTGCGGGCATTCCAAACAAAGCTGACGCCGTTTTTCTCGTAGTGAATATCCATATGAGCAAGATT
This sequence comes from Methylobacter sp., assembly GCA_026399025.1. Lineage (GTDB taxonomy): Bacteria > Pseudomonadota > Gammaproteobacteria > Methylococcales > Methylomonadaceae > Methylobacter_A. Next base: position 85,053 of record JAPLRU010000111.1, read on the forward strand.
AATGTAATGTATTGGCTTTGTAAATACGAATGGTGGCGGCACGCTTGATTTTCTACGTTGTGGTGATACTTTGCGTTTTGTTATTTTACATCGCCCGATGCAGTAATTTGGGACGATATAAAGTCTAGCTGATTTACAGTTATGGCATAATCCGCGCATTCGTAAATAACCTTTACTTGAAGTCATGTCCAATCTTCCACTTAGCCACAATGATACCGCCAAAGCCGATGATGTCTTTCAACAGCAAGCATTTATTGATCAGGTTTGTGAACTGATCAAGAACTGTCAGCCACCTAAAGGCATAGGTATTAATGGCTATTGGGGAACAGGCAAGACCAGCGCCTTGATGCAGATTCATAAAACGCTGACCGGAGCTGCGCCGCATGACTACAAAAAATCCAACGACCAAAATATTGTTCCAGTCTGGTTTGAAGCTTGGCGGTATCAGTCCGAAACGATACCCATTGTAGCCTTGCTGCAAGAAATTCGGGCGCAACTTGGAATGTGGCAGAAGCTAGTCCATAAGGGTAAAAAACTTACTGAGATTGCCGTAATGGGGGTGTTGGGAGCCTTTGACGCTACTTTAAAAACGGCCAGCGGCGGCATTATGGCTCCGAACTTAGGCAAAATTCCCGAATTGGGCAAACAATGGGAAACAGAGCATCGGGAAACTCCGCTGGCTAGCCAAGACTTGTTGAAACTATTGGAACAGGCAATTGATCAGGCGTTAAACAAGAAAGAAGGAGACACCGCCAAACGATTGGTGATTTTCATTGACGACCTGGATCGCTGCCTGCCCAAAGTTGCCTTGCAACTGCTTGAAGGCATTAAGGTGTATTTGAATTTGAGCAACTGCGTACTGGTGTTTGGCATGGACCAGCGCCAGATTGAAGAAGCCTTAAGCAAAGCGCTAGAGACAAAAGATACCCATCAAGCACGGGAGTATCTGGAAAAAATATGTCAGGACATCCATCATTTGCCGATACCCAATAAACAGGTGAAAGCCGCTTATTTGTTGGGTCTATTGAAAGAACTGGATGTTGATGATCGAAGCCAAACTACTTTAACAGACACTCAAAAGGCAGCGTTAAAAAACAGCCATCTAACGGCTATCGAAAATGTCTTACTTGCCTATGATTGTTTACCCGCTAATCCACGTAAAATTAAGGCCTTGAGCAATCGATTAGCTTTACAACTACGCAAACACTGTATACATAGCCTAGTTTTAATTTCCCAGGAACAGCAAAACCGCCTCTACATGCTGCTGGTTGCAATGGCCATCATTTACAACTTTCATCGGCAATTGAATGAGCAATTGGAGAAAAATCCCGAATATATCAATCAAGTGCTTATTTATGCAGAAAATCCTCCAGCAAGCCCTACCGTCATCTTTGAACCGATGCGTGACATCATTCCCAGCATAGATAGTCAGCAAAAGCTCCCCACGAATCCCAGCGACAGCAATGTTTTCCGTTTGCATGAATTGTTTTTAGGCTTGGGCTCGGTTACCGTTGACGAACTTACTTGCTTCTTAGACAGCCACTTATGATCTTGCAGCTACCCGCCATCCAAGCCGCCGACAGCCAAAACTTTGTCGATATCCGCAACAACCACACCTTGCTGCGCTATTTTCAAAACATTGAGCAGCAATTCATGTACGCCAACAACTTCGGCGTCGCCATCGATGACAACGACAACGCCGAAAACGGGGCCAAAGCCGTTTTTTTGCGCGATTTATTAGTCCGCCCCAACTTAAGTAAATATCACGTCACCCCTGAACAAATGGTCAGCGGCGATGCCGTCGCTGAACTGGGCATTGCCGACCTATTAGCCGAACACCAACGCCTGTTTGTGCTCGGCGACCCCGGCACCGGCAAAACCACGTTGATTAACTCGCTGATGCTGGCCTTTAGCTATTATGGCGATAACCTGACCAAACTGGCCTTAGGCAAGCGGGTGCCGTTCCCGTTAATTTTGCGTGAATTGCCCTTGGCTAAGGTCGGCAACTGGGATGACTTATGGCAGACCTTTTTAACCCACAACCACGAACTGCTGACAGCCCCCTTAATTCAGGACACCGACACCGTTAATCGGGTGTTGGACAGCGGCCAAGCCTTAATCATGCTCGACGGCCTGGATGAAATCACTCATAGCGGGCAGCGTAAACAACTGGCGGCGGCGCTGCTGGAAGCCATTAATCGCTATCCACACTGCTTGTTTTTAATCACCTCGCGGATTATCGGCTTTGATCAAGCGGAATGGTTCGGCCTGGAACCCGAGCCGAAAGCGCAAACCGGAGTGCAGGCTTTGCCTGCCGGCCGCGGCAAACGCGTTAAAATTAAGGCAGGCGAAGCCTGCACTCCGGCTGATGACTTCGACGTTGACGACGAGTTAAAACGCGACCCACGCAAGCGCGAACTGCTGCCCGGTTTTTACTTAAGCCCGTTCAACCTGCAACAAGTGCAGCAATTTGTCGGCAACTGGTATCAGTTGTACGTTCCCAAACAAGTCGATCACCCGCAGCGCATCAACGACCTTAACCAACGCCTACAGGCCAATGACGGCTTAGGGCGCTTGGCGCGTATCCCGGTGTTGTTGAACATGATTTGCTTTATCCACGCCCGGCGCGGCCGTCTGCCCGACGGCCGCGCCGAGTTGTACCAGCGTATCGCCGAAACCTACCTAGTCAGCCTGGACAAGGCGCGCGGCCTTAAATTTAAAGACCGCGAGCTGCGTTTCGATTATTACGACCTGACCGAATGGCTGGCGGAGATTGCTTATACCCTACAGCAACAGCGCACCGAAGATAACAGCACGATTTTGATGACCGAAACCGAAGTGCAAGCCATCTTGCGCAGCGGCTTGGCCGAACGCGGCCTTGATGGCGAACAGGGCGAAGACGAATGCCGGTTTATTCTGGAATACTTAAGCCATCGTAGCGGTTTGTTCATACCCCGTGACCGGGAGCTGTATGCCTTTTCCCACTTAAGCTTTTTGGAATATTTTGCCGCCTGCCATTTAAAACTACAGGCTCCGCTTTATGCAAAAAAGGACTGGCTGGCCTTACGTCTTAGAACATCGGAAGTCTGGTGGCATGAAACCTTTGCCCTGTTTTTTGAAAGCCTGGATAACGCTAAATTGGCGGAACGCTACCTGACGCAGTTGTTTCCAGCTAAAGGTTCCGATGAACAACAAAACCTGTTAGCCGATATTGTGATGGATACCTCGGTGCGATTGCCGATGCAAGCGCGGCAACAGCATATTAAAGCCTTGGCGGCTGTCTGTTTGGGGACAGACAAACCCCATGAAAAAAGCCATGTCACCTTTCGCCTGTGTACTGAGCTTTATCAAGCTATAGTCCAACTTAAACCGGCCAAAAGGCTCAGTTTTAGCGGCACTCCCTTTAGCGAATTTGGGTTGTTAGCGCAGCTTACCAACCTGAAAAGCCTGGATCTTGACGGTACGCCCGTAGAAAATCTTGAGCCGGTGCAGGGCTTAACCGATTTGCAGTATCTTTATCTAAACTATACTGCCATCACCGACCTCAAGCTCTTGAGTCGGCTGGTGCAATTACAGACTCTTATGCTTATGAGGTGTCCGACCACAGATCTTAAGCCGTTGGCGCAGCTAAAACATTTAAGTTCGCTTTATATTAATAGAACCCTCGTAACCGATTTGAGCCCATTAGCGGAATTGACCGGATTAACACGCCTTAGTCTTCGTGGTACACCGGTTGCTGATTTAAGCCCATTAGCACAGTTGAATAACTTGGAAATATTGAATCTTGAAGATACCGCGATCACCGACCTTAGCCCGCTAATGAGGCTGGAATCATTACGGGAACTCGATATAAGAAACACCGCCTCCAATCCCGAGGTGCTTAGCCATTTGCCGAATCTTCAGATTTTCCAATAAACCGCCGATCCGGCACTGCTTGCGTAGTTGAAACTTTAAGCCGATGTCTACGCGATGCTTAACTTTAAATGAATTGAAAACAGGCCGTGACTCCCGTACAGTTGTTCTAGCCAAAGCAAGCGCTAATCGGGCAGACATTCGCTCCCCGGCAAAAGCCCCGGCTCTGCCGGATCATTGCTATTTTTTATTTAAAGCCAGTTTTGCCTTGTTCCATAAAGCATCCAGTTCGGCCAGTTCGCAGTCTTTTAAATTCAGGCCCGCCGCTTCAACTTGTTGTTCTACGTGTTGAAAGCGCTTGGAGAATTTTTTAGTGCTTTCTTTCAATGCAACCTCGGCATTGACGTTTAAATGGCGCGCCAGGTTAACCGCAACCAGCAATAAATCGCCGATTTCTTCCTGAATATGCGCTTGATCGCCGGATTGCCAAGCCTCTTTAACTTCATCCAGTTCTTCCAATACTTTATCGAAAACCGGTGGAACATCCGGCCAATCGAAACCGTAATTGGCCGCGCGGTCCTGTATTTTTTCGCATTCAAGCAAGGCCGGAAGATTGCGGGCTACACCGGATAACACGCTGGAAGGTTCCGCTGTTTTGTTTTTTTCCTGGCGTTCGTCCGCTTTGGCCTGCTCCCAGGCTTGATGGCGCTCTGCATCGGTATTGAATACCGCATCGGCAAACACATGCGGATGCCTGCGGGTCAGTTTGTCGCAAATGCCCGCCGAAACCTGTTCAAAAGTGAACAGCCCTTGTTCTTCGGCAATTTGGGCATGGAACACCACTTGCAACAGCAAATCGCCCAACTCCGAGCATAAATCGTCCGGGTCGTTGCGCTCAATCGCATCGATCACTTCGTAGGTTTCTTCAATCGAGTAAGGAATCAAGCTGGTGGAATTTTGTTTAAGATCCCAGGCACAGCCTTGTTCCGGGTGACGTAGACGGGACATGATGTCCAGCAGATTTTGGGTGTTTTTTAGCATGAATCGCTCGATAATTATTTTTCACCCCTAAAGACACGAAGGGCGCGAAGTTTTATGGCTTCGCGCCCTTCGTCTTTGAGGTGAATAAAAGCCTTTAGTTAAAATAAGATTATAGTTGAGTGTGTAATTCGCTATAAAAACAACCCTCTGGCAGGAACTTTTTATCTGCAACCTAGTCGGAAAGTCGTCATGCCGGCAGGGATGCCAGCATCCAGTCACAAGGATGTGAATCTTTAAATACCATCCGCTGTCATTAAGCACCTGAGACGTCGCAAAGTTACCGTCCATGGCGCTGGGTTCCGGCATCCCTGCCGGAACGACGAACTTGGAAAATTCGTGGGCATGCCTCAGGGGACATTCCTTCTAGGGTTTTTAGTGAATTAGGAAAATTAACTATAAATTAACCGCTTAAAACGAAGAATCGAAATTCTCGCGGTAGCGTTCTTTGAAATTATCCATATCGATTGAATGGTTCTGGGTGCCGTTATTTTCGATTTTAATGGCGCCCATTAATGACGCGATTCTGCCGGTCACTTCCCAACCCAATTCATTCATCAGTCCGTACAACAGTCCGGCACGGTAAGCGTCGCCGCAACCGGTCGGGTCAAGTATGGCTTTGGGTTTGGCCGCAGGAATGGTGATGCACTCGCCGTGGCTGTAAATTTGAGAGCCCTGACCGCCCAAGGTAATAATCAGCGCTTCAACCCGTTCCGCCATTTGCTCCAGCGATAAGCCGGTACGTTCCTGCATGAGCTCGGATTCATAGTCGTTCAATGTGACCCAAGTTGCTTGATCTAAAAGCTTTAGCAGTTCTTCGCCGTTAAACATCGGCATGCCTTGACCCGGATCGAAAATAAAAGGTATCTCCAACTCCGCGAACTGCTCGGCATGTAATTGCATGCCTTCCTTGCCATCCGGGGACACGATGCCTATGCTGATTTTTTTGTCGGTCGGCACCGAATTTAAATGCGACGAATTCATTGCGCCGGGATGGAAGGCGGTAATCTGGTTCGCTTCTTCATCGGTGGTGATATAGGCTTGACCGGTATAGCAGCTGTCCAGAATTTGAATATATTCGCTGGACAGCTGGTTTTGGGCCATCCATTGAGCATAGGGTTCAAAATCATGACCGACGGTCGCCATAATTAACGGCTCTTCGCCCAGCAATTTAAGGTTATAAGCAATATTGCCCGCACAGCCGCCGAATTCGCGCCGCATCACCGGCACCAGAAATGAGACGTTCAGGATATGGATTTTTTCCGGCAAGATGTGATGTTTAAATTTATCATGAAAAACCATGATGGTATCGTAAGCCATGGACCCACATATTAATGCGCTCATTATGTTCCTCTTTATTGCCAGGGATGGTGTGTATGCCGCAAGCCTGTCGGGAACAGGCGCGGCGTTATAAGTAGTGTGCAGCCGCAGGATTGCTAAAGCAAGCGCGACTGAAATAGTGTTGCCTTCCAGCCAAATCGTCGGTGGGGCCTTTTACTTAAATTAGGATTCAATGGCTTTTTGATAGGCATCCGCATCCATTAAAGCATCAAGTTCGGTCAGGTTGTCCGCTTTGATGCTAAACAGCCAAGTTCCATAAGCATCGTCATTAACTTGCTCGGGTGCATCCGCCAAGGCTTCGTTGACCGCGACGATTTCTCCTGACACCGGACTGAATAAATCGGATGCGGTCTTAACCGATTCGACCACCGCGCACTGCTCTTGCGCTTTGACCTTACGGCCCAGTTCCGGCAGTTCGATAAAAACCAAATCCCCCAATTCCTGCTGCGCAAAATCGGTGATGCCGACACGGACGATGCCGTCCTCAAGTTGTGCCCATTCGTGGGTTTTTGCGTACTTTAAGTTATCCGGTATATCGCTCATGATAATCTCTCCATAGAGTTAGTGATTTTGTTTTCAGAAGGATAACCTGCAATTTTTTAAAAACAACAAAAAAATATATTTATGAAGGTAAATCTCAACAAGCAATCAAACGGGTTTGAGATAACGAGGCTGCTTGTTACTGTTAGGCTAATAGTCGCAGACGAGTTTGAGTTTGTTATAAATCCGCTTTGCAAAAGCGTCCGAGTTTTAAAAACCACTTGTTTTGCAAGGTGTTTATGCTATGAATGACGCGGCCTGAGCTTGCAATCTGCGACATTATCCTTTAACTTAGAAAAATATCCGTAAAGGCTAGGGGTGCTTTTTTGTTTCATGCGTTGTGTGGAACGGGAGGCTGAGAAAAACCCTTTGAACCTGACCCCGGTTAATGCCGGCGTAGGAAAGCCCTGACTTCCCTGCGCCTTATTGTTTTATTGTTGGAGATAAACATGAGCGCTGTCCTTAAAGAAGTTACCGCTACTGAATCCAGTAGCGTGAAAATCGATTCCTATCCCGCATCGGAAAAAATATATGTCCAAGGCAGTCGCCCCGACATCCGAGTGCCGATGCGTAAAATTACCTTATCCGATACCCCGCTGCATTTCGGCGCGGAACAAGGCGCGGAAAAAAATCCGCCGCTTTATGTTTACGACACGTCCGGGGTTTATACCGATCCCAATGTCGAAGTCGACTTGAAAAAAGGCCTGGGCGCTATTCGTTCAGCCTGGATTGCGGAAAGAAACGATACCGAAGAATTATCCGGCCCCAGTTCGGAGTTCGGCCGCCAGCGTCTTGAAGATCCCGCGACCGCAGAGTTGCGTTTCGATCATATCCGCAAACCGCGCCGGGCCAAAGCCGGAAAAAACGTGTCGCAAATGCATTATGCAAGGCAAGGCATCATCACCCCGGAGATGGAATTCATCGCGATACGCGAAAACCAAAAAATGGAAGAAATGCGCGATTTATGGAAAGACCAGCATCCCGGCGATTCGTTCGGCGCATCGATTCCCGATGTGATTACGCCTGAGTTCGTGCGCGACGAAGTGGCCAGAGGCCGGGCGATTATTCCGTGCAACATCAATCATCCTGAGTTGGAGCCGATGATTATCGGCCGCAATTTCCTGGTTAAAATCAACGGCAATTTGGGTAATTCGGCGGTGACTTCGTCGATTGAAGAAGAAGTCGAGAAAATGCTCTGGGGCATCCGTTGGGGCGGCGATACCATCATGGATTTATCGACCGGTAAAAACATCCACGAAACCCGTGAATGGATTTTGCGCAATTCGCCGGTCCCTATCGGCACCGTGCCTATTTATCAAGCTTTAGAAAAAGTCAACGGCAAAGCCGAAGACCTGACTTGGGAAATCTTCCGCGATACCTTGATCGAACAAGCCGAACAGGGCGTCGATTACTTTACCATTCATGCCGGGGTGCGTTTGCACCACGTTCCGCTGACCGCGAAACGCATGACCGGCATTGTCTCGCGCGGCGGCTCGATCATGGCGAAATGGTGCTTGGCGCATCACACAGAGAGCTTTTTATATACGCATTTTGAAGACATCTGCGAAATCATGAAAGCCTATGACGTGTCTTTTTCCTTGGGCGACGGCCTGCGTCCGGGGTCAATTTACGACGCCAACGATGCGGCGCAATTCGGCGAGTTGGAAACACTGGGCGAGTTAACCAAAATCGCCTGGAAGCACGACGTGCAAACCATGATCGAAGGCCCCGGACATGTGCCGTTACATATGATTAAAATCAATATGGACAAGCAGTTGGAAGAATGCGGCGAAGCGCCTTTTTATACCTTGGGCCCGCTGACCACCGACATTGCGCCCGGTTACGATCATATTACCTCGGCGATAGGCGCGGCCAATATCGGCTGGTACGGTTGCGCGATGCTGTGCTACGTGACCCAAAAAGAGCATTTGGGCTTGCCGAACAAGCAGGATGTCCGTGAAGGCATCGTCACTTACAAAATCGCCGCACATGCGGCCGACTTGGCTAAAGGCCATCCCGGCGCACAGGCGCGCGATAATGCAATGTCCAAAGCGCGGTTTGAATTCCGCTGGGAAGACCAGTTCAATATCGGCCTCGATCCTGAAAAAGCCCGTGAATTTCATGATGAAACCTTGCCTAAAGAATCCGCCAAAATCGCGCATTTTTGCTCAATGTGCGGGCCGCATTTTTGTTCGATGAAAATCAGCCAGGATGTGCGCGATTATGCAAAAGCAAAAGGAATTGCGGAGGAAGAAGCGCTAAAACTGGGCATGGATGAAAAATCCAAGCAGTTTCTTGACGAAGGCGCGGATATTTACCATAAACTGTAGGTTTCCTGGGTTTTAAAGCAACGCAGCACATAAAGAACGCCCTTTATGTGCTGCGATTAGCATTGTATAGCGTCCAAAATTAATATAGCCACGCAAAGTTTGGAGAGAGCCCGCTATCGTTCCCACGCTCCGGCGCTCATCGTTATACACAAGTCTGTTCAAGATGGGACGTAGGCCGGAATAAGCCCACCCGGCGATAGCCAGGGTGGGCGTTTCCGGCACACCCAAGCCTCGGGATGCCGGAAACGCCGGTCCTGCGCTAAAGCGCGGACCGGCTTATTCCGGCCTACATCGAGATGTGTATAAAGACGAGCGCTCCGGCGTGGGAATGCAGTGAAAGACGCTCCGGCGTCCCGTACCGCTAGAGCGGTATTCCGGCATTCCCACGCCGGAGAGACTGTGAAAATATTCGTTTTATAACAAAAGCAAAAGCATTCACCACGAAGGCACGAACGACTGCAAGGATGCAGGAGGTAGAGCAACGCAGGAGCAGTTGCCGAGGACACGAAGTTTTCAATACACTGAATTTATGAATTTAAGTAATTATTTTTCCTTCGTGCTCTTCGTGCCTTCGTGGTGAAGAGTTTTTTAAACCGATTTTGATAATACTTTCACAGTCCCCGGAGCGTGGGAACGATGCCATCCACCCTATAAAACGCGACATCAAGCCGCGCCGGCTCTATCCGCCGGCAGTCGCTGAAAATTAATCGTAAACATCGCCAAACAACTTCAATTGATGCACTTTATTAATCAGCTCCACCAGATTATTAACATGCAGTTTACGCATGATATTTTCCCGATGCTTATCCACGGTTTTAGGCGATAACGCGAGTTTATCGGCCACTTCCCTATTTACCAGCCCCGAAAAAATCAGTTTTAATACCTGCAATTCGCGTGTGCTTAACGGCAAAGCCACCTCGGCAATATGGGTTTTAACCGTATCGGAAAAATAGCTTTTACCCCGCATCACCTGTTGAATGGCAAGCAATAACTCAGCCGAAGCGCCGTCTTTTAATAACACCGCATCCGCTTTTGCCGCAACCAGCTGTTTTAATATTTGGCCGGATTGCGCGCCGGTCAGCGCGATGATTTTGAGTTCGGGATAACGCTTTTTACAATAGCCGAGCACGGCCGCCGCATCGCCGCCGGGCATGTGATAGTCTAATATCAACAGATCCGCTTGTTGTTTATTGAGTTCGGTTTTGAGGTTTTCCAAGTTGTCGATCTCTGCGACAACATCTTGGTCGTGCCGGCTTTGCAACAACAGTTTTAAGCCTTCACGGAAAATAGCATGATCGTCCGCCAAAATAATACGCATTGAACTTACTTTAAATCAGGAATGCTGTGGAAAATAGCCCATTTAACCGCTTATCGGCAAGCGTGTTTAAGCTGTTGTTGATAGGACTGTTGCTTATCAGTCGGCCTATTATGGCTCATGACGATGAGGTCTGTCAGTTGCAAACTCAACAGCAGTTTGCGCTACGCCAGTGTATGCAAGTGCTTGATCCTCATGCCGGACATGCCTTTTCATTGACGCCGGACATTAGCACAAACGCCGGGCTTGCCGATAATCTCAAATCGGCGTCCGGGCTCTGGGTGAAAATCTCGCTTAACAATACTAACGCAACGGCCCTTAAGCGCTTATTGGCTTTGGGCATTCCCGATGCGTTTTTTCTGTATCTGTTCAAAGCCGATAACGACCGCTTGGCAACGCTGTTCAGTCTGGACCAACAAACCACGTTTAGCCAACGCCCGCTAATCAACCGGTTTTTATATGCCGAAGTTGAGCTGGCCGCAAACAGCACCACGACTTTTTATATTTACTACCGCACCCACGGCAAAACGCCTTTACAGCCGGTTTTGTTAAGCGCTAAAGCACTGGCGCAAGCGGACACCCAAAATGACTTGCTTAACGGCATGATTTTTGGCGTGTTAATGGTTTTAGTTTCGGTGGTGATTTTTAATCGGCAAGGACTGCGCCATGCCGACAGCCGTAATTACGCACTATTAATTATTTTCAGCTTATTATTCCTCAGCCAAATCCAGGGCTACAACTTTCAGTTTTTATGGCCGGAACAAGCGGTTTGGAACATGCAGGCCCCCGGCGTTATCAGTATCGGTTTGTTGCTGGCCCACGGCCTGTTCAGCATCGGCTTTTTACAGATGCGGCAGCGGTTTCGACGATTTTTTTACGCCTTCGTCATCATGATGTGTCTGGCCGTATTCAGCCTACCGTTTGCCGCCCAGCCCTACTTTACCGAGTGGAACTTCATGCTGGCCGTGGTCTATGCCGCCTTTGCCGCGGCGGTCGGCGTTTTTGCCGTGCGCGGGCAAGTGCCTGCGGCGCCGTTGTATTTATTGGGCGGCATGTCCTTGATCGTTTTTAATGTCATTTTGATGTCGCTGAGTGTCTTTTGGCGCAACCCTTTTCCGGGGCTGTCGATTTTTACTTACCCGAAAATCGCTTATATGCTGGAACCTGTTTTCTTTATGATCGCGGTGCTTAATCAACTCCAGCGTTTGAACGAGCAAAAAGCCGAACTTCGCGTTAAACGGCAGGCCGAAACCGAATTGTTGATAAAAGCCGAGCAAGACCGTTTGGCGGCGCTGGAAGACGCCAAACAACAGCAATTGTTACTGGCCGCGGCCGGCCATGATTTATCGCAACCGTTAGCGTCTATCCGCTTCGCGATGGACGCGCTACGGGCCAGGGAAGAGCACAATGCGGTCGAGCAACATATCAACACCACCCTGGACTATGCGCAAAGTTTGATTCAGGGCTTAATTCGGCAGGCGCGGCAAGAGGAAGGCAAGCAATCCGACAGCATTGTCTTATTCGAATTGTTTGATCAACTTCAAAACGAATTTGAAACCGCCGCCGCCAAAAAAGGTTTAAAACTGAGTCATGTCAGCAACAACATCGAATTAAAAGGTTCGGCCTTAATGCTGCACCGCATGCTCAGCAACCTGTTAAGCAACGCGATTCGTTACAGCCATAAAGGCCGCGTCGTGTTCGGCGTGCGCCGCCGCTTGCAGCATATTGAAATACAAGTGCTCGATACCGGCGTCGGCTTATTTGAAACCGATTGCCGAATGTTAACGGCTCCGTTTCAGCAAGGCCGACACCGCGACAGCGCCGGTTACGGTCTGGGGCTTTTTATTGTGAAAACCTTGTGCAATCAATGCGGCTATGAATTGCAAGTGGCTTCCGTACTCGGCAAAGGCAGCGTTTTTGCGATTAAAATTCCTGTTCATCATTCGACAGAGCAATGATCTGCCGGTTGGTAATTAAAGCTTAGGAACGCTCATGAAATAACTTCGACAAACTGGCTCCTTCTCCTGCTGGACGATTTGTATGGATGCAGGAGCAGTTGCCGAGGAAGCTCTAACCCAGTCAGCCTATCGAGTCCATGTACTATATGACAGGGTGGGGCGGGCAGACATCCTCATGTTTGCTTAATGCCTTGTTCGTGCCAACAAAGGAAGCCTTGGAATTGATGGGATGAACTTCGCCGACAGATAGACACGTTTTTGTCGAAATTAGCTTAGGAGCTAAAAGACAAGACTTATCATCCAAGGTCGGTACGGCGCGTCATGATACCCAAAGCGGATGGCAGCTTGCGTCCCGATTCGCGACCGGTTAGCCCAGAGGGCGGTAAAAGCTGATCATCGGACCGATATTTGAAGCGGATTTCTGACCGAACTACTCTGGATTTAGACCAAAGAAATCCGCCCACGATGTGATCGATGAAATGTTACATCAAGGTTATACCCCAGTCATTGATGCCGACCTGTCGCTTTACTTCGCATTATTGCGTTTGTCCCGTATTCCATTTCATTCTATACGGGCTACTGCTACTTGCCATGGTAAGTTTATTCAGGAGAGATATAAAGGTTAGGATATTGTGATCCATCCCCCTCACAATGTAGCTCTAATTTAGCTCGGCTTGGATTATTTGCCTGACTCAACCTTAAATCATATTTTTCTTTTAAAAATTTTAGATGCTCCACATAACGTAAAGGAAACAGGTTGGTGATGCTGATAAAAGTAATTTCACTCTCCCGTGTTTCATTTTGGAGGATTTCGGGCTGGATATTCCGGCTACCTTTTAATATGCCATCAAGTTGAGTGACAAAACTGCCCCAATCGCGCGCTATAGGGCGAATAACAGTAAACAACGATAACTTACTGGGTGTTTCCGAGATCCCCGATCCTCTTTTATTAACCTCCAATGGATTAAAGTTGAGGTAATTACCCGTATAAGTGGAAAGTGCATGGATATAACGGGTGAGTCCTTCTTCATTGCCGCTAAAATCTTTAGCTAATTTTTCGATGAGGTTGACGTTGAGTTGACGGGGTTGATCTTTTTCAGTAGTGGTGACGGCATTATGAGCCGCTTCAACGGCCTGCTCACAGCTAATCTCAATCACGTCCATCCATTGTTGTTTTAAAATACGAGCGTTAAGCTGGGTGAAATTAGCGCTTTCGCCTAGTTGGCCCAGCAAGGCCAGACGTGCTTCTTGCGCTTGATTCCTTTGTATGGCTTTATCTCTAATTAAGCGCTGTGAAAAGTCCCGCACCACGTCCGGCTTGTAAAAATAGACCAACAAACGACGCAGGTCATCTTGACCGGTATTTTGACAACGTTCATCAATGCCTTTTTGAAAGTTTTTGTTGATTTCACTTAATAGGCTGAACGATTGGTTAACTTCATTGGCAAGTGTTGTCAGTTCCCTAAGAGTTTCGGCTAATAAAACTTTGCTAAATTGCCAAGCCTCCATGTAAGTCAGAGCTTCATAACGTGCTTGTAATGATAGCGCTTGGGCATCCAAAATTTTATTGCGTTTGCCGAAAGGGAAAAGGCCGATTTTTGTCCATTCTTTTTGGTTAGATTGTATGCGCTCTTTTAATGTTTTTTCGGCAATATCCTGATAAGTAACAATCTTGTCGCTGGCTTCTTTTAGGCGCGCATCCAAGCTTTGCAATAATGCCTCTAAAAGCCGCTTTATTTCGTAGAGTGACTTTGTGCCATTATTCCACTCGGCAAAAAATTCGTTTTCGATACGGCGGCGAATTTCTTTGGCATTTTCAGTATGTGTCGCTATTTTAATTTCAAAAAATTTGTGAACGCCGTGTTGGCGAAAGGTTTTTTCAAAACGCTCTTGACAGCGATTTTCTAACTCATCTAACCATCGTTCGGGCTGCGTGGTATCGATAATGAGTTGCTTGGAGTTATTAACAAAGTTTTGCCATTCCATAGAAAAAGGCTGCCAAGTTTTACTGTTAACCTCTTCTAACAGAATGCCGCGCGACAGTGTTAAGTGCTCATCGGTAATTGCCCAGCGCTCTTTAACTTCTTTTGCATTGACCTCTTGGGAGAATGGAGCGTTTTTAGGTTCGTCGCGAAATCCCAGCGAATCTGTCCAATTATTGAAGAGCATCTGCAAACCGGCTTGACGGGCGAACTGATAAGTCAGGTATTCTTTAATTTCTACTTCCGGATAAGCTAAACGTTTTAGACCAAAGGTAAGAAAGCGTTTGCTCCGTTCAGGAGTGCCGGCAATGGCGGATTCAGGTGATCCATCGCCATTTTCGGCGTTTTCCATTCTAGCAAGGCTTTCCCAGCGCAGTTCGCGTGTTACTACCAATTTTTGAAACAGAAAATCTGCGACAATTTCAGGAATATCTTTTTCTACGTCAACCGAAACGCCATTTTCATTTTGATTGAAAAACAAGTAACAACCGTTAAAAGGGTCTTTAAGTAAAAGGCGTTCTTTACTGCCGGTAATGTCATGCGGTTGCCACGCTCCTACACTAAGTGCATTTAACTCCAATAACGCACTATAGCCATTAGCGTGATAGTTGCCTGTATCCCAATTAGGTTTTGGATGGGTATCGGGAAGCAAGGTATAAAGAATAATACGATCATAAGGGTACATTTCCCGGATTTGACAAACTGCATCAATAATGGAACCGCTTCCTGTTCCGCCTGCCAAACTACAACAAATATGAAAAGTAACCGAGGTGGTGCCGCCTTTTTGTTGGAGATTGCGGGTAAGGCTTTGTACGCGTTCGCGAAAGTCTTTTATTTTACAGGCAAAAAGAAAGCGGCCTAAACGCCGCTTTTGTCCACCTAACACTTCTCCAACAATGCTGTTAAGAATATCAAGCCATTGGTTTTTATCGCCAATCCAGCCTTGTATACCAGGATAATTACTCAAGTTTTCTAAGTGTGACGCTAAATCGGCTCCGCGACGAATAAGCAATTGGTTGTGCCTATCTAATTGAACGCTTTTGCCTAATATTTCCCAGCTCGAGTCATCCAGGGTCATCATCTCGGTACTGGAATCGACGTAGAGATATTCTAAGTTGACGCCTTTAGCTTCTTTTGAATGAAATTGTTGAAAAACTGATCGTCTAAACGAACGAATAATTTTACCGCCAGTTCCGCCTAGTCCAATGATGAGATGGTTTGAACTCGTTCCCATGTTTTTGCTTGGGAGTTCGATAGGCAAATCTTCCAGTTTATCAGCCAGCTTTTTATAATTTCTGCCCAATTTCCTCAATATTTTCGCCCCCACTTCCGCAAAAGGTCGCGTACTGTCATTTAGCTCAATTCCCTCAGTCAAATGCGGATTCGCCAACAACGCTAAAAAATCCAAACTCTGCCCAAAATGCTGTTCCACAAAATCAGAAACCCGCGTCAACACAAAAACCGCATCCGCCACAATCACCGAATCTAACAACAACTCCCGCACACCCGCATGAAAATCATATTCCACCCAGGCATGATGCGGTATGCGCTTTAATAATCCCCCTAAAAACACCTCCGCTAAATGCACCTGCTGCGACTGCGGCAACATCAATTTTTGCACCACATTCATCACGGACAAATCCAACGGCACAGCCGCTAAATACGCCGCTAATTTCTGCGCGGTGGGCGAGGCAAAACTTTTGAATTGTTTAAGCCGTTGTTCGGCGGTAATTTCAGGCATATTCGTTTTGGTTGACTGTTCCACAGACGGAATAAAAGCGACTTGATGCTCAAATACCACGCCTTTCAGCCAACCTTCCTTTTTTCCTAACACCAGTTTTGCCCAGGTTTTCACGATTTCAGGCTCTAGCGTTAACACCGGAATTTTAAAACCTTTTTCTAATTCGCTTATATCATCCATAAACCAAAAATCTTGCCTGTCGAGATTTAAAGCTTGATTCAACGCCACTGGCAAGGAAGCGGTAAATCGCGCTTCCTCCGCATAACCTAATGCCGTGCCTTTCCATAATCTAAAGGGCAACATTTGCATAATACTGACCGGATGCTTGCGACTCCACTGTTGCAATAAGGCAAACACGCCCTGATTGCTATGCCAGGCTTTTGCCACACAATCACTGAATACCAGGATTAAACGCGTCTGTTGTGGATTAATGATTTCAAAATTCTTTATCACCCGTTGATTGTTTAATACCCGCGCCGTTTCCTGTTCAGTGTCTAATTGATAAAAATGAATCTTTGTAAACGTGCCTTGCAATTCCAATAATCGGCGGAATTCTTTTAATAAAGGCTGCCAAATCTGCATTGAAATGGCATTGTCTATCAGAATAACCAATTCTAACCAGCGTTCCGGTTTACCTTTTAAAATAGGCGCAAAAATCTGAGTTTCAGCAATATAGTGTATGGTTTCTTCTATCGCTAATTCCGTATGAAAACGGGAAGGGACAGTTTTACGCAATGGACGAAAGGCGCGATTAAAAGCTAAGGTATTATGTAATAGTGACAATGCGGGCGTTCTAAAAGCTTGCCCTTTAATGCCGCTGCTATTAATACAGCTATTTTGTTGATGTGGAAAAAGTTGAGATTTTTGTAGTTGTATTGTGGGTTGTGTTTCAGATAGGATGTCTTGCTTATTTTTAGGAAAATCTTTATTTTTTAACTCCTGTGTATTGTTATTATCGTAAGGGAAATTTTTATTTTCTAAGGCTGATTTATAGTTATTTTCTTGATTAGAAATAGTTTCTTCACTAATAATATTTAATTCTTTTTTGTTGACAGATGTATTAATTTGTAATGCTAACCACAATACATCAGCCAATTCTTCTGAGTCTGGATAAAGCTCAGCTTTATTTAGAACAGAAATAAATCTGCTAATTAAATTTGATTCTTGCATAATAGGTTAAATGAAATATTATGTAGGTTGGGTCACACTTATCTTGTTGCACTCCATAAAGTTCACTCCATAAAGTTGACCCAATCTACGAATTGGATAGCGATTTCCATAGTGATTCTAGAAGCGACTCTTTATCGTCTGATAAATTTATATTTCTTAACGTTAAATGTACGGTATTTAATAATTGGTCATTAGCTAAATCGGTTTTATCGCTACTGTTGATTTTTTTTATAAACTCATCAATCAAGTTGTCTATTTGTTGTTTGTATTGAACATAATTTGTATCTGTATGAAAATGTGCCTCTACAATACGTTGTAATTTATCTTTATCAGGCTGTTGGATTTCCAATCGCAAACAACGGCGTAAAAAAGCCGGTGGAAACTCACGCTCACCATTACTTGTCATAATCACTAACGGAAATTGTTTACAAAGCACTCTACCATTTTCAATAGTAATAGCTGTGCCATCATCGCTGGGGAAAATTTCATGTTTACCTTTTAAGCGTTTTAATTCAGGAATTTCAAATTCCCCTTCTTCAAAAATATGCAGTAAATCATTCGGTAAATCTATATCGCTTTTATCAATTTCATCAATTAATAATACGCGTGGTTTGTTGCTATCATTAGCAAACGCAGTACCTAATGCGCCTAAACGCAAATATTCGTTTATTTCAGGCGATTTATCACCGTGCAACGATTTATCCTGCAAACGTCCAATAGCATCATATTGATATAATCCGTCTTTTAACGTCGTGCGGGTAGTAATTGACCAGCGCAAAACGCCACCCAATTTCAATTCATGTTCAACTGAATAAGCTAACGAAGTTTTACCTGTCCCCGCTTTTCCTTCCACTAATAAAGGGCGGCGTAAATACAGTGCAGCATTTACTAATTCTATATCTTGATGGTTAGGAATATAACAACTGCCTCTGTCATTCTTCTGTTGGTTTTCTTTATTTTGTTTTTTTGCACTAAAGTTTCGCCATGAAGGAGGGGGTGGTAAATCTGAAATCGGTTTTTCACCTCGATAAATACACCATTCTGGAGCTTTTTGTGCTTCTTCTGTACTTTCTGATTTTTCCATGTTGAAACTCCTAACGAAATTCGCTTCCTAAAAAATTTGGTTCTAATTGAGGTGGCAGTCTATCTGGGTTATCCCAGAATAACGTAATGTATTTTTCTTTATCTCTATGGTGACAGCGAAAATTATAGATACTTTCAGGTAGATTAATAATTTGTGTATTTAAGAAATTTGTTATGTCTTTTTCTAAATCAATATCTTTATATTGACAAGACCATAACGCGGCAAAAGCTCCCCACATTATTAGCTCATCTAAAAATTTTTTTTGGCAAGTTGAAAATTTAAAGTTAAAACCAAAACAACATTTTTTATCTCCTGGCTCGATTTCTGTCATTGATGCTAATATATACTTATGTTCTTCTTCTTTTAACCATATTAATTTATCTTTTACTTTCTGATTTAAAGTTTTTTCCTGCAAAATATTTTTCCAATGCTTCTTCCATTTGGGGAAATATTTTTTATGCTCTCGTCTATCCAATGCTTGTATAACTAATTGATAGCAGATACCGATTGGATTATTTTCATAACTCTTATTTTCTAATTTATCAAAATGGTAATACATAAGTTCTTTAGGAAGAATAAACTCTATTAATGGTTCATTTTCCATGCAGATAACTTTTTCTAATAGCCTATCCATTAATGGCTGTAAAGTTTTTTCATCTTCATTTTTAAGTTCAATATTAGTAATATCATCTGGACAAATATTGATGCCATTTAGCCAAGCCTGTGGAATATATAAACTGTCTTTATCTGTTTTTAGCTGTATAGTCAAATAACTAGGTTCGTTTTCGTTGCTTTGTTTGATAGAAATATATTTAACAGTCTGTAAGTTTACGTTTAAATTATCAGAATATTTTTGTAGCCATTCTATTAGTTTTTTTGCTGCTAAATTTATTATAATGTTTTCTTTTATTAAATGATTAATTACACAAAGTATTGGATATTGACCATTAGATAACCATCCTAAGTCAAATAAATAATTCAACGTTTCCAAAAAGCTATTTTGTATACATTCTTGATAAACATATTGCTGACAAATACTATTAAATTTCTTCAGTTCTTTATCTGATAAATTTTGTGCGATTGGCTTTAGAATTTCTTGCAATTCTTGAAGATTATTGTTTTTATTAAAATCTACAGAAGTTGGTAATAATCTTTCTAGCATAGCAAAAGCAAAGGCAGCAGCATGGTGTGCTGCCTTTGGTTGCCAATCGGCATTATCACTTTCTGCTTTATTACTTAATAAATCAGATATACCACGAATAACAATACCCTTTACTTGACTATTTGCATGAATTGCAGTTAAAAAACCTATTCCTTCCATTTCTACGGCAATGGCATCACTATATAGTTCTATTAATTGCTTATAAGTTCGGGAATGCTCAGAAGCTACAACTTTTTCTCCAGCAGCAATAACTCCAATTAATGCTTTTGGTTTAATACCTGTGCTTAAATTTTGATTCCAATCAGAGTTATCGGTAATTGCATCGGCTCGTTTAACCAATTTATAGTTAGATTTTCCTACTTCGCTACGTGGCAAAAAAACATTATCTACTTCTTTTCCTTTTTCATAACCTTTCATTGTTTCTGCTATAACAACATCACCTAACTTTACATCTTTAATACCACCTGCTACACCCACAAAAAACACATAGTCAGGATCAAAAAATTGTATTGCCCTTTCTGTTTCCATTGCCGCATTAGCATTACCTTGTCCAGTTTTAGCTAATCCAATTCTCCATCCTTTAAAGCTACTTTCTTGATAAATTGTACCTTCATCATGTTCTGTTTCTTTCCAATTTTGGATAAAGCCTTTAACTGCTAGAAACTCGACACTCAAAGCGGTAATGAAAACAACAGTTTTGGACATAAACTATCAACCTTTAAAAATAATACAGCAATTCTCATTATGGAAATTAAAATAAAATCAAATAGATACTGATTCGGTTTTTAAAATTCGAGTGCGTTCTACCGCAATACTTGCAAAGTAATCGAAGAGCCGAATGGGTAACAATATCAACCCCCTTATTCTATAAGGCTTTGCGACACCTATGAAAAATAGGATTCTGTAAAATTAAAAACAAACTTGGAAATTTAATTTATAACACATTGATTTAAATATATTTTTCATAATTAGAATTGCTGAAAATAATATTGCGAGTACAAAAAATTAACTTTACTTGGTATAGTGATTTACATCTAAACTCATGATTTCCACCACTAGAAAAAAGCATGATAGACCAACAACAAACAAAACTCGAAATATTATTAAAAGAATACGAAACCGTCAAAGCTGAACAAGAAGCCCGAATTGGCTTTCGTGACAACTTACTCTACGCCATCTCAAAAGAAGGTGTTTATCTATCCTTCCTGATTCTACCTTGGGTAAGCTTAATCATGGGCTAGATTATATATAGTCAATGACCGAACCCCAAAACCCCATCGTCATTTTTCAAACCGAAGACGGTTGCTCACAGGTTGTGGTTAATGTCATTGAGGAGACTGTTTGGCTATCCCAAGCGCAGATGTGCGCATTGTTTGATAAGAATAAGCGCACGGTTTCCGAGCATATCCGCAATATCTTCAAGGAAGGCGAATTACAGGAACAGGCAGTTGTCCGGAATTTCCGGACAACTGCCGCCGACGGTAAGTCTTACGAGGTCTATCACTATAATCTGGATGTCATTATCTCCGTCGGCTATCGGGTGAAATCCCGTCGCGGTACCCAATTTCGTATCTGGGCGAACAACATCCTCAAGCAATACTTAATCCAAGGCTATGCGCTGAATGAACAAAAACTCCAGGCGCAGCAGGAAAAGTTCGCCGATTTGAAACTGGCGATTGCCCTAGGTTTTTGGAACGTCACCAGTATTTGTATAACGCGGAAGGCGAAAAACGGATTGCCGATAATGCACTCGTGGCGTTTACCTTGCTGATTGCGGAAAGCAAGCCGGATGAGCGAGAGACTATTGTTAAGGTAATTATTAATTTGATTAACGATAAAAACGGTTGATTGCCAAAGCGCACCTTTTGAGGCGAAAAAAGGAAACAGGCGAATAAATTGTTTTCTAGGTTTCTGTCCAAATTACGGAAATCACCTTATTGTTGCAAGCCTTGGTTCCCCACCATCGGCTAAAACAAGTTCCAACCAAATAACCCCCCCGAACCAAAACAGGATATAAATATGGACAAGTCAGTTGATTCCGTCATTCGAGAAACTTTCAATAGTTCCAACGACGGCCGCATTCACTTTGGTCAAGTTATAGGCAACCTAATTGGCATAGGCGTCGAATCATATTGCGTCGATTACCGTGCTTGCCGTGCAACCTACTACATGCCGTGCGGTGAGATACTCAGCCTCGACATGAAGGCGCCGGAAGTTGATATTGCTAAGGATTTTTCGGCAGCTGCAATCAAATCTGCGATTCTGGGAGCCCAGAGCGGTGAAGTGATGTACCCTGAATTCAAGAAGCTTTCTCAGGAAGGCGGATGTATTGGTTACACCGTGTGGCTTACCGGACATCATGTGACCTATTACGGGCGGAATGGTGAAACCCACGTCGAGAACTTTCCGCACTAATCCAAAATGTCTTCGTGCCTCTGCCATGTTAATTAAATCGCTTCTAGGAGGCTGTCCGAGAATAGAACATTCTGACGAGCAGCGCCCTCCTCGCAGCCGTGGGGCGCACCGCGCCCCATTCCAGAGCCCAATCGTACCGGCTATTTTGATTATCGAAGTGGCTTGTCCATTAGAATGCGTTAAAATTTCAAAGTTATTCCGGCGCATTCGTAAATGCTGCGCAATACGCACTTACATGACTAATGAGATGTAAAATGACAAAAAAATTGATGGTGGCCGGTGTGTTTTACATAATCTGGGCTGCGCCAGTCTTCGCAGACAAAGACGTGGTGTTCAGTAACTGTTTGCTCAAAGTAAAGGGTGTTACGTATATCAAGGGATCTTGTGCAGGCTCACTGGGCAGTGAGGGTAGTTTTCAAATCCGGAATAAGCTGTACAACGCGGATATCGATCCCGCAGCCGCAGAACAAGCCAATACCGCACTAGGATCTTGGGATGCGCAAGTTGATGAAACCAACGTACATGACGATTTGGGAGAATTGACCCGAGAGGGGGCTTGCTGGAAAAATACACGGGCCACCGTCTGTGCCTGGAAATGATCCAAGCAAATGCCCTCCAAGCCGTGTAGGGGGCGTATGCGCGCCTTTCCAATGCGATAATGGTGCGCGGTGCGAACCCTACAAGGCTTATAATCGAGAAAATCCGGGGTGGCTGAAGAGTCTTTCTAATCAGGCAAACAAACGCAAAAGCGATTGTTGTTGATTAGCCAAACTTAATGACTGCGTACCCAGTTGTTGTCTAGTTTGCAACGATACTAAGTTAGCGCCTTCCGCATTTAAATCCGCTAACGTCAGTTTACCCAATCCTTGTGGCAAAGCATCCGCATTGTTTTTTTCCGCTTGTTGACTGGCTGATTCAGGGTTTACAGCCGCTAATGACAGTTTACCGAGTCCTTGCGGCAAAGCGTGCATACTGGTTTTTTCCGCGTTAAGGCGAGCCAAAGCCTCAGGACTCACCGAAACCCTATCAGGCACACCGGCAGTGATAGATTTGTTGGAAGATGAGACGGGTGGCGTTTTTTTTTGAGACAATGCTAACAACGTATTTCTTGATAGGCTGGATAATGCTATGTCGGCCATGGAAATCCCCTTTTTTAATCATCATTAATGGAGGCTCGATACTATCATTCAAGCGGTTATAGCGCAATAACACAAGAACAGACACAAATCCGCGCCCTAACGCTTTTCCAATGTTTGGGCGGCGTAATTAGCCATGGCCCCTTTCCAATATTATTGATATTCTGAAACCCGCAAAGGGTGCGCGGTGCTCACCCTACAAGGTTCCTGATGAGGACTCACGAAGAAAGAACATAATGACGCCTCCCAACAATTTATCTCGATTTTCGCGCAGTCTCTGGCTGACGCTGGGCATGTTTTTCGTTTTCGCCATTCTCTTTGCCATCTACGTCCGTTCGGAAAAGCAGATTGATCGCGCCAATGAGGCGCGGCTTCAATCTTACTTGCTGGCTGACGAATTGCGTCAGTCTTCGGACGATCTCACCCGTATGGTGCGGAGTTATGTCCTCACCGGAAACCCCATTTATAAACAACACTTTCAGCAAATCCTGGACATCCGTGACGGCAAGATGCCCCGCCCGGTCGATTATCACAATGTCTATTGGGATCTGGTGCTGGCCGACGGCCGCCGGCCAAGGCCGGACAGCGGGCAAAAAATCGCTTTACTGGAGCTGATGCGGCAAGCCGGTTTTAGCGAAGAAGAATTTGCCAAGTTGGCGGAAGCCAAAACCAATTCGGACGGACTGACCGGCACTGAATTCGCCGCGATGAAGTTGATCGAATCCACCGCGATGCCGACCGACGCCAACCGTCTCAAAGCAAGCCTGATGTTGCGCGATGCCGCTTATCTTCAAGCCAAGGCGAATATCATGCGCCCGATCGGCGAATTCTACCAATTGCTGGATCAACGCACCTTGATAGCCGTCCATACCGCGAAAAATACGGCGATGCTTTTGCGCATAGCGTTCGTCTCATCCGGTTTCCTGTTATTGCTCATGCTCCGGCGCGTTTACCGGCTCCTGCATATCACCTTGGGCTCTTCGTTAAGCGAGTTGTACGAACGTATTCTCGGCATAGGCCGCGGCGACTTTTTAACCGCCATTCCGGTCGCCAAAGGCCTGGAAAACAGCGTACTGGGCTGGCTGTCGGAAACGCAGGTCAATCTTGCCCTGATCGATGCCCAGCGCAAAGAAGCCGAAGCGAAAAATCAGCGCATGACCCAGCTTTATGCCGCTTTAAGCCAGTGTAATCAGGCCATAGTGCGCTGCAATAGCGAAGAGGCGTTGTTTGCGCAAATTTGCTGTGACGCGGTAACCTTCGGCGGCATGAAAATGACCTGGATAGGCTTGCTGGACGCACACAGCAAACAGCTTAAGCCGGTTGCGTCTTACGGTAGCGGTACCGACTATCTGGAAGGAATTCAAATTTCCATTGACGAACATGTGGCGGCCGGGCGCGGGCCGACCGGAACCGCTCTGCGCGAAGACCATCCTTTCTGGTGTCAGGATTTTCAGCATGACCCTGTCACCGCGCCTTGGCACGAGCGCGGCGAAAGCTTCGGCTGGGGGGCTTCCGCGGCGCTACCGCTGCATAGAAACGGCGTGGTTATAGGCGTGCTTACGCTATACGCCGCCGAAGCCAATGCTTTTGATCAATTTGCACGCGATCTGCTGATTGAAATGGTGATGGACATCGACTATGCGCTGAACAGCTTTGAACGCGAAGCACAGCGTAAGCATGCCGAAAGCGCGCTCGCCGAGTCGCATCATCTGCTGAAAACGATCATCGATACGGCGCCCATACGTATTTTCTGGAAGGATAAGGACTTACGCTATGCCGGTTGCAATCCCGCTTTTGCCAAGGATGCCGGCGAATTGTTCATAGAGGATGTGATCGGCAAAGACGATTATCAGTTAGCCTGGAAAGAGCAGGCGGAACAGTATCGGGCTGACGACAGACGCATCATAAATTCAGGTATGCCAAAACTGTCCTATGAAGAAACGCAGACCACCTTCGACGGTAGTACCATTTGTTTACGCTCATCTAAAGTGCCGCTTAAAAACGAGGCTAATGAAATCATCGGCGTACTCGGCATTTACGAAGATATAACCGAGCAAAAACATTTCCAGGAGCGCATTAACTATCTGGCGAATTTCGATCCGTTGACCGGATTGCCGAATTACACGCAACTGAATGATCATATTAAATTTGTCCTTAATTTAATCAAGCGTAAAGGCGGACAGCTTGCCTTGATGTTCCTTGATCTCGACCATTTCAAAGATATTAATGATGCACTCGGCCATAGTATCGGCGATGCCTTATTGGTCAAGTTGGCCGAACGTCTGCGTTTGCTGCTGCGGAAAGAAGATATGGTCTCGCGCCTGGGCGGAGACGAATTCATTTTCTTGTTGCCGGGAGTGGACGCAACCGGTGCTGCGCAGGTGGCGGAAAAATTACTGGAGACCATTAGCGAGTCCTATTGCATTGAACTTCATGACCTGACGCTGACCGCATCAATCGGAGTGGCGCTTTATCCGGAAGACGGCGAAGATTTGGAAACGCTGTCCAAGAGTGCGGATGCCGCGATGTATCGCGCCAAACTGGAAGGACGCCAATGCTACCGTTTTTTTACCCAGGAAATGCAGTCACGCTCGGAACGCAATCTGCAATTGGTGAATGCGCTGCATCATGCGCTGGAATATCAGCAATTACAGGTCTATTACCAGCCGCAAGTCGACATGCACGGTCGGCATATCATCGGAGCGGAGGCCTTGCTACGCTGGCAACATCCCGAATTCGGTATGGTTTCGCCCGCCGAGTTTATTCCGATTGCAGAATACTGCGGCCTCATTCTGCCGATCGGCGAATGGGTCTTAAGATGCGCCGTGCGCCAAGCAAAAGCCTGGATTGATGACGGCTACGCCCCGCTGATTATGGCGGTGAACCTGTCCGCCGTGCAGTTTCGTCATCCCGATTTACCCACGCTGGTTACGCGTATACTTGACGAAGAGGGCTTGCCGCCGGAGTATCTGGAGCTGGAGCTGACCGAAGGGCTGGCGATGCACAACCCGCAAGCCGTCATCACCGTAATGAATAATTTACACGAACGCGGCATTCGGATGTCGATCGATGATTTCGGTACCGGCTATTCTTCATTGAGTTACCTGAAGAAATTTAAGGTGTACAAACTCAAAATCGACCAGTCCTTTGTCCGCGACATCAGTACCGATCCGGAAGACAAGGCTATCGTCAGCGCCATTATCAACTTGGCGAAAGGGCTGGGCTTGCGAACCATTGCCGAAGGCGTGGAAACGACAGGCCAATTGGCGTTCCTGCGTGAACAGGGTTGCGATGAGATGCAAGGTTATCTATTCAGCAAACCGGTGCCGGTCGAGCAGTTTGAGGCATTACTCAAGCAGGGTTTTACCTTTTGATGAGTTGGCGAAGTTTGATTGTGCTTCGGCTTGCGTTCGGTGTAGCTTTAGCGAGTCAGGTTTTGCCTTGTGCATTTATCTAAAACTAACGATACAAGACTTGCCTCCCCGCTGTTTTTCCGTTCTTTTATGTGAATTTATTAACTCAAGGTAACTCAAATGAATATTAAAAATATTTTACCGCGCGGCTTTAGCATAATGGGCATGATGCTTGTCTATGGAATTTCTATTTCCGCTCAAGCGGCTAGCGTAGCAATTATTCCACCCAATCCTACTGACCACGAAGCTGTAATTATGGGTATCTATGGTGTAGAGGGCACCAGCTGCGTTCCCGCGAATGCTCAGGTCTCATTTTCGGAGAATGTCATCCATGTCGATTTCCCTCCTATTCCTGACGGGACCGGATGCTTTGAAGCCTTTACGCCATGGGGGGAAATGGTGTGGCTCGATCACGAACTGCCTGAGGGCGCTTATGATGTCATAGTAACCCGAGGAGAAGTTGAACAACTTGCTCGACACTCTTTCAGGGTTCAAAACTCACCCAGTACGTCTACATCGATTAAACTGCAACAAGTTGAATGCAAAAACCTGACGACCGGCAAGAAAAAAGTCATTAATAATCCTTCCAGCTCCTGGAACTGTGAAGCGGCGGGTTTAAAGATGCATCCGGGAGATAAAATCGAGCAAATCTTGCAGGGGACAGCCAAGAAAAAAAGGTAAATTTGAAAACAAAAGACGGGGGGCAAGTCTTGTATTATGTATTTTCCTAAAAAAATATTTTCCAGTGCAGGGAAAAAGGAGGACGGTGACATGGCTGACAAAAACTACCTCCTTTTTGTTGTTATGCCGAGCGGGTCATTTTATCAACGAGCAAAGTGTAGCGATTGAAAAAACGCCCGTTGTTTTTTTGCTCTTTGCCGTGAAAAGTGACGGTGACTAAATCCCCCAACGCGGCGTTATTTTGTTTCAAGCTATGTATCAAATAACGATTAAGGCCGATGCTCACAAGCGAGCCATTAGCCTTCTGTAAAAGCAGGGTTTTCTGTTCGTCATAAAGTGAATCTTTACAAGCGCCACTGCCTTGGATGACGCCGGTAATGGTTTCGCCTGCCGTCGGTTGCCAATAGCTAACTTTGTTTGTTGCCGGTAGATTTTCAATCATTTTTTATCCTGTTTGTGGGTGGAGCGGTTGGGCCACTGCCATTAAGTTAAGCATAATGATACCCTTTTGACATTCACTTAATGTCGCAGAAAATGTTTACAACAATTTCCGTTTTATTATTTTTGCTTAGGATTTCGCGATGAAATGGTTTGTGCGCGCCGATATTGACGGTTTTTTTGGCTTGGCGCTGGATAATCTGGTGCAATTATTGGTTATCGTCGGTTTATGCGGTCACGTCTTGGGCTTTTCGGACGACTTGGTTTATCGGCATATTTTGCCCGGCGCGGCGGTTTCATTGCTGGTCGGTAATGTGTATTACGCTTATCAGGCCAAAAAACTGGCGGATTTTTCCGGGCGCGATGATATTTGCGCCTTGCCTTACGGCATTAATACGGTTTCTTTATTTGCTTATATTTTCTTGGTGATGCTGCCCGCCAAGCTGCTGGCCGAAGCCAATGGCGCTGCAAATCCCGAGCATATCGCTTGGCAGGCGGGCTTATTAGCCTGTTTCGGTTCCGGCCTGATTGAATTAAGCGGCGCCTTCGTGGTCGAAAGATTAAGAAAAGCAACGCCGCGCGCGGCCTTGCTGTCCACTTTATCGGGTATCGCCTTAACGTTTATTTCCTTGGGTTTTTTGTTTCGAACCTATGCGCATCCGGTCGTCGGCCTGGTCACGCTGGGCGTGATTTTGTTGGTTTATTTCGGCAAACTACGTTTTCGCGGCAATATTCCGGGCGGCTTGGTTGCAGTAGCATTAGGCGTCTTGTTGTCGTGGTTGATGGGTTTGGCGCCGGTCGGTCCGATGCCGACTAACGAGCTGGGCTTATATTTGCCGGTACCGGTATTCGGCGATTTGTTCGAGGTGCTGACTTCGGCCAACAATTTAACTTATCTGTCAGTCATCATTCCGATGGGGCTGTTTAATGTGATCGGCTCCTTGCAAAATATCGAATCGGCGGAAGCGGCCGGGGACAGCTATCCGACCCAATCGTCATTAGCGGTTAACGGTATCGGAACATTGGCGGCCAGCCTGTTCGGCTCCTGTTTTCCGACGACGATTTATATCGGTCATCCGGGCTGGAAAGCGGGGTGCGCGTGCCGGTTATTCGATTTTAAACGGCGCATTTATTACCTTGGTTTGTTTAACCGGCAGCTTGTCTTATATTGCCTGGGCCGTTCCGATTGATGCCGGTATGGCGATTGTGTTGTGGATAGGCATTGTGATTGCGGCGCAGGCTTTTCAGGAAACGCCTCGACAACATGCCCCGGCAGTTGTACTGGGACTGCTGCCCGGCATCGCCGCTTGGGGCGCTTTTATGGCGAAAAGCGGGGTGCGGGCCGCCGACTACGGCGCCGGACCAATGCCCGCGTTTTCAGAGACTATGCTGATGCGTTTTCAACAATCGGATATTTGGATTCACGGCGCGTTTGCATTAGAGCAAGGCTTTATTTTTACCGCGATGATTTTGGCCGCGTTAACGGTTGCGATTATCGAGCGTCATTTTATCAAAGCCGCGTTATGGAGCGGTTCGGCCAGTTTATTATCGGCCTGCGGCTTGATTCATTCTTATCGCTGGACGCTTAGCGATACCGCCTTGTCCTTAACACCGGCGTGGGAATGGGCGATTGCGTATGCGCTGATGGGGTTGATATTTTTAATGGCAAAATGGCTATGCGTTGAGGATTGATCATGCTCGATAAACTAATTACTGAAAAAACGCTCGAAAATCTGGCCGGTGCCGGATCTTTCCAACGCGGTAACGCGTATTTTTCCGCCGGCTCGGTAGGGCCGTTGCGCGATACCGGCAAAAAAGTCAGCGCTCGCGTTGATTTGGTGACGGCCTATCTGCAACGCCGACGCAATGATGAAGCCTTGCAATTGACCTGGGTGCAGTTCGAAGAAAGGCCCTCGCTGGAGCAATACAAAAAACTGCACACCGTCGCCGAGCCGCTGGGCGTTTGGCCCGAGCAGCGCGAACGCGCTTTGGCGCGGGTCGCTGAAGTTATTGCCGGTCAAGCCGCTTTCACCTTGCCCCGGCAGTCGAAACCTGCAACGCCCGATTATTCTTTGCGGCTTGAAATTGCTTTGTGGGAGAATGATCTTGATACTGCTTGGACGGCGGTACATGCAGGTACTTGCATTCAGAAGCTGTTGGTTGCATTGGCGGGTCAATTGGAGCCGACGCGTCCGAACGACGCGCTGATCCTTTATAAGCGGATGATTCCGTCGATCGTCGATCAAACCAACAATACGGCTTACGCGGTGCGGTGAGGCTCATTGGTAAGGTTGGGGAGATCATGACTGCCCAAAAGCGCAACCGTGAGTTTGGCGATTATGTGACCGAGTTGCGCGCCTGCTTTAAAGCCAAGCGGAATTTCATCAAATTTTTGAATGAAGTGGGCAATCCTGCGTAAGCTCAAAAACTCTGACTAACCCTTAACAGGCTATGTTGTTATCATGGCCGCCGGCGTTTCGAAATACCCGTCAACTTTGTTAAAAACCGATAGCCAAATAACGCATGAAGCACTATTTAGAACTACTCGAAAAAATCATCACCGAAGGCACTCCGAAAGGCGATAGAACCGGCAGCGGTACGCTGTCCGTTTTCGGCCATCAAATGCGTTTTCCGTTGGCGCAAGGCTTTCCTCTGGTCACCACCAAAAAAATTCACTTAAAATCGATTATTTATGAATTAATTTGGTTTTTAAAAGGCGACACCAACCTGGACTTTTTACATCAACATAAGGTCAATATTTGGAATGAATGGGCCGATGCAAACGGCGAGTTGGGGCCTGTGTACGGCCATCAATGGCGTTCATGGCCGACCCCCGACGGTCGGCATATCGACCAGATTCAGCAAGTTATCGAACAGCTTAAAACGACGCCCAACAGTCGCCGGATTATCGTTTCGGCTTGGAATGTTGCGGATTTACCGGATGAAAGCATCAGCCCGCAACAAAATGTTGCGCAAGGCAAAATGGCTTTAGCGCCTTGTCATGCGTTTTTTCAATTTTACGTAGCCGACGGCAAGCTGTCTTGCCAGCTCTACCAGCGCAGTTGCGACACGTTTTTGGGTTTGCCGTTTAACATAGCCAGTTATGCGCTGTTGACGCATATGGTCGCCCAACAATGCGAGCTGGCGGTCGGCGATTTCATCTGGACCGGCGGCGACGTGCATCTTTACCTGAATCATCGGCAGCAGGCTAATTTGCAGCTAACCCGTGAGCCTTACCCGCTGCCGACGTTAACAATAAAGCGCAAGCCGGAATCGATATTCGATTATCGCTATGACGATTTTGAAGTCGTCGATTATCAGGCGCATGAACATATCAAAGCGCCGATTTCTGTTTAACGACCTCATCTTTTAATGAGCATGGACGCCTAAACTAAACGCCTCTAGGCAACGCGGATTTAATCGATATTTATTCCCTTCTATTTTCCGAAAAATTTATTGAGAAAAATTAACCATCATTTATGAATATACAATACAAAGCGCATCCTTGGCACGGCATCAGTCCGGGCAACCATACACCGGACGTTGTGACGGCCTTTATTGAAATAGTCCCGTCGGATACCGTTAAGTATGAAATCGACAAAGAAACCGGCTACCTTAAAATCGACCGCCCGCAAAAATTTTCCAACACGGTTCCCACCCTTTACGGCTTTATTCCACAAACTTACTGTGCGGACAGGGTTGCCGAATATGCCTCATTAAAATCGGGCAAACCGGTTGCCAAAGGCGATGGCGATCCATTGGATATTTGTGTGTTAAGCGAGCGCAGTGTGACCCACGGCGATATTCTGTTGCAGGCGATACCGATTGGCGGCTTTCGTTTGCTGGACGGCGGGGATGCCGACGACAAGATCATTGCGGTCATGAAAGGCGACGAGTTTTATCGGCAATGGAGTGATGTATCGGATTGTCCCGAGTCTTATATCAACCGGCTGAAACATTATTTTTTGACTTATAAACAATTGCCGAGCGAGAAAAGTTCTTGTGAAATCACCAACGTTTATGGACGGGAAGAAGCGCATGAAGTGATCAGGCGCGCGATGGACGATTATCAGGATCACTTTATTGCTGAATGATGGTTGCGTGGGCAGATGCTCTGTTTGGTAAGTATTAACTAAAAATATAAGGCCGCGAAGACACGACGCTTATTTCTTCGTGTCTTCGTGGCGAATGCTTTTTAAAGTTGGCGATCAGTGTAATTAAAGGTGTTCCCCGGCAAGATCCGCGTTAATAAAATCCCGTATTTCCCGCTTATCGTCAAAATTCCCATAAGCCAGCAGTAGCTTTACATAAGCCGCTTCAATCGACATATTCCAGATCATTTCAGCGCCTTGCTCGATTAACGCTTGGGTGCTTTGATAGGCATCGGCCGATTTAATCGCCGGCGCCAGATAAACGCTAATATCTTGTTGCCCGCAACGTTTAATGAATTCAAGCAACGAATAGTTTTCTCCCCATTGCAGCGACGCACATGCGGTACCGGAATGATATAAATCATGCACTACCGCATCGACGCCGTCCAGGTTAAAGCGGGTGTAATCCAGTCCGGGATAGGGTTTTATCATGACGATGCGTTCGGAGAACACGGCTTTTAACGGAAGTCTGGGGCTTGGTTGTGCCGATGAAGTCAATGGCGAAAACTGCCGATTTGCAAAGTGCAGATAACTTTTGCCCTGCACACTGAAAAAATCGCCGCTTAATTGCAGCGAACAGGCTAAACGCGCGCCTTGGTGTACTTGTATTATCTGCTGCTGATTTCGATAAGGTACAAAAACGCCGGCTTGGTTGATTTGCCGGATAAACTCAATCGCGCAGATGAAATTCTCCAGGCCGTTGGCTTTAGGGTGATTCAGCGGATAATCGCTGGAAACCAGCAGCATCGGGATTTTTGCCGCATTAAAATAAAAGCTCAAGGCGCAAGCGCTATACGCCAAAGTATCGGTGCCGTGAGTCACGATAATGCCGTCGTACTGTTCGGGCCGCGCGGCTTCTATGGCGGCGATGAGGATTTTCCAAGCATCGGGGGCAAGGTTTTCGCTTAAAATCCGGAGCGGCCGGATCGTATCAAAATGGATTTGCCGATGGTTTTGATCGTGTTGCCGGAACAAGCGGATCAATTCGAACGAGGCGCTGTCTTCGGTGTCGATGGTGCCGCCGGCGGCAAGGGAACCGATAGTGCCGCCGGTAAATACAACCAGAATATTTTTCATAATGGGACGTTTGGGTAGAATTTAATGACTGGGAGTCTGTCTGACTTGTATGATTTTACAAACATTGTCTTCAAAAAACACTATCACCACGAAGGACTGGAAGGCTGCTCCTTCCCAAGCTCCGAAGACTGTGAAAGTATTTGTTTTAGAACAAAAGCAAAAGCATTCACCACGAAGGCACGAAGTTCACGAAGGAAAAATAATTGTTTAAACCTAATATATTGAAAACTTCGTGTCCTTCGTGCCTTCGTGGTGAATTTTTTAGGATTTTTAATCAAACGAGAATTTTCTGACCCCCACGATTTACCTCAAGCCACCCCGGCAAAATAATCATTACCGCCCCACGTCCCCTTCTTAATCCTGCTAAAATAGATATTTTTCACGAAAACAATAACGCATCCATGGAAAAAACATACGCTCCTCATTCAATCGAACAACGCTGGTATCAAACCTGGGAAGAAAAAGGCTACTTTACCGCCAAGGATGGTGGGTATGCCGCAAACCAGTCAGGAACTGGTGCGGCAGCGGCCAAGCCGGAAGGCGAATCTTATTGCATCATGATTCCACCGCCTAACGTCACCGGCAGTTTGCATATGGGCCATGCGTTTCAGGATACCATCATGGATGCACTGACCCGTTATCACCGGATGAAAGGCTACAGCACGTTGTGGCAAGCGGGCACCGACCACGCGGGCATTGCCACGCAAATGGTGGTTGAACGGCTGTGTAATGCCGAAGGTCTTACCCGTCACGATCTCGGCCGTGAAAAGTTCCTGGAAAAAGTCTGGGAATGGAAGGAGGAATCGGGCGGCACCATTACCCGGCAATTGCGGCGCATGGGCTCTTCGCTGGATTGGAACCGGGAGCGGTTCACCATGGATCAAGGCATGTCCGATGCGGTGCAGGAAGTGTTTATTCGGCTTTATGAAGAAGGCTTGATTTATCGCGGCAAGCGCTTGGTCAATTGGGACCCGGTTCTGCATACCGCGGTGTCCGACCTGGAAGTGTTGTCCGAAGAAGAAAACGGCTTCATGTGGCATCTGCGTTATCCGCTGTCGAACGGTCAGGGGCATTTGATCGTCGCCACCACGCGTCCCGAAACCATGCTCGGCGATGCCGCGGTAGCGATTCATCCCAATGACGAGCGCTATAAACATTTGCTAGGCGAGTTTGTGGAGCTGCCGTTAACCGGCCGCCTGATTCCGATTATTGCCGACGATTATGTCGATCCCGAATTCGGCACCGGCTGCGTCAAAATTACTCCGGCCCATGATTTTAACGATTACGAAGTTTGGACGCGTCACCGCCATACTTCGTCTATTCAGGATTTACCGCATGGCGGCTTGATTAACATTTTAACGATCGACGCGAGCATTTGCGCCGATGACTTAGTCCCTGTTCAATACCGCAGCCTGGACCGCTTTGAAGCGCGCAAACAAATCGTCGCCGATCTTGAGGCGGCGGGTTTGCTGGAAAAAATCGTCGACCATAAATTAATGGTGCCGCGCGGCGACCGTACTAACAGTGTTATCGAACCGCTGTTGACCGACCAATGGTATGTCAAAGTCGCGCCGCTGGCCGAACCTGCGATTGCCGCGGTCGAAAACGGCGACATCAAGTTCGTACCGGACAATTGGAAAAACACTTATTTTGACTGGATGCGCAATATTCAGGACTGGTGCATCTCCCGGCAAATTTGGTGGGGCCATCGCATTCCGGCCTGGTATGACACTATGGGCAACGTTTATGTCGGCAATTCGGAGCAAGACATCCGCGCCAAGCATAAGCTGCCCGCCGATTATGCGCTGAAGCAGGACGAGGATGTGCTGGATACCTGGTTTTCATCGGCGCTATGGCCTTTTTCGACGCTGGGTTGGCCGGAACAAACGCCGGAATTGGCCAAGCATTATCCGACCAGCGTATTGGTGACCGGCTTCGACATCATTTTCTTCTGGGTCGCCCGAATGATTATGATGGGTCTTAAATTCCAAGGCGAAGTGCCGTTTAAAGAGGTGTACATCCACGGCTTGGTGCGCGATGCGGAAGGACAAAAAATGTCCAAATCCAAAGGCAATGTGCTCGACCCGATTGACATCATCGACGGCATAGAACTCGAAGCTTTGGTGGCAAAACGCATTTCCGGCATGATGCAGCCGCATTTAGCCAAAAAAATCGAACAAGATACCCGCAAACAGTTTCCGGACGGCATTCGCTCTTACGGTACCGATGCGTTGCGGTTTACCTTTGCGTCGCTGGCATCGACCGGCCGCGATATTCGTTTCGATTTGGCCCGCACCGAAGGTTACCGGAACTTTTGTAACAAGCTGTGGAATGCCGCGCGTTTTGTGCTGATGAATACCGAAGATCAGGATAACGGCCTATCCGGCGAGCTTTGCAGATACAGTCAAGTGGATCGCTGGATTACGTCCCGTCTGCATCAGGTCACGGCGGTAACCGGTAATGCTATCGAACATTACCGTTTCGACTTGGCGGCGCAGGCCATTTATGACTTTACCTGGAATGAATACTGCGATTGGTATCTGGAACTGGCGAAAATATCGCTGCAATCCAGCGATAAAGCCTTGCAACGCGGCACCCGTAAAACCTTGCTGACGGTTTTGGAATCGATTTTACGTTTGGCGCATCCGATCATCCCGTTTATCACCGAAGAAATTTGGCAGCGCGTTGCGCCTCTGGCCGGGATTATCGCCAGGGATGGTGTGTATGCCGCAAGCCAGCCGGGAGCTGGCGCGGCGCAAGCCGGTACCATTATGTTGCAGCCTTATCCGGTAGCGGATGAAAGCTTGATCGATAACAAGGCTATCGCCGAAACTAACTGGGTCATGAATTTCATTCTGGGTGTGCGTCGTATCCGCGGCGAAATGAATATCGCCCCCGGTAAACCGCTGCCGGTATTACTGCAAAACGGCACCTATATTGACCAGCAAAGTTTGGACAACAATCTGAATTACCTGAGAAAAATGGCTAAGCTGGAATCGATCATCTGGTTAAACAGCACCGAATCCGCGCCGGAATCGGCGATGGCCTTAGTCGGCGACTTGAGAATCCTGATTCCGATGGCCGGTTTGATCGACAAGGAAGCGGAACTGGCGCGGCTGGACAAGGAAATACAAAAAATCAATAACGATCTGCCCAGAATCGAAGGCAAGTTAAATAACCCGGCGTTTGTCGATAAAGCGCCGCCGGAAGTCATCGATAAAGAAAAAGCCAAGCTGGCCGACTTGCGCTCGACCTTAAACAACCTTGAACAGCAACAGCATAAAATTCGGGCCTTATAAATCAGGGAATGCAAGGCTACAGGGAGGCAATCCCTTTAGCCTCGCTCTTTCACCTATATTTGCGTAAACCACTGACACAGCAAATCATCTTATGAGTAGCGTACCCACAGATATACAATTTAGCGGCCTGACCCGGTGTTTAATTGAAAAAGGCTTGCTAACGGAGAGCGACGCACAAATTCATAACCAAGAAGCGCAAAAAAATCAAATCCCGCTAATCCGCTATCTGGTTACCCATAAACTCATTAACAGCAAAGCCTTGGCAACCGAAGCTTCACGAGAATTCGGCGTGCCGTTTTTCGATCTGGATGCGATTGACTGCCGTCGACTTCCGGTCAACCTTGTCGGCGAAAAACTGATCCGCAAGTGTCATGCGCTACCGCTGTTTAGCCGCGGCAAAACGTTGTTTGTCGCGGTATCCGATCCGACCGACTTCCGCGCGCTGGATGACTTCAAATTTCACAGCCGCCTTAATCCGGAAGCTATTCTGGTTGAGGAAGACAAACTTCTCAAAGCCATCGAAGTGTCTTTAGAAGCCGCCGATACCTCTATGGCTGACATGCTGGATGAGGATTTGAGCAATCTGGATATCACCGGCGGCGAAGAAGACACCACTAAAGTCGATGTCAACTCAGACGTCGATGACGCGCCCATTGTCCGTTACGTCAACAAGATATTGCTGGACTCGATAAAACAAGGGGTCTCCGACATCCATATGGAGCCCTACGAGAAAATTTTCCGCATTCGCTATCGGTCGGACGGCATCCTGCGTCAGGTTGCCACGCCGCCCGCCAGCATTGCCGGTCGACTGGTGTCCCGTCTTAAGGTCATGTCTAAAATGGATATTGCCGAACGTCGGGTACCGCAGGACGGTCGGATCAAAATGACCTTATCCAAGAATCGGGCCATTGATTTTCGAGTCAATACCTGCCCGACCTTGTTCGGCGAAAAAGTTGTTTTGCGTATTTTAGATCCGACCAGCGCTCAGTTGGGTATCGAAAAGCTGGGTTTTGAGCCGGAACAGCAACGGATTTTCCTGGAAGCGATTAACAAACCTTACGGTTTAGTGCTGGTAACGGGGCCCACCGGTAGCGGTAAAACGGTGACGCTCTATACCGGTTTAAATATTCTCAACACCATAGAACGAAACATTTCCACGGCCGAAGACCCGGTGGAAATTACCGTGGAAGGCATCAATCAGGTCAATATGAATCCGAAAGCGGGCCTGACTTTCGCCAGTGCTTTACGCGCCTTTTTGCGGCAAGATCCCGACATCATCATGGTCGGCGAAATCCGTGATTTGGAAACCGCCGAAATCGCCGTTAAAGCCGCTCAAACCGGGCATTTAGTGCTGTCGACCCTGCATACCAACGACGCGCCGCAAACCTTAAACCGCTTGTTGCAAATGGGCATACCGCCGTTCAACATTGTCGCCTCGGTTAATTTGATTATGGCGCAACGCTTGGGCCGGCGGCTTTGCGAACATTGCAAGGTGCCCGCCGACTTTCCCGACAAAGTGCTGCTCGGTGCCGGTTTTAAACAGGAAGAGTTGCGCGATCTTAAAATATTCAGCCCGGTGGGCTGCGATCATTGCAACAATGGCTATAAAGGCCGGGTCGGCGTCTATCAAGTTCTGACCCTGACTGACAAAATGCGTACATTGATATTAAACGGCGGCAATACCGATCAACTCGCGGAGTGCGCTTTGGCCGAAGGTTTTAATGACCTGCGTCGGTCCGGCTTAAACAAAGTGCGCATGGGCATCACCAGCCTCGAAGAAATTGACCGGATCACCAAGGAATAAACATGGCTGAACAAACTGAACAAATCGACTTCATCTGGTCCGGAACCGACAAAAATAAACACAAAGCC
This sequence comes from Methylobacter sp., assembly GCA_026399025.1. GTDB lineage: Bacteria > Pseudomonadota > Gammaproteobacteria > Methylococcales > Methylomonadaceae > Methylobacter_A. Next base: position 123,048 of record JAPLRU010000111.1, read on the forward strand.
GGCGGTATCATTTCCGCAAGAAGCGAAGTCATTGCCAAAACCGAGCTGCGGCGGCAGGGTTATCGCGTAATTAAGTTCAAGAAGAAACCTAAGCCGTTATTCTCCAAAAAAGTCCAAGCGATCACGCCTGCCGATATTGCTATTTTTGCGAGGCAATTGGCCACCATGCTTAAAGCGGGCGTACCTTTGGTGCAATCGTTCGATATTGTCGGCAAAGGCCACGACAATGCCAGCATGGAAGCGTTGTTAATGGGCATCAAAGGCGATATTGAAGGCGGCGATACCTTGGCCCAGGCACTTAAAAAAAGACCGCTGTATTTTGATGAATTGACCTGTAACTTGGTTGACGCGGGCGAACAGGCCGGGGTATTGGAAACATTGCTGGAGAAAATCGCGACTTACAAAGAAAAAACCGAGTCGATGAAGAAAAAGATCAAAAAGGCGCTGACTTATCCGATCGCTGTGGTTGTCGTCGCCTTTATTGTGACCACTATTTTGCTGATTTTCGTGGTTCCGGTATTTTCCGACATGTTCAAAAGCTTCGGCGCCGACTTGCCGGCCTTCACTAAAATGGTGGTGTCCATGTCGGAATGGATGCAGGCTTGGTGGTATGTGGTTGTCGGCATTGTGGTCAGTCTCGTTTATACCTTCGGTTACTTTAAAAAACGTTCAAAAGCGTTTAACCATTTTCTCGATAGAACGATGCTGAAACTACCGGTCGTCGGTCTCATTTTAAATAAGTCCGCCATCGCCCGCTTTGCCAGGACCTTGGCCACCATGTCCGCAGCCGGGGTGCCTTTGGTGGAAGCGCTGGAGTCCGTTGCCGGCGCCTGCGGCAATATTGTGTATAGCGAAGCCGTTCTAAAAATGCGCGATGAAGTATCAACCGGGCAGCGGCTGCAATTTGCGATGCAGCAGGCCAACTTATGGCCCAACATGGTGATACAGATGGTCGCTATCGGCGAAGAGTCCGGCGCCATGGATTCCATGCTGTTAAAAGTCGCCGATTTTTTCGATGAAGAAGTCGATAACCTGGTTGATAACCTGAGCAGCTTAATGGAGCCTATTATTATGGTCATTTTGGGTATTTTGGTCGGCGGCCTGATTGTGGCGATGTATTTACCGATCTTTAAAATGGGTTCGGCGATCAAGTAAACCTGACAAGCCAAGAACTGTTCTGTTGTGTAATGTTGACAGCGTGATTGCAGTTCAACCATATCGCTTTCGCTCGGAAGAGTATGACAAGGCGTATTGTCGTATTTCTAGCTATTTTGCCAAAGCGCATCTTTTGATGCGAAAAAAGGCAACAGGCGAATAAATTGTTTTCTAGGTTTCCATCCAAATTACGGACATCACCTTATTGTTGCAAGCCTTGCCGACTTTTACACTGAAGCCCTGGTTATTTCAATGATTTGGGGGTTTTATGTGGGCAAGCTGGTTAGCAAGTTTATGGCGTATTGCAATGATGTTGGGCGATTATCGCGGCTGGTATCGCCGCTTATCGGGACAAGCGCAAATTGATGTGGCGATTATTACCAACATCCGCGATGACGCCGAAGGCCGGGTGTTTTGGGGTAACAAACTGCCGAAATCGGGCCATTCCAATGGCGCGCGCATTTACCTGAACGGCGTATCGGGCCAGGTGCGGGGCATCTGTATTACCGCCGAGGAACTGATGACCAAAAGCGGCCGAGTCCGCGCCAAAAAATATTTTATCGACGCGGTCGTTTGGGCGCAAAAACGCGGCGCTAAAGTGGTGCTGTTGGCTGCGTCAACCAAGCGCTTATTCGGCCGGGACGGGCACGAATTAAAACAGCTGTTTCCCGACATACTGTTTACTATCGGCGATAACGGCACCGCTACGCTGTTATGCCTGGACATCGACCGCGCCTTGGCAAGAACCCGCTTGAACCGAGGCAATCCCAGAATTTTAGTGCTGGGTCCTTACGGTATTTTAGGCACGGCGGTGACCGAGCATTTATTGGCTAAGCGGTTTGAATTAATAGGCTTCGGCGCCAACCAAAAAGCCTTGGCGCAAATGGCGGAAGACTATGCGATAAAAGTCGCAACCGATATTGACGCCATCGGCAAAGTCGATGCGGTGATTGCCTGCACCCACAACGCCAATACCCGCTTAAACAGCGACAGCATCGAACGTTTAAGAAAACATAACCGTAAATTATTGGTCATCGATGTCGCCGAACCGGCCAATTTGGATGAATCCACCTACCAGCTGTGCCGGGACCGGGTTATTCGCCAGGACGCCGGTAATGCCTATTCGCCGTTGCTGCATTATGTGTTGGGCGGCATTTCCTCCGGCATGTTGAATTTATTGCCCAATGTGGCGTTCGGCTGTTTTGCCGAATCGCTGACTTTGTACCACGCCATTTATCATGAGCATAACCATGTGCTGCTGAATCAGGATTGGTTTCAGGTCAATCCGGCTAACCGCGCATTGATCAAAGACGCCTTTGACTCGGTGTCGGTCGCCAGTCCCAAGCAGACGTGCTTTAACAAACCGGTCACTTCATTCGAGTTGGACTATTGCGGGCGGGCACATCCTCATGAAACCTCAAAATGGGTTAGAGTAAATAGCTGAATGCCTGATGGCCCAAACTACTGCGCGCCTTTTATAGTTTTATAGTTCCCACGCTCCGGCGTCACTGCCATTAAGTTAAGAAAAAAGCTCCCTCTCCTGCTGGAGAGGGTTGGGGTGAGGAGAATAAAAATAAGGAAAAAAGCCTTATTTGATCCCCTCATCCTAACCTTCTCCCGGAGGGAGAAGGGACTGTCCAGCCTTAACTTAA
>JAPLRU010000078.1 GCA_026399025.1 Methylobacter sp.
CCACCTTGGCTTTTATTGAATCAAAAGACACTCATAGTATGCTGTTTCGTATAGATATTTTGTGGGGATACTTCAGCCCCTAACCCCTCTTTTTCAAAGAGGGGGACTGAATAATTACCCTGTCTTTTATAATGCGCCCTATAATTCATCAGTAAACACGGCCAAATAAAGAGGCATTTATGAATAACACCGGTTTTTTACATCAAGTTATTACTGACGAAGGTTTTGTCGCTGCAAACGCTTTAGCCAAGGTGCTGCATATTACGCAAAATGACCTTGCCGATGTCACTGGCTTGTCCCGTGATTCGGTTTCTAAAAGTTCCCGATGCAAAACCAAGTCTACACAAGCCCGACTCAGGGACACGGTGGAAATTATCAACCGGGTATCGGAATGGTCGGGCGGAGTCGGACGCGCATTTGCCTGGTTTCGATCACAACCTTTACCTTCATTTGGCGATAAAACAGCAGAAGATTTGGTCAAGGAAGGCCGTGCGGAAGCTGTTAAAGCCTACCTAGCTCGAATTGCCGATGGCGGTTACGCTTGACAATAGCGATAAGCCGGTTTACCGGTAGGGTGTATCGTGCGCATCATCCTATGTGGTCTTTCGAACCTTTGTCCGGCAAGGGGGCCGAGAAGCATGGCGGGCGATTCAATAAGCCGGGTTGTGCGGCGCTTTATCTGTCGATTGACCCGATCACGGCATGGATGGAAGCCCAGCAAAGCTTTCCCTTTAAACCTCAGCCGATGACATTGGTTGCTTACGAGGTTAATTGCGCGAAAATCGCCGACCTTAATGATGAACAACTCTTAACGAACATGGGCAGCTCTCTGGAAGAACTGGGTTGTGCTTGGGAATATCTGGCTAATCAGCACATAGAGCCACCGACATGGCGATTGGTCGAACGTTTGCGAGCGCTTGAGGTTGCCGGGATTTTGGTTCGTAGTTTTGCATCCGCTTGCACAAGCAAAAATCAAAACTTGATTTTATGGGATGGGTCCGATTCCGAACCGAATGCCGTTCGAGTCATCGACGACTTTGGCCGACTTCCGAAAACAACCGAATCTTGGCGCGCCGACTAAACAGACAACCTGATAGATGGCTCACGCCACTTGGCGCAGTTGTCGGCAACGCGGCAAAAAATGGTAGAATTGCTGTTTTTTGCGCAATCCGAGAAAATCCTCCAGCCATGTCTACCTTAAAGCTCCCCCTTGAGTCACTGAAACTAAACGTCGATTTGACCGGCTTTGAGTTCCCTACCGCTCCTCCAACGCCCGATACCATTTTAGGCCAGTCCAGAGCCCGGTCGGCGTTGGAGTTTGGCGTTGCGATGAGCAATCCCGGCTACAATATTTTTGTGATGGGCGATCCCGGATTAGGGCGATTGTCGATGATCACCCGCTATTTGGACGACCAGGCCAAAACACTGCCCGCGCCGCCGTCCTATGCTTATGTCGATAATTTCGATAGCTCAAGAGAACCGGTCGCCGTCGAGTTGCCGGCAGAATACGGGCAGACCTTCTGCAAGGACATCGAAAAGCTGATCGATAATGTGCTGGCGACGTTTCCCGCCGCTTTCGAAAGTCCGGCTTATCAACAAAAAAAGAGCGCCATCGAACGCGACTTTCATCAGTACTATAGCAATGCTATTGCGCTGGTCGATAAAAAGTCCCAGTCCTTAAATATTGCGTTATTCCGGGAAGACGAGTCGATTTCGTTTGCGCCTATCCGCGACAATAAGGCTTTAAACGAAGATCAATTTACTCAGTTGTCGTTACCGGAACGGGAAATATTTCACAAGCATGTCCAGGAGCTGGAGGAGTACCTGAGCGATATGTTGCTGGAGTTGCCCCAGTGGCGCAGGGCTATGGTCGAGAAAATCAAGCAGTTGGATAACGATACCATCAGTCTGGCGATAGAGCCGCTGTTCGTCGAACTGAACGACAGCTATCAAAATATCGATGACGTCGTCACCTTTTTAGCGGAAGTCAAAAAAAACCTCGGCAGCACGATTACCGATTACCTGATGCCGAGCCGGACGCCGGAACAACCGCAAGATAACACCGCGAAACGGATTTTGCTGACGGAGTTATATACCCCCAATATTCTGGTCGATCATAAGCAGGAAAGCGGTGCGCCGGTGATTTACGAGCCGCACCCGATTTATCAAAACCTGTTCGGCCGCATCGAATATATCAGCGACCAAGGCGCGCTGGTCACCAATTACCGGCGGATTTGCGCCGGTTCTTTGCACAGGGCCAACGGCGGCTATTTGGTTGTCGATGCCGAAAAACTGCTGACTTATCCGTTTGTTTGGGAAGGCCTGAAACGCGCGCTGCAATCCGGGCTGATTGAAATCGAATCGCCTTATTCGGATTTGGGCATCAATACGATGACGCTGAAACCCGAAGTCATTCCGCTGAACGTGAAAGTGATTCTGGTCGGTTCCAGGGATGTGTACTATTTGCTGGAAGAATTGGACGATGAATTTAACGAGATGTTTAAAATTCTTGCCGATTTCGACGATTACATTCCGCGCAACGACGAGTCGATGCAGCGCTTTATCCTGTTGATGATCAAACAGGCTGCGGATTCCGGCGCCAAGCCGTTAACGCGCGCGGCGATTGAATGCCTGATTGAGCACAGCTGCCGCATTGCCGAAAATCAACAGCATTTTTCCGCGCGCATCAAGGATTCGCTGGAAATCATCGCCGAAGCCAATCTGTTTTGCCGGCGCGACGCCCAGCCGGTTTGCGACCGTTTGCATATAGAGAAGGCCTTGGCCGCCAGAGATCATCGTAACGGCAGAATTCCGGAAAATATCCTCGAAGAAATGCTGGCCGGCACCATACTGATCGATACCGAGGGCGAGGCGATAGGTAAAGTCAACGGCTTGACCGTGTTGGAAGTCGGCGGCAGCAGTTTCGGCGCACCGGTGCGCATTACCGCCAGCGTTTATCCGGGTTCCAGAGGCATTGTCGATGTCGAGCGGGAGGCGGAATTGGGCCAAGCTATTCATTCCAAAGGCGTGATGATCCTGACCGGCTATTTGGGGCATACCTATGCCCAGCAATTTCCATTGGCTATCTCCGGCAGCATCGCGATTGAGCAATCCTACGGCTATATCGACGGCGACAGCGCTTCTTTGGCCGAGCTGTGCTGTCTTATTTCGGCGCTGACACGGACGCCGATTAAGCACAGTTTCGCAGTGACCGGCTCGATTAACCAATACGGCGAAGTGCAGGCGGTGGGCGGCGTTAACGAAAAAATAGAGGGTTTTTTCCGGCTGTGCCAGGCGCGCGGGCTTAACGGGCAACATGCGGCCATTATTCCGGCCGCCAACAAGCGCAATTTGATGCTGAAACAGGAAGTGATCGATGCGGTGGCGAAAGGTTTGTTCGCGGTTTATGCGGTCGGCTGCGTCGATGAAGCACTGGAATTGTTGATCGGTGAACCGGCGGGCGCGCTTAATGACGAAGGTTTGTACCCGGAGGGCAGTATTAATTGCAAAGCCATTTCCCGGCTGAAGGAGATTTCGGATATGGCGGCGGATGAGGATGATAAAGAGGAAGGAATTTAGCGGAGTTAATGGGGTAATTTGGCACGAAGACATGAAGTTTCGGGGCCGACCTCAACCCAAATTGCGACTTGTACGATCAGCATAAACCGCAATAACGCGACATCGCTCCCACGCTCCGGAGACTGTGAAAGTATTTTTATAGTTCCCACGCTCCGGAGACTGTGAAAGTATTCGTTTTAGAACAAAAGCAAAAGCCTTCACCACGAAGACACGAAGGACACGAAGTTTTTAATGCGTTTTATAGTTCCCACGCTCCGGCGTGGGAATTCAATCCGCAACGCTCCAGCGTTGCGGGACGCTGGAGCGTCTACCACTGCATTCCCACGTCGGAGCGTGGGAACGATGAAAAAACTCTTCACCACGAAGGCACGAAGGACACGAAGTTTTCAATACGTTGAGTTTAAACAGTTATTTTTCCTTCGTGCTCTTCGTCCAGCTTAAATCGCGTTTAAACCCTAACTCTTTATATTAATTCCAACAGCCTGACGTCTTTCTATTCGATTTCATGCCTCTGCTTTAATCATCAAATTCATACGAGTCTGTCATGCCGATAACCAACGATATACAACAGCTACACCGACAAATGCGCGAATGGCGGCAGCATCTGCACCGCTTTCCTGAAACCGCTTTTGAAGAAACCAAAACGGCGCACTTTATTGCCGATAAATTGGCGGGTTTCGGCCTGGACGTTCATCAAGGCTTAGGTAAAACCGGTGTTGTGGCGACCTTGACTGTCGGCAACAGCGGCAAGAAAATAGCGTTGCGCGCCGATATGGATGCCTTGTTCATCCAGGAGCAAAACACCTTTGCCTATAAATCCTGCCATGACGGCAAGATGCATGCCTGCGGTCATGACGGTCATTCCGCGATGCTGCTGGGCGCGGCTAGTCATTTAGCAAAGCAGCGCAATTTTAACGGTACGGTGTATTTTATTTTTCAACCGGCCGAAGAAGGCCGCGCCGGCGCCAAGCAGATGATAGACGACGGCTTGTTCGAGCGTTTTCCGGCCGACTGCGTTTTCGGTATGCATAATGTTCCCGATCTTCCGTCGGGTCATTTTGCGCTGAAGTCAGGCGCGATGATGGCGTCGTTCGATTGCTTTGAAATTATCATTACCGGTAGAGCCACCCATGCGGCGATGCCGCATTTGGGCAACGATGCGATAGTCGCCGCCGCCCAGCTGATTACGGCCTTACAAACCATTGTCAGTAGAACCGTTAATCCGGCCGATCCGGCGGTGGTCAGCATTACCCAGATACATGGCGGCCATACCTGGAATGCGTTGCCGGAATCGGTTGTATTAAGAGGCACGTTCCGTTGCTTTAACGGCGCGGTGCAAAAACTCATTGCCGATAAAATTATCCGGTTGGTGAATGCAATCTGTGAGGGTTTTACCGTCAATGCAGAGATCAAATTCAACCCGGAAAATCCGGGTTATCCGGTGACTTTTAATGCCGAAGCCGAAACGGAATTGGCGCTACAAGCGGCGATAGCGGTGGCCGGTGAGGATTGTATCGACCGCAAGCCGACGCCGGGCATGGGGTCGGAAGACTTCGCTTTTATGTTGCAGGAAAAACCGGGGTGTTATGTCTGGATCGGTAACGGCCCTTCCGAGAACGGCTGCCTGCTGCATAATCCGCATTATGATTTTAACGATGAGATATTGCCGATGGGTGCGGCTTATTGGGTGAAGCTGGTTGAAACGGTATTAGGCTGAGCCTTTCGTTTCGGCAGAGATGCCGACTTGCAGAGAGAAATCCGAGAGGGAGGCCGACTCGTGATAGCCCATGTCCCTGGTGTCGCCAATAATTTCCGTGCCCTAGTTGCAATAGCGCTGAACTGTCGATACAGTTCAGCTAACTTTTTTTTAACCTATTCGATGAATTTACCAAGAGGTACATGTATGAAAACCCATTTTTACGGTCTGGGCTTGTTAGCGGCAGTGTTTTGCCTGTCGGCGTCGGCGGCGGAACTTAATCGGGCATCGGTGCAACAGCGACTTGCCAAGGCTGAAAAGGGCCATCCCGCCCAGTTGCGCCGGAAAGATCTGACCGGCTTGGACTTATCGGGTCTGGATTTTAAAAATGCGGATCTATGGGGTTCGGATTTACGCAACGCCAATTTAAGCAACAGCGATTTGTCCGGCTTGAATCTGGATTTAACGGTGATGTCCAAAGTCAATCTTTCCGGCGCTAACCTGTCCAATGCCAGTATTTTCGGGGTACACATGGGCGGCGCCAATTTAAGCAACGCCAACCTTAGCGGCAGCCGGTTTATCGCCAATCTGGATCGCGCCAACCTTAGCCATGCCAATCTGGCTCATGCCAATTGGGGCGTCGATATGAAAAATCAGCCGATGGGCTTAATGCGGGTCAGTTTGAACAGTGTCAATTTATCGGGCGCCGATCTGTCCGACGCCAATCTTAATCGCGCCTTGATGCGCCATGCCAATCTGTCCAAGAGTATATTGAAAAATACCGTATTGTTTGGCGTCGATCTGTCCGGGGCCGATTTAACCGATGCCGATTTGTCGGGAGCGGATTTATCCGAGAGTAAATTGGAAGATGCGGATTTTACCGGCGCTAATTTGGCAGGCACCAAGTTCGGCGGCATTAAGGATAAGTCGACGTTGAAGGGGCTGATTTCCAGCAAAAATCTTGAAGCGGCTATTTTTGACTAACGAAAAAGCCTTGGGTTAGAAGCAGGGCGACCGGCAGGTCGCCCTTATGCGGCTGATTTCACCGACATTCTCTAGCTGGATATCCGGTTTTATTTAATGGCACTACGCTGAAACGCCTAGCGTTCCAAAAAATTCCTCAACATATCATGCCCATGCTCGGTCAGAATCGACTCGGGATGAAATTGCACGCCTTCAATATCCAACTCTTTATGTCTTACGCCCATAATTTCATCCAATTCGCCCGCCGCATTTTGGGTCCAGGCGGTGATTTCCAGACAATCGGGAATGCTTTCCTGCTCAATAACCAGCGAATGATAACGGGTGGCGGTAAACGGGTTGTTCAGCCCTTTGAATACGCCTTGATTATGATGATAAACCAGCGAGGTTTTGCCGTGCATAATGCTTTTGGCATGGATGATATTGCCGCCGAACGCATAACCGATGCTTTGATGGCCCAAACAAACCCCCAAAATAGGAGTTTTACCGGCAAACTTTAAAATGGCCTCAACGGAGATACCTGCTTCTTTAGGCGTACACGGGCCGGGCGAAATCACCAGTTTATCGGGCGCCAGTTTTTCGACATCTTCGACGCTGACCTGATCGTTACGCACGACGGTGACATCGGCGCCTAATTCGCCTAAATATTGCACCAGGTTGTAAGTGAATGAATCGTAGTTATCGACCATCACGACTTTTATTCCCCTCTTTGTAAAAGGGGGGCTGGGGGGGATTTTGACTGAGTTCATGATTGTTCTCCTTCCAAGCCTGCTTCGGCCATACTCACGGCGCGGAAAATAGCGCGGCCTTTATTCATGGTTTCATCCCATTCGCTGGTGGGTACGGAATCGTAAACGATGCCGGCGCCGGCTTGTATATGTAACATGTTGTTTTTAATCACGGCGGTCCTGATTGCGATGGCGGTATCCAAATTGCCGGACCATGCAATGTAACCCACCGCGCCCGCATAAACGCCGCGTTTGACCGGTTCGAGTTCGTCGATAATTTCCATCGCGCGTATTTTCGGCGCGCCGCTGACGGTTCCGGCGGGGAAAGTCGCGGCCAGCACATCAAAGGCGCTCTCGCCTTGCTGCAACTGCCCGGTGACGTTGGAGACGATATGCATCACATGCGAATAGCGTTCGACAATCATTTTATCGGTCAACTGTACGCTGCCGATTTGGGCAACCCGGCCCACGTCATTGCGGCCCAAGTCGATCAGCATTAAATGTTCGGCCAATTCTTTGGGATCGGCCAGCAGGTCTTTTTCCAGTTCAATATCCTGTTCCGGCGTTGCGCCCCGTTTACGAGTGCCGGCAATCGGGCGAACCGTAACCATGTTATCTTCCAGCCTGACCAGGATTTCCGGCGACGAACCGACGATATGGAAATCGTCCAGATTCAGGTAAAACATGTACGGCGAAGGATTCAAACAGCGTAAAGACCGGTATAAATTCAGCGGCGAGGCGCTGTAAGGAATGGACATGCGTTGCGACAGCACCACCTGCATGATGTCGCCGTCGGTGATATATTCCTTGGCTTTTAACACCGCAGCTTCAAAACCCTGCTGGGTAAAGCCGGAGATAAAATCGGACTCTTCGACTTTTTTGGGAGCGTGATGATTGGCCGGTTTGGCTTGCACCTCGCGCAGCTTGACGGCCAAATCGTTTATGCGTGCAACGGCAAGGTTATAGGCGTCGGCTTGTTCGGGATTGGCGTGAGTCAGCAGCAGCATTTTGCCGGACAGGTTATCGAACACCAGTATTTCTTCCGATACCATCAGCAGGATGTCGGGATTGCCCAGCGGGTCCGGTTTATCGGTGCCGCGCAGTTTCGGTTCGATATAGCCGATGGTCTCATAGCCGAAATAGCCGACCAAGCCGCCGTTAAAGCGGGGCAGGGTATCAATATCGGGAACCTTATAGCGCGCTTTAAATTGTTCTATCCAGACCAGCGGATTGTCGTGCGTGAGCGTTTCCAGCAACTCGCCGTTTTGTTCCAGGCGGATTTGATTGCCGGTAATCTTGACGATGGTAAGGCAGGGCAAACCGATAATCGAATAACGCCCCCATTGCTCGCCACCGTGTACCGATTCGAATAAATAGGAATAAGCGCCGTCGGCCAGTTTCAGGTAAGCGCTCAAAGGCGTATCCAAATCGGCCAGCACTTCGCGGCAAATCGGGATGCGGTTGTAGCCCTGCCGGGCATAGTGATTGAATTGTTCTGGGGTCATTTTTTGGTATTCGGTGTATAAGGTTTGGCAAGTGTCGCGGCTTTTAAAATAATTCAGTCAGATAGCATTATCAGCCAGAACATATAGGGTAAACGGGGCGTAGGAATGATAGTAATTGCCATAAATCAGTAAACATCGTCATGATTACCTATATCTACCAAGACAATCGCCTCATCTTGCATTAAAAAAATACAAATAATACGGTAGTCATAAGTTAGACTGCACGAATAAAATTCTTTCAACTCGCCTTTCAATTTATGCGTTTTTAATGATGAATCAAACGGATCAGCTTTGAGTTTGGTTAGCACCTCCGCATATTTATCAACTAAGTCAGCGTGTTTTTTAAAAAAATTTCGTTCTTTATGTTGATAATTTTCGTCTCTAATTAATTTCATGCCTTAGCTTTTCAATGTATGCGTTTACATCATCGATTTCACTAAAACTCGAAAAGTCGCCTTGTTTTATTTTTTCCAAGGCGCTTAAGCACATCGCCTTATCTATTTCAAAATTATTTTCTTGAGGAATTTGTTTTTCGGCTTCGTTATTAAGCCCAAGTCTAAAATAATGAATAAGGTCATAAATTTCTATCAGCTTAGCTTCGGGAATATATTGTAATTCGTTGATAATATCGTCTTGAATCATAATGTAAATCCTATTCGTCATGCAGAGGAGGTAAGGTGCGCCTTTGGGGTTTGAATAATGGGGTTGCATTAAAAAAGTTATGCAAAGCGCAGCCTGTAATCTTAGGGGCTAATGCATTTCAACCCTATCGGGAAACTGATTAAAAATAAGACTATGCTTCAGCTCACCGGTGTTTTTGTAAAACTTCATAGCCCCCTCCGAATCGCACAACCAAAACTCTTTACAGCCCCTGGCAAAATAAAGCTCTTTTTTTTCATCCATCTCAGCGAGGGTATTTGACCGCGAGATGATTTCAACACATATTTCAGGCGCTTCAATAAAGGGAGTCGCATCTTTATGGGTTTGGATAAACTGAGTCGACGCCCAGGCCACATCCGCCACTTTGGTGCCTTCGCTGGTTTCTACCGAGCATTCCGTAATCACAGTGCCGGTGTCCATCATGCGACTCAGTAAGACAACGATTTTCGCTTGGTAAATGCCATGCCTGTTGCTTGCCGGACTCATGACAATATTGCCCCATTTATCGGTCTGAATTTTATAAGGTAAATTTGCTAATAGGGGATCTTCGCAAATACTTGTCCAATTCATAACGTTATCCTGTTCGAGGGTTACGGCACTAGCTGGATTCCCACGCCGAAACGTGGGAATGATGTCGCCTTAAACCGCTTTAGCCAATTCAGCGCGCATGTCATCAATGACTTTTTTATAATCCGGCTGGCTGAAAATCGCCGAACCCGCAACAAAGGTATCCGCACCGGCTTCTTTAATCGCACGGATATTGTCGGTTTTAACGCCGCCGTCAATTTCCAGGCGGATATTCAAACCGCTGTCGTCGATTTTTTTTCTAACTTGACGCAATTTATCCAGCGCGGAAGGGATGAAAGACTGACCGCCGAAACCGGGGTTAACCGACATCAACAAAATCATGTCCAGCTTATCCATTACATAATCCAGATAATGCAGCGGCGTGCCGGGGTTAAATACCAATCCGGCCTTGCAGCCGCAATCTTTGATCAATTGCAAAGTGCGGTCGATATGTACCGAAGCTTCGGGATGAAAGGTAATAATATCGGCGCCGGCTTTGGCGAAGTCCGGGATAATGCGGTCGACCGGCTCAATCATTAGATGCACGTCAATCGGTGCGGTAACGCCGTGTTTTTTCAGCGCTTCGCAAACCAAGGGTCCGATGGTCAGGTTGGGCACGAAATGATTGTCCATCACATCGAAATGCACAACGTCGGCGCCCGCCTTTAAAACATTATCAACATCTTCACCCAATTTTGCGAAATTGGCTGACAAGATGGAAGGAGCAATCCAGTTTTCGTTCATTTTCTGATCCTCTAGGTTAAAAACCGCTAATTATATCTTTTTTTTGCGCAAACTCTTATGTTTACGCTTTTTTCAAAAAGCGAAGCTGAAGAGTGACGTTGTTGACGGCAAAAATAATACGATGACCCCGCCGGTATTTCAGAGCCGGAAAGGCATGGTTTCGATAGCGGCACAGATCCGCCCCGGCGGCAATTGCTTGCCGCTTTGCCGCGTAAACTTTATGACGCCGGCCCGTAAAAATTCGGAATGATTAATTCAAGATACTGATTTTTAATAAACTTATAGAAAATGGCATAGGCTTCGCTTTAGTTATTGCAACGTAATAGCGTTAACCTACACGGGGAAGCAGTCATGAGCGAAAAATCAGCCAATTTAGCGATTATCAGCAACAACACTTTTGAAGCCACCAAGGCGGTTAATCTCCAGAATTATGACATCAGTAGCGCCTTGCAAACGACTCTGGAGTTTAATGAGCTGATTGCGATTTTCAGCAGCAAAATCGCCGCCAAGATTCCGCATAGCGCCTACATTTATAATAATCTGGAATTCGGCTTGGAAATAAAAAGCGGGGTTTTTACCCGGCATTCCTGCAATTATGTGCTTAAATCCGAGCAATACGAGTTGGGCGAATTAAAGCTGATGCGTAACTATCGATTCAGCGATGCCGATATCCAATCACTGGAAGCGCTACTTTGCTGTTTAATTTATCCGTTGAGAAATGCGACCTTATTTCATCAAGCGCTAAAAATGGCGCATACCGATCCTCTGACGCAAACCCGCAACAGAGCTTCGTTTAACGAGACTATTAATCGGGAAATAAGTCTAGCGGTGCGCAATAACAAAAGTTTATCGCTTATTTTCTTTGATATTGACCATTTTAAAGCCGTCAACGACAGCTACGGTCACGAATGCGGCGACATTGCGCTGAAATCCAGCGCAAAATGGATTAAACAAAGCCTGAGAGACAGCGATATTGTTTTCCGCTACGGCGGCGAGGAATTTGTTATTTTGTTAAACGGCACCGATGCCGGAGGCGCAGCGTTGCTGGCGGAGCGGATTCGCAGTTCGGTTGAGTGTCATACCATCGCTTACGGCATGGAGACCTTAAAGATTACTGCAAGTATGGGCGTCAGCACTTTGCGTAAAGATGACACGCTTGAATCTTTCGTCAAGCGCGCTGACAACGCTATGTATACCGCCAAAAAAAGCGGCAGAAACCGGGTGGTATCAACTAAATAAAACGGTTGCGGGCGTTAAAGCCTATGAGCGTCAATTTAAAGCTCACCACGAACCGACTGCTTAGGCAACTCGCAATAAATACCCCCAGCCCTGAATAGTTCCCCGTCGGAGCGCTCATCGTTATACACATCTCGATGTAGGCCGGAATACCCACAGGGCACAAGTAAGCCGGTCCGCGCTTTAGCGCAGGACCGGCGTTTCCGGCATCCCGAGGCTTGGGAGTGCCGGAAACGCCCACCCTGGCTATCGCCGGGCGGGCTTATTCCGGCCTACGTCCTGCCTTGAACAGACTTTTTATAGTTCCCACGCTCCGGAGACTGTGAAAGTATTATCAAAATCAGTTTAAAAACCTAGTCACCACGAAGACACGAAGTGCACGAAGAAAAAATAATTGATTAAACTCAACGTATTAAAAACTTCGTGTCCTTCGTGTCTTCGTGGTGAAGGCTTTTGCTTTTGTTCTAAAACGAATACTTTCACAGTCTCTCCGGCGTGGGAATTCAGTCTGCAACGTTCCAGCGTTGCGGGACGCTGGAGCGTCTACCACTGCATTCCCACGCCGGAGCGTGGGAACGATAGCTGTGGGGGATTTATTATTGGGAGTTACCTTATTTCCGGATTTTAAGTCAATGCGTCCGGTATATGAGCGGCTAGCGTTTTACGGGCTTATGCGCTTTAGGCTCGGGTTTGGCGATGGCCGGTTTTTCAGGCGGCATACCCGCAAATTCGAACAATAATTCCAGTTCTTTATCGGTCAGCTCATAGAACGACTGAGTTTTCAAACGTTCCGGCAAGACCACAGGCCCGTAGCGCACCCGCATTAAGCGGCTGACGATGACTTCCTGAGATTCCCATAAGCGTCTTACCAAACGGTTGCGGCCTTCAGTGACGATCACGTTGTACCATTTATTGGCGCCTTCGCCGCCGAAAAAATGAATCTCGTCAAACTTGGCTTTGCCGTCTTCAAGTTCCACGCCTTGTTTGAGCCGTTCCAACGTCGCCTCGGACACCTCACCCAAAATACGCACCGCATATTCACGTTCCACTTCCGTTGACGGATGCATTAAGCGATTAGCCAGCTCGCCGTTATTGGTCACCAATAATAGTCCCGAGGTGTTGATGTCCAGACGGCCCACGCTAATCCAGCGGCTCACCGCCAATTTCGGCAATTGCGTAAACACTACGGGGCGGCCTTCCGGATCGCGGCGGGTTACCACTTCGCCGACAGGTTTATGGTAAAGCAGCACTCGGGTGGGCTGGACGACGAATTTTTCCCAATGGACAACCCGCTCATTGAGCTGCAAATGATCGCCGTTTTTCAGGCGGTCGCCCAAAGCGACCGGATTGCCGTTAATTTTCAAGCGTCCTTCTTCTATCCAGCGCTCGATTTCCCGCCGGGAGCCGACGCCGCCGCGCGCCAGCACTTTTTGGATGCGCTCTCCATCGGCTGACTGGCCGGCGTCAATGCTTTTGGGCGATTTGACGGCCTTGCTTTCAGTTTGCGGCTTCGGCGGCCGGTTCGGCTGCTTCGCTGAATTGTTCGATGGTTTCGGCGATTTGTGCGGTGGTTTCTTGCTCTTCACTCTTTACCTGCATGGGTTGTTGCGGAGGCTTTGACGACGGAGCAAGTTCTTGAATTTCTTGCAAGGTCGGCAGTTCGGTTAATGACGTAATATTAAAATAATCCAGAAATTGTTTGGTGGTGCCGTATAAAGCCGGTCTGCCCGGCACTTCTTTGTGCGCCACCACCCGAATCCATTCGCGCTCCAGCAGCGTATGAATAATGCTCGAACTGACGCCGACACCGCGAATATCTTCAATATCGCCGCGTGTGGCCGGTTGCCGGTAAGCGATAATGGCTAAAGTTTCCAGTAAGGCGCGGGAATATTTGGGTGGTTTTTCTTCGAATAAGCGGGAGACCCAGCGCGACAGTTCCGGCTTGACCTGAAAACGATAACCGCTGGCGACCTGCTTTAATTCAATCGGTCGGAGCCGGTAATCTTCTTTAATCGCCTCGCACGCCGCCTGTATTTCCTGAAGTTCCGGCTGTTCGATTTCAGGGAACACCTGCTGCACCTGTTTGCACGTCATCGGGCGATTGGCGGCAAATAAAATAGCTTCAACGACACGCTTAATTTCCATATTAATTTCGGGCTGTTCGGTTACGGGAGGTTCTTTAGCGGCAATAGGCGCAGGCGGCAAAGGCTCCGCTGTCGGCAACGGTTCAACTATCGGTACAGGTGACGGCGGTTCTGACGCGTAACTCGGCAAAGGGTTCGGACTGGATAATGTCGATGAGTCGTTCTTTGCTGAGTTCGAGGATGGCCAGAAACGAGACAACGACTCCGTGTCGACCTTCTTTTCGGACAAATAATTGCGAGAAAAGGAGACTATCCGCTCCTTTAAGGTTTTCCAGAATGGTTGACATGCGTTCACGGACAGATAGAGGTTCTTTGGTAATTTGGTGGTGGCTGAGCTGCTCGACTCTTTTAAGTACATCCTGAAAAGCGAACAGCATTTCTTTGAGCTGGATATCAGGCAAGTTTTGTTTGCCGTGTTTTAGCGCCGAAACATCGACGCCGATTTCAAATATATCACGTTCAATTCGCGGCAACCGATCGATTTCCTCGGCCGCCTCTTTAATCAGTTCGTATTCCTGTAGCCTGCGAATCAAGGTCGCTCTCGGGTCTTCCTCTTCGTCTTCCGCTTCGGGCGGTCTGGGCAGCAGCATTCTCGACTTGATTTCCGCCAGCAGCGCGGCCATCACCAGATATTCCGCGGCCAGCTCCAGATTTAATTTGCCCATAATCTGAATATAGGCGATATATTGATGGGTAATCTGGGCTATCGGTATATTGACCACATCCAGGTTTTGCCTGCGGATCAAGTACAGCAATAAATCCAGCGGCCCCTCAAAGGTTTCCAGCAGCACTTCCAGCGCATCGGGCGGAATATAAAGATCGTCCGGCAGATTATTGAAAGGTTCGCCGTTGACCATCGCCAAAGTGGGCGACGGCTCTAAAATTTCAACCATGGATTGATGTACATCTTCGCTCAAGCGTTAACTTCGCGAATACAAGAAAGGGAATAGGATTGGTAAACCGCGGTAAAAATCAAACTACAATCCGGCAATTGAAAAAAATGCTTTTTGCGCAACAAACAACGGAACAGCCAATATTGAACTTAAGGTATTGGTGTACAGCAACGCCAATAAAATAATAAAGCCGAAACGTTCCAGCCGGTTATATTGCCATGCCCAATAATTCGGCAAGATGCCCGATAACACCCGGCTGCCGTCCAACGGCGGAATCGGCAATAAGTTAATCAGCGCCAACACCAGATTGATCGAAATACCGGCCACCCCTGTGTAAATAAGCGGCAGTGAGATCGCTTCGGCCTGTGCGCCTATGCTGACGCCTAACCGGGCAATCAAGGCCCAACCAAGCGCCATCAAAAAATTGGAGACCGGGCCCGCCAGAGCGACGACCGCCATATCGCGGAGCGGATTTTTAAAATTCCGCGCATCGACCGGCACCGGCTTGGCCCAACCGAAAATAAAACCGGTACCGGAGAGCAACAGCAATCCGGGAATAATCAGGGTGCCGAATAAGTCGACATGCTTGATCGGATTCAACGTTAACCGGCCCAATGCCGAAGCGGTGTTATCGCCATATCGTTTTGCCACCCAGCCATGCGCGACTTCATGCACGGTAATCGCAAAAATCACCGGCAATATCCAAACGACTATGCGTTGCAACAGCGTCAATTCATCCATCATGTCCGTATCCTCTTAAGCCAACATCGGAGCCAGGCCTTTGCCCTGCCTGACGATCTCGGCGCCATTTCCGGAAAATTCGATAATAGTGGTTTGTTCAAACTCGATAATACCGGCGTCGATCACCAGATCCAGCTCGTGTTCCAGTTTATCTCTAATTTCATAAGGATCGGTCAGCGCCTCTTCTTCTCCCGGCAACATCAGCGTGGAACTGAACAAAGGCTCGCCCAATTCCTGAATCAGCAATTGCGCAACCGGATGATCGGGAACACGTATGCCGACCGTTTTTTTCTTCGGGTGTTGCAAACGGCGAGGCACTTCTCGGGTCGCATCCAAAATAAAGGTAAACGGTCCCGGCGTTAATGCTTTAATCAATCGGTAAGCATCGTTGCTGATTTTAGTAAACATGGACACTTGCGTCAGATCCTTGCAGACCAGCGTAAAGTTGTGTTTATCGTCCAATTGCCGGATACGGCGGATTTTATCCAGCGCCTGCTTATCGCCAATATGACAGGCAATCGCATAAGAGGAATCGGTCGGGTAAACGATAACGCCGCCTTTACGAAGGATTTCTACCGCCCGATGGATCAAGCGCAGCTGGGGACTTTCCGGATGGATTTCAAAAAATTGAGCCATTTTATGAATGCGACCTAAATTGGAAGATAAAACGATTATACCGTACATCGGCCTAAGCTTGCAGTTGAAAACCGCGTAGTCGGCTGCGGCATTGGGTTATTTAAGGTAATTGCAGGATGCTTTTATTTTACCGATAGCCGGAGTGCGGGCTTTGCCTCACTGCCATTAAGTTAAGAAAAAAAAGCTCCCTCTCCTGCTGGAGAGGGTTGGGGTGACGACTGCACGGATGCAGGAGGTAGAGCAACGCAGGGAGCGGTTGCCGAGGAGAATAAAAATAAGGAAAAAAAGCCTTATTTGATCCCCTTATCCTAACCTTCTCCCGGAGGGCATAACTATCTACACAACTTTTTGCATTATAAATACAATGAGTTATAAGTCGACATAGCTCCCTCTCCTGCTGGAGAGGGTTGGGGTGAGGAGAATAAAATAAAC
>JAPLRU010000137.1 GCA_026399025.1 Methylobacter sp.
GGGTGAGGGGAAATTAGAATAAGGAAAAAAGCTTATTTGAACCCCCTCATCCCAGCCTTCTCCCTCTGGAGAAGGAGCGCGTCCCCCTTAAATCAACAGTATTGACGCACAGCGTACCCTCCGGGACTTTGTCTTGATTATAATTTTGCCGGCTTAACCGAGGCTTGAGTTCAGGTCGGCCAGCGTTACCATCAGCAGCATCGGATCCAGCGGTGACGGATCGAAACCCACCTGCTCATAAAACGCCTTGGCTTCAAGCGAAAGCGCTCGAACCATTATTCCTCGGATGCCAATGGTATCGGCGGCCTGTATGACCCTGAGACCGGCATCCCTTACCAACGCCCGCCCCAATCCTTTGCCATGCAATGACCGGTCTACCGCCAGCCTACCGAGTACCACGACGGGGATAGGATTTGGCATATTGCGACTGAAGCGGCCGGAGGCGTCATCAACGGTAATCGCGCTCGAAGCTAAAGCGTAATACGCTATGACACGTCTATCTTCGCAGGCAACAAAAGTCCGTGACGCCCCGGTAGCCTGATTTTTCATCGCTCGACGCTTGAGCCAGGTATCGAGACTTTCTACGCCGGACGCAAACGCCTCAGTATCGTGATGGACAGTCAACGGCTCAGGAGGCGAAAGCGTCACGCATCGTCCCAAGGAGCGGGCGTTTGCAGGGTCTTGCGTAGCCGCTCATTGGAACTAGGCGGCATGTCCAATCTGGCAACAAATTCCGCATAAATTTCAGGGCTGACCGTAATGGTCTTCTGATCAAGCAGCACTTCTTCGGCCGCTAAGCGTGCGGCATTCAAAATAAAATCAGTGCGATTGTTTCCCCTCGCTTTAGCTGCACGATCAATCAGCATACGTTCTTCGGGCTTAATACGGATATTCAGCGTCTCGCGTTTATTGGCTGTTTCGTTCGATTTCAACATAATTTTACCCTCCTATTAAAGGTGCATTTTACTATAGCAAAGCGCACTGACAATGTCATTACATTAAATTCGGAGAAAAACTTACCCCAATGCCATCAAGGAACAACGCGATAAAATGCGCCAAATAGGATGTACCGACGCCAGGAGGCGCATCATTCAGGTTACTCACCCGCATCAAAATCAAGCTCACCCGAATGCCCCCAAGTCATGGGATAAACGCCCATTTTTACAAACTTGAAAAAACTCGAATGCGGCCAATCTGCAACTTGGCAGACCCAACCGTGCTTGACCGGGTTCCTATGAATGTCATCGACATGACGATTGAAATCATCTTGATCCGTTATTAAATGCGTCCAAAAACGGCGTTGCCAGAGGACGTGCTTTTAAAGACTTGTGTATAACGATGAGAGCTCTTGCTTGGGAAAGAGCACAAAAAAGCCCGGCTAACTCAACATAAGCCGGGCTTTTTCGGCCTTTGTTAGGACACTTATAGCGTCCGAAGTGAATAAAGCGACATCGTTCCCACGCTCCGGAGACTGTGAAAGTATTACCAACATTAGTTTAAAAATCTATTCACCACGAAGGCACGAAGATCACGAAGGAAAAATAATTCTTTAAACTCAATGTATTGAAAACTTCGTGTCCTTCGTGTCTTCGTGGTGAAGGCTTTTGCTTTTGTTCTAAAACGAATACTTTCACAGTCTCTCCGGCGTGGGAACGATAGCGAGTCCATCCATACTTTGCGTCGCTATATTAATTCCGGACTCTATAATTAGCTTTACTATCAGCCGGCCCCGCTTCATCTTGTTTGATTTTTTCTTGCCGCACCGCGCCCGCTTCATCTACAAAAGCCGTAACTTTAAGGTCTTCCAGTTTAAATTGGTAAATTTCCGCAGTGTTTTGGTTATCGACTTTGCCGATGCCGGTAAACGGTTCTATTTCGGCCAGATTATCCCAAAATCCTTTGTCCTGATATTTACCTACCAAAGCCTGGTTGGCTTCAAGCAGTTGCCGGTTTTTATCCGAGCACTGGCTTATCCAACGCTCGCGCTCGTTGACCGCAGCGACCAACAGCTGGTTGTCGTTCTGGATAAGCTTGGCCTGCGCGACTATATCTTTAATTTTGCCGTGTAAAGCCTGTTGTTTCTCGCGTTCGCCGTTCAATTGGGCTGCTAATGCGCCGTTGGCGTTACGCAAGCTTTCCGCCTGGGTTTTGTGCTGCTCAACCTGACCTTGTAAGGGCTCAAGTTGTTTGACTACGCTTTCGAGTTTTTTCACCTGCTCCAGCAATCCGGCTTTTTCCGTTTCCAGCGCGCGCTTTTCTTCGTTTAACTGCCGCACGACGCCTTGGGCTTTTTTGAAGGCTTGCTGTTCCGGCGTTTCCTGTTTGGGCGCGGCGCTGATTTGCGCGTTATGCAGCAAACAAATCAGCATCAGTAAACAGGTTTTGGCGTTTTGCATCATGTCGATCTCCTGTTACAAGCGCACGTTCAGATCCAAGGTGGCGGTGTCGATATTCAACAGCGGGCCGTCTATGCTTTCGGTATTGAACCAGCGGAACATCAACCAAGTATTTTTAGCCAGACCGTAGTTGCCGCCTATCATCCAACCTTTAGCATCGGTTCCGCCCTGATGAAAAATGGTGTCGGTAAACGCATCCAGCACCGCGTCGCGCTGTATATAACGATAGGCAATAATCGCGCTCCAATCCTTAAAGCGCCTGATTTCCTGATCGCCGACATCAAGCCGGATTTGTGCGGCATCGGTTCTGGCTTTGTTATCGGCGCCCAGATAACCCGGAAATTCCCGCTCAATGCGCTTCGCGTCATAGCCGAGGTTTTTCGCATAATCCAGAGACACCAAGACATGAGTCGGCGCAAAATCGGCAAAATCATACATAAGCGTCGCATTGAAGATTTTAAAATCCGAGGCCAGACCGAACAAACAACCTTGGCCTTGCAAACTTTGGCTGTCGGTACACCGGCTGTTAAAACCGTCGTTGCTATTGATCGGCACCCTGGTATTGCCTTTTTGCGTGAACTGCGGCGCGGTCCAATCATTGGCGAAACTGTCGCGGGCATTGGCGCGCGCCCGAATATTTTTATAATCGTAATAAGCGGCCGCGACTTTCAATCGGGAATCGTTATGCACCAACCAGTCGGCGCCGAGTTGGCCGCCGAACAGCCATTTGTCCCCGGTCGAGAAATTAACTTCCTGGATCGGAAACGCGCCCAGCGTCAAAAATAAGCTATCCGGTGTTTGCGGTCCCATTTGCAAACCGAAACGGCTGTTGGCTTGGGCCGGTTGATAATTTTTCACCACCGGATCGGTTTGGTTCATGCGCCAGCGAAAGGTCCCGGCAAAGCCTTCAAAACTCAGATCGGGACTGTAGACCATCTCCGTGGACATCCACGGATTGGCGATACGTCCGCCGTAGAGACTGAACCAGTCGTTGTTTTTGCCATCGATAAAATCGTATTGCAAGAAAGCCCGGTCAATAGCGACCTGATAGGTTTCCGCCGTGTTGCCCAAGGTTTGATTGCTGGAAACCGGACTGAACTGATTGGTGGTCGAAAGACGCAATCCGGCTGTCAAGCCGTCGGTAATTTTCGCATCAATGGCAAGACGAAAACGCTCGCGCAAACGCAAGCGGTCTTTAGTGGTATTTAAATAGGCTTGGTTTTTAGTTTGCGCCGCCAACACGCCGCCATCTTGGTTGATGTTCAGGTAATCCAGATAGGCATTTTGACTATTATCCGAACCAAAAAAATCATCCTGGGCGCGCAAACGCATATCTCCGGAAATTTTGATGTTGCCCAGCCATTCCGGCAACGCGGCAGGGACGCCCCATTGTTCTTTTTTAGCATCGGCTTTAACTTCTTTGACTACATTGTCGGTCAAGCCCGCTATCACTTCCTGGCGGATTTCTTCTTTGACGAATTCGGGAACATAAGCGACACGGATGGTTTTTGAATTTTTAGGTTTTGCGGCGGTTTGTTCAACGGCCTCTGTTGCCAGTTGCTGTTTGGCCTCTGCCGCACCCTTAACTTTAGCCGCTTTCATCAAGGTTTCGGCTTTTTGCTTATCCAGCAGACCTTGCTGCACGAAAATATCAATCAGATTGACGGTAGTGTTTTTGAGATTAAGCACTTCCTCGCGCTCTGAGGCAATTTCTTGCTTGAGCTTGAGCAGTTCTTCTTTCTCATCCGCCATTACCGGCGCTATCAGCGTGCTTGCCAACAAGGCCGCCAAGGTTTTTTGGGTCTTCATTTTTTTACTCTCATTACTGTGTTGTATTTGTTGGCTGCGCATACGGAGTTTATTCCGGCCTACGCGTTGTATTCGTTTTGGCGCTAGTTCCCAAGCTCCAGCTTGGGAATTCAGTGTAGGAAGCTCCAGCTTCCCGTCTCGCAAAGCTGGAGCTTTGCTCACTGGGTTCCCAAGCAGGAGCTTGGGAACCAGCGTAAAAAGTATTATCAAAATCGGTTTAAAAAACTCTTCACCACGAAGGCACGAAGAGCACGAAGGAAAATAATTATTTAAACTCAGTACATTGAAAACATATTGAAAACTTCGTGTCCTTCGTGCCTTCGTGGTGAATGCTTTTGCTTTTGTTCTAAAACGAATATTTTCATAGTCTCTTCAGCTTGATAACCAGCGTAAGGCGCGAACGGCGACATCCTTTAAATCCTCGATGTCACCCGAATCTTCAACGGTTGCGGCATATTCTCCGGCGGCGCTTTCGGCAACGAAAAGCGCACGCTCGGCAATGCCGCCCGAATGGCCTGATCGACATCGGGCTTGCCGCTGGGCCCGGACAATTCAACACGGTTGACGCTGCCGTCAGCCGCTATCCAGATATTCAGCTGCACGGTATAAGCGGATTTGCCTACGTTGCTGTCCGCCAGCTTGCTTTGCAATTGGGTCTCCAGTTCCCGCTTAACCTGACCGCCATACCAAAGAATCGCGCTACCGCCGCTACCGCCCAATAAGCCCCGCCCGCCTTTCTTGCCGAGCAGACCGAAGCCGTCCGATCCTGCGCCGCCTTCGGCATCCACGCCCAATTC
Organism: Methylobacter sp.; assembly: GCA_026399025.1. GTDB lineage: Bacteria > Pseudomonadota > Gammaproteobacteria > Methylococcales > Methylomonadaceae > Methylobacter_A. The sequence continues at coordinate 5,003 of JAPLRU010000137.1, forward strand.
CTCTCCGGGAGGCTGTTCAGCTTCTTCCGGTGCCGGTTCCGGCTCTTTTTCAGGCTCCGGCTCGGGCAGTTTTTCCGGCTCCGCTTCAGGCGGTTTTTGCAGCTCCGGCGGCGGTGGCGGGGGCGGAGGCGGCGGTTGTATCATGGTAATCTGCTGAATCTGCTTTTTGGTTTGCGCCGGTTTCTGGAACGTATCCTGAAGAAAATACACCGCTACCGCGATGACCAGCGTCAAAGCAATGCCGATCAGCAACGGCAGATTACGCAGCCAGCGTTTGTATTGATCCATAAACGCCTACTTGACCAGCTTCTGGGTCACAAGGCCCAACTGGCTGATTTCCAGCCGCGTGACCACATCGAGCACTTCGATAACTTTTTCGTACTGGACCGCGGCATCGGCTTTCACCACCACCGGCAAATCCGGCGTGGCGGCCTTGTATTGGCCCAGCCGGGTTTCCAGGTCGGCGAGCGAGACCGGGTAAGTGTCCAGGTAAATCGTGCCGTCCTTGGTGATCGAAATCGCCTTGGTCTTCGGTTTGGACAAGGCCGGAGTGCTGCTGGCCTTCGGCAGGTTCACGGTAATGCCCTGCACCGTCGCGGTGGTCATGATGATGAAAATCAGCAGCAGCACATACGCCACATCCAGCATCGGCGTTATGTTGATGTCGTCGTAAACCTTGCCCTCTTCGCCGACTTTCATGACTGCGCTTCCTGTTGTTTGGCGATGCGTTCGGCGATGATATTGATGAATTCATCGGTAAATACCACGCTCAAACCGCCATCTCCGCGTTGGCGATCGGCGATACGCTTGGAAATCATCGCCAGGAATTCATCAGTGAAAACGTGCATATCGGCGGTCACATCCTTGATCTGGGTCAGTAAATAGTTGTAGGCGAACAATGCCGGAATCGCGACCGCGAGACCTGCGACCGTAGCCGCCAACGCGCCGGAAATACCGGGCGCAATCGAGTTGATGTTGACGTCGCCGGTCGCGGCGATCACCGCGAAGGTAATCATGACCCCCATTACCGTGCCCAACAGGCCCAGAAACGGACCGCCGGAAATGGCGATAGTCAGCAACACCATATTCTTGTTCAGCTTTTGACTTTCGCGCACCACCGCCGCATCCAACCGGGTCCGTACCAGATTCAACGCTTCGGGCGTCAACACAGTATTGATATCGCTACTGCCGAAGTTATTTTTCAGCTCATGCACACCGGCATGGTAAACATGGTAAATCGGCGAACCCTGGAAATGATCGTGCTTGCCGATAATCGAGGATAGGAATTCGGAATCGCCGATTTCCTGCTCGTCTTCGCTCTCATCCCGATCCAGCGCGCCGAGATTCGACGCATCGACATTGCGGTATTGTGCAAGAAACGCGGCGTTATCCTTGGTCGCCCGTTTCAAGGCCAGACCTTTGCCTATCATCACCAGCAGACTGATCACAAACATCACGCCGCACAGCGCGATAACCACCCAGCCGTCCACGGTCAAACTTTGCAGAATGATGACGAAATAATTCGGGCCTTCGGAGTCGCCGCCGGACTCATCCTGGCCGAAATTGACGACGGCGAAATCGGGGCTTTGGCTGCGGAACTGCAGCTTGATCCAATCGGCGCTACGCGCCTGTTTGGCGATTTGCACTTCATCGAGCAGGCCGATAAAGCCCTGGTCGGCAATCGCGACCGCCGGGTTCATCGCCGCCAGCCGGATAGCCGTATCGGCAACGCGTTGACCGTTCAGGTACAGCGCCAGATTGTCTTTCCCGGCGACTACCGCGATGTGTTGCCATTGGCTCAGGGTGATTACAAACGGCGCGGTCTGTGCAGCCACGCCGTCAGCACCCTGATAACGCGCGCTGATTGCAGAATTCTGTACGACCAATTCAAGCTGAGCAGCGGAGTCCTTGGCCTGAACCAGCACCGCGTTTTGCTGGGGCTGATCGATTTTCGCCCAAGTATTGAAGGTCCAACCGCTGTCAGGATTAACCGCCAATGCGGGGTTGGCGGCTACGTTGATGCCGCCCTGCCCGTCGAATTTTGCCGCCGCGCCTATCCAGCCCGCCGGGTCTATGCTGGCTTTGGATGCCGTCGCATGAACGGCGTAAGCGGTGGCGTCCTGCGGCAAGGTTTCGCCTTCGTTGAAATGGAAGGCCAGCGCCTGATTGACATCGTAAATACCTTTGGCATCGGAAGCATCTGGGGCATTGGCGTTACCATAATACATAGAGAACGCATCGGTGCTGACGCCGCCGCGCACGGTCGGCAGCTTGATCCAGACCAAGCCCAGTTCGGCCGGCGCGTCGACTTTTTCGACATGGTGTTTCAGCGCGGTCTTGTCATCGATCATAAAGCGCAAGTCTTTGCCGTTTTCGGCAAGCTCGGCGAAATAGCCGAAATTGCCGGTATGCAAACGCAGCAGCAGCGGAAAATCGCTGAGGGTTTCCTGAATGTCCGCGCCGGTAGCGCCTGCATCCAGCGTCAACGGCTTGCGCGATGACCAGTCGTTATTCCACCAAGCCAAAGCGACCGTCGGTAGCAAAAAAAGGATTAAGCCCAGTTTGAGCGATTTATAGGTGATTTTTTTCATGATTTAAGTTTGTTTAATTAAAAAACTAAGAGCATTTGCATCGTTCCCACGCTCCGGCGTGGGAATGCAGTGGTAGACGCTCCAGCGTCCCGCAACGCTGGAGCGTTGCAGACTGAATTCCCACGCCGGAGCGTGGGAACTATAAAAACTTTAACCCCGTGGCGGTTATAAGGCGCGCACGGCACGCCCTACGGCTTTGTTTCCGCTTGGGGACTCAATCAACCGCCACACCCCGCCTTGCCTTCGCGCACATCCGCAACACTGCAATCGCCGTACCCGACCACATCGGCGCTGATCATGCTGACGGCGGATTTTGCCTTGTCGCTGTCGCTATTCTTGTTGTTGTCATCATTGTCATTCGTTTGCGTCGCCGATTTGGCGGCGCTGGTTGCGGCGCCGGCAGCTCCGGCCGGTACCGACGGCGGCGCAACCGCAGTCGGTACACCGACCGAACTGCCGGAAGCCGAGATATTGGACGCGCCGACCACAGCCGTCGCCGCAATAACGATTTGCCCGCCGCTGATACCGGCTTCTCCGGCATCGACAATACCGGTCGGCGCAGCCAGGTAGACATTGCCTTGCTTTTGGCTTTTATCCTGCGGATTAATAGTCTGGATGCCGCTACCCGAAACAATCGGCGGGAAAATCGTAACGATATTGCCCTTCGCATCGACGCCGGTAATCGGCGCGGGCGCGGAAATAGCCGATTTCGCGCCTTTACCGGCATCGATATTGCCTTTAGACGACCAGATGGCGATGTCGCCGCCGCCCATCGTGAACACGCGGGATTGATTGACATTGAAGTCGCCCGCACTGAATGCGTTTACATCGCCTTGCTGTTGGGCGACGATGCCGAGTTCGTCAGCGCCTTTTTGAATGCCGCCGACTTTTCCGGCCAACCCTACGTTAACGGTTCCGCCCGGCACCGCCAGATTAATGCCGCCGCCCGCCAAGGTTTTAATCTGGCTGAACACCAGCGACAAATCGCCTTGATAATGGCTGTCCGGAAACAACGCCGCAATCGCATCGAAGCCTTGCCGATATAACGCTTTGCGCTCGGCTTCCGGGGCTGCGGCAGCGGCTGAAGCCGACAATTTGATTTCGCTAAACAGCACGTCCAGCAACAGCTTTTGTTTACGCGCATCCGGCAGTTGTTGCAGATAATTAAGCTTTTGTTCGGGCGTTAAACCGGCGACAGCGTTATCGCCTTCAATCTTCAACTTATCGAGATAGACGCTATCCAGGGTGAAATATTTGGCTATGAACCCTGCATAATCGACTTGACCTACAACACCGGCCAACAGGTTAATAGTCGCACCGCCGACAGCCGATAACGCCGCGTTTTTGGTGTTGCCGATGGTGTTAATACCGGCTGAACCGCCCAAACCGATAGTTCGCCCGGCCTGGATTTGCAACTGCCCCGGCCCGCCCAGTTCGATTTGTTTGTCATTGGCTTGCACGATGCCGTCGCCGTCGATCAGCGCATCGAAGCTTATATCGCGCCCGGCTTTAACCTGAGTAACATCGCTAAGCGACAAGTTCTGTCCGGACAAACTCAGGTTAGTAATATCCCTGCCTGCGATAAATTCGGAGGCCTGGGGCAAAAAGAAGGTCACCTCCGAACTGGAAGCGAAAGCGATGTCGCCCAGTTTGGCGATAATCGCCGGTTTTGAGCTATCGCCCTCATGCAGCGGCACGGCTGCATGAATCAACGTCGCATCCGGCGTGGACGGGTCCAGCCGTTCACGGGCTCGAATCAAGCCGTCGCTCAGACTGCCTTCGAGCTGCTGTGCGGGCGCATTAACGCCGGGCAGAAAGGCCGGAGCGGCATCGGACATATTAATATTGATCAATTGCGCGGCATCGCTATCGGTGCCGATATTGCGGTTCGCCAGCAATTCCAATTGGCCTTGCGCCGAAGGAAACAAAGTCATCGACCGGTCGATGCGAATATCGCCGGACAAGGCCGCAGCGCGTAACGTTCCGGGATAGACGGCATACTCGAAGCCTGACGAAGCGCTGGTATCGAGGTTTTTGGCTAAGCGAATCGCATCGGTATCGTTTTGCAATACGCCATTGCCCGCTGTCGCGGTCAGATTGACCGCACTAGCGTCGTTATAAGTAAAAAACAGCGAATCGCCGCCCGCCGCCAACGGCAATACGCCGCTTTGCTTGAGCACGGTAGGATTAAAAACCGAGGCGACAACCACATCTTGCCGAGCCTGCACAGTAAAACTGCCGTCGCCCAGTTCAAGCATAGCGCCCAGATTGTTTGCCGAGCGCGCCACACTGCCGCCTGCATTCAAAGTGCCGGTACCGAGGCCGACATAATATTCGCCGCCGATAATGTCGTTGCCTGCGCTAAGCTCTAAATCGCCGCCGCCATTGATGACCGTGCCGTTTTGCGTCCATTGATTGGCCGCCGCGCTTAACTGGCCGAACGGTTTGCCCGTGGTCGGCAGCATCACCGATAGATTGCGCACGTCGCCGCCCGCTTCGACGATGACATCGCCGCCGCCCAACGCGCCGACATTCTGGTTGAAATAGCGTTTGCCTTTCGAGGAAATGCCGTTGACGGCCGCAGTGCGATCACCGCTGACATTAATACCCCAAGCGGTCGGTCGGTGGTTGGCGTCGATTACGCCGCTACGCACCAGCCAGTCGCCGGTTTGCTGGCCGGTAGCGATGCCGTCGATATTGCCGCCCGCATGCAAGCCGATAGCGCCGCCTTGAGTCGGGTATTCGGCAATCGCGAAAACCAGGCCCAGCAAGGTTTCGCTAAAATAACCGTAACGCAGCAAGGTGTTCATTTGCTCAGGGTCGAGCCGGTTCAGGTAATCGGCATCGCTCTCGCCGGTCAATTTAGGCGGTACGCCCGGCACTAGGCCGCTCAATAATTGGCCGCGGGTATAGTCGGCAGGCTTACCCATCGTGTAAACCGCTGCCGCCGCGCTGGGGTCGTTGGCGTTAGCGACAAAATGAATATCGCCGCCTGCGGCTATATCGATGCTGCCGGTACCGGTCCTGACCATCACCTGAGTGCTGACTTTCTGCCCGAAACCATAAGGATCGGGAGCCAGATAACTATTGGCCAGATTAACATCGCCGCCGGCAATCAAGTTATAGCTCCATGACAGTCCGGGTTGCAGCAGGTCCTGCAACTGGGTTGAAGTTTGGCCGGGCAGCAATGCCGTGGCGAACGCATCGCTTAGCGTCGCGTTAATATTTAAATCGGTAGCGGCTCTTAAGGTCAGAAAACCCGGCAGGGTTTTGTCGCCGTGCGCATCGTTATAACGCCAGCTCATCAAATCCCAACGGTTTGCCAGCGTTAAATTGCCGCTGCCGCGGATTTCGATACCCGGCAACAGCGTTATTTCCGTACCGGAAGCATTTGCCAAGGTCGGCGGTGCTTTCATAAAGTTACCGGTGTCTTTTTGCCACGCGGCCATAGTGGCGTCTTTAATCAGCGCTAAACCGTCGTAAACGCGGGTGGCTTCCAGCGTGGTGCGACCGGAGATACGGCTGTTGATGTCAGTCACGGCGACGCTATGCACAGCGTCGTCCCGACCCGTGCGCAAATGCACCGTACCGCCGGAGACATCGATAACGCCGCCGGTTTGCGATAGGTCCAGCAGACCGCTGCCGGTATCGTCGCGGTGTACCGTATCCAGCGTGACGCTACCGCCGTCGGCTCCGGTAGCTACGATTTTGCCGCTTGCGGCCAGCGTGATACCGTTTCTACCGTAAATGGCTACATCCCCCGCTTTGCTGTCGTCGGCGTTGATGCTTCCGGCGATAACGACGCTGCCCTGATCGGCCGATAATTGAAAGCGGTGTGCATTAACGCTGTCGGTTTCAGCCAGAGTCACGTCGCCGCTGCGTTGCTGCAATATCAATTCTTCATTGAAACCGGCCTTGGACAGTTTGCTGTTAAGCGCCGAGAAATCGCCGAAACTGTCGGCATCGAGCCGGAATTTGCCTTGCTTGAAAGCGGCATAGCTCTGTGCAGTAACAGCTCCGTCCCAATTGAACCGGCCTAGCGGAACGCTGATGTCCAGCAAGCCCGCATCTCCGGCTTGTTCCGGGCCGTTCGCCGCACCGGCCAGATTAATGTCGGCGCCGTCGGCAAGATTAATATTGCCTTGCGGGGCCGATAACAACACGCTGCCTGCGGAGGAAAATTTATTCAGCTCGGCAAAGCTTATCGCCCGGCCCGACACATCGATACGCGAACCGCTGTTCAAGGCAATATCGCCGTTTAAAGCGGTGAGTTTTAAGATGCCTGAGGGCAGATCGAAGCGCCCGTTGCCGGTAATCGCGTCGCCGATGATAGACCAGCTTACGCCCAGTCCACCGGCCCCTGAATTATTTTCAGCGCCGGGAGAGTTAAGCGTTACCTGATAACCGCTTGCATCTATGCCGGTTGTAGCACCCGCGTCGCCGATGAAATGACCGGCATTCAAATGCACATCGCCTGCGACTTTCAAGGTCCCGGCGTCGGTCAACGAACTTTGGCCGGTGATGGGATCAAGCGTTTGCCCCAAGCCCTTGAGCGCATTTACCGCGTTCAAATTAACCTTGGCAAAACCGTTAATCGCATAATTGCCGCTACCCAATTGAATCTCTGCGGCGTTCAGCGTCAATGTGCCGCTGCCGTTACCGCCAACGCTTGCTTTCGAAGCGGTGTTGGTTAATTGAATGGCATCCGCCGTCAACACTGCGCCGGTTCCCGCATTATTAAAGCCGTTGATTTGCGCCGCATCAATGCTGAGCAAGCCGCTATTGACCGCAACATTGCCGTACAGGTCAAGACCGCCGGCACTGGTCAGTTTTAATTCATCCAAATTAAATTGCGTCGCCGATAAAACCAGGCCGGAAGTATCGTTCGGCGCATCGCCGAGGCTGATTTTGCTTGCTTTCAAGGCCAGCGCGCCGCCCTGCATATCAATAGCCCCGTCGAAAACCGTGTCTTTGGTAGAATCCAGCAGCATCGAGTTATCCGATTGCAAATGCGCCCCGGCTTCTACAATCAGCGTTCCGGTTTTTCCGGTTACCGTTTTATCGCGAGTCAATTCCGCCAGACCGGACGAGGACAGCCGCAGCAACGCGCCGTCGCTGTTATTTTTACCGGCATTCGAGATCGAAAGATCGATACCGTCGCCGCTGTTTTTGCCGGAACTGGCGACCACCGCGCCGGATTTAATCTTCAGCTCGTTTTTCGCCGCGAGCAAAATTTCATCGCCGTGTAAAATCGCATCGCCTTCTATCGCTAAAGTTTGCGACGAAACCGTCACCCGTTGGCCGTTTTTGATTTTACTGCGCACGCCGCCCAGCAACAGACTCGGCGCATCCAGCTTGTTCAGATCGTCGGCCAATAGATTGACAGTGCCGGAAGCGCCGGTCGCCAGATCTTCACGGCGGCCGACGATGGCCAGATGATCGGCGCTGATGTCAACCTGCCCTCCCCTGCCGTTGCCTGCGGGCGCCGCAGCCAAATCCGCGCCCAGCGACAAACCGGTTTGCGCGCTAATCGCCAAACTTCCGGCATCTTTAGGCAAAGCCGAAACCGCTACGCCCTGAGTTGCAGCCTTAGCTGAGAAGAACGGATCGGCTAAATAATCGGTGTATTGGGAACGGCTACGCGCAATAGCGCCGGGTTCCACCGCAAAGCCCTGCCGGCGCGCATCCTGGGTGCCGGCTGCGCCGTAACGACCGGCGACGATAGCGGTTCCGGCCAGATCCATGACCGTTTGACCGGGCAGCATATCCTCTGTTCCGGATTTCGGCGTGACCAGATAAGCGCCGGGCAACAGCGCATAATGCGCCGGTAGCAGCGTATACCAGCCCGCCGCCAAACCTGAACCGGCGCTAAGATAAACGCTGTCGCCGACGCTAAGGCCCGATGCGGAAAACTCCTGCGGATCGTAAGGCGTCAGCGCATTGCCCAGATTCGGCAACACTGCGAATTTTTGCGTATATCCCGCCGAATTGGCGTCCAGCACATCGGTAGAACCGCCGGGCCCGGTAATAAATTCATAAGCGTAAAGATCGCCGCCGCCGGACAGGTCAACCTTAGCGCCGTCATTCAAAGCCACATCTTTGCCGGTCAAACTAAGGCGTTTTTCCGGCGGGCTGTCGATCACACTATTGGTATTACCGCTGCTGTCCAGCAGATACAGCCAGTTCAAGCCGCCCGAACCTTGGCCGAACGGAATGGTCAAGCCGTCGCCGGAAACCGAAGTCAAACTGCCCGCCGCCAAAGTTAGATTGTTATCGGCATTCAGCGCCAATGAGCCGAACGGAACTTTGACCACGCCTTGCTGAATGATATTCGGCGCGGCGAGAGTCAAACTGCCGCCTGCCGAATAAACCGGCGCAGGCGTCCCGCCGCTTTTTTCAATCGTCAGCGTGCGCTCGCCGGAACCAATCACGGAAAGGCTGTAATGACTCAGCGTAGCCGGATACAGCTGAGCGGCTTGGATGGTCAAATCGCCGGACAGTTTGAACTCGCCCAGATAATCCTTGGTATCCGGCCTAACCCGGATGCCGACCGTGCGGACATCGCCTAGAGCGTTCAGATTAACCTGATTAAAGCCGTTAAAACTTAAACCGCCGATCAGATCAATACCTTGGGCATTGACGCTGAAATGGCCCGGCCCGGTTTTGGCGTCCGCAGTCAGCGTGGTTGAAAACTCGGCATTGCCCAAATCGGTGTCTATGCGACTTTGCGTCGAACCGAGCGCCGCGTAAGCGGTGTTCAAACTAATGTGACCGTCCGTGGTTTGCAGGGTCGGGGTATCGAGCACGATTTGCCGGGTCGCAGCCAATTGCACATCGCCATTAAAACGAATGCTGCCTGCGTAGTTTCCGTTAGCGCCGAGGACATCGGTTTTGAATAATAACGAATCGAAACCGGCGCTGTTGATTTGCCCATCCTTGAATAAAGCCCGGCCGCTGTAAGTGCCGGAAGCAATGCTGCCGCCTTGCGCCGGCTCATCGGGAATAGCGCTTTCATTATCGGCCGAAATCACGATGCTTCGCGGTAATGCGGGATTGACGTCATCCGGGAATAAACCGGCGCTGATAGGCAGCAATGGTTTGTTGCGCAGGCCGCGATTCAATTCAACCGACAGGGTTCCACCCGCTGCGCCGCTGCCGCCTTCTTTGGCTATCAGCGTGCCGTCGGCCAGTATGCCTTCACCGGCTTTGAGCCGGATAGTTCCGCCGTTTGACCCGATTATTTCGGACACGATTCCAGTCGCTTGCTGAAAATCGAGGGTTTCCGAACTGCCGGATACATCCATCACAGAACCCGAGCGGCTGACGATGTAGCCGCGCTTGGCTGTCAGTGCAATGTTGCCGCCGGACAATACTTCACCGGTTTTTAATCCGTAAGCGTTCAGTTCCGGTTTGAATACGCCTTTCGCTAATAAAGCGCTTTTCTCACCCAGCCAAATGCCTTGGGCATCGAAAAAGCCCTTGTCGCCGCTGCTCGGCGTATTGATGTTAATGGCGATAGTGCCGCCCGGCGCGCTAATCGTGCCGTCGACAAAAACCGAGGTGTCCGAATCCAGTTCGACAGTTCCGGCACTGTCTGTTTGGATCAATGCGCCCTGCCCTATGCTGAGCGATTCTTTGCGGTTTTGGGCTAACAATTCGGTAAACGATAATTTCAGTTTGGCCGGATTGCGCTCGGTTTCCGGCAAAGTGACAACGCTGCTGAAGCTTTGCAAATCGCTGCCGGATGCTTGAGTTGCCGCCGCGCTGTCCACCCGCAAATTATGTTGCTGCGGTTTGAGTTGGGCGTTATCGGCCACTTTCAGGCCGTAGAGATTCGAATCGATGCGGTAATCGGCAAAACCGCCTTGTTGAAAAAAGTCCGGGTGCAGTATCAGCGGCGTCGTGCTGGTTCCTGTCCGTACCGGCGCATCGCCGGCGGAACCGATGATCACTTCATTGCTGCTAAGATCCAAGCTGCCGCCCTGCGCGATGCCCCAACCCGCGACTTCGCCGTCGAGGATCAGGCTGGAAGACGCGCCGCCGCCATCGTGAGTCGCGGCCGTCAACTTAATGCTGCCGCCCGGTCCGGGTGCGATGCGGGATGTGTTATCCAGCCAAGCGCCGCCGCTGACATCGATGCGGCTGCCGGATTCGAGCCGCAAATCGGCTTGCTCGGCAACCAGGGTGACGCTGCCGCCGTTACTGGCAATAGCGCCTAAAGGCTTGCCCTGTTGGCTGTCCAGCACGTCATTAAGCCAAAGCCCCGAAACATCAATTACAGCGGAGCTGCCCAGCGTGATTGCTCCGGGCAACACCGTATCGGCGATGCTGATAGGTTTCAAACTGACTTGGCCGGACGGCGCGATAATCGAACCCTGCATATCAAAACCGGCCGCCGACAGGTTCAAACTGCCGTCCACCGGCAACTCCAAGCGCGCCTCTTTTTGCAGGCTGACCGCGCCGTTGGTTTTGATGCTGACATTAGTGATGCCGGAGCGTTTGAACAAACCGGCGTCGATAGCCAAAGCAGCGGCTTCGGTGGAGCCGTCGCCCTTTCTCGGCAAGGGCTTATCGAAGCCGGTATCGATTAAGGCCGCGCTCTTATTAAAAACCACGTCCTGCTTGCCGAACACAGTGTTATTGTTTAAATCGATTGCCAGCGTACTGCCTGCCGCCCGTTGCTCAGCCGTTCTCTGCAAAGTTCCGGCAACGGTTGCGCCATTTAACGAGCCGTCCAGCCGGGTTTCGTAAGCGGCAATCGTCAAAGTGCCGCCCGCCTTGCCTTCGATATAACCGGTTTCAAAATGTTTAACGCCAAGACCCGGAATAGTCCAGCTTTCGCTAACGCCCCATTTAGGGTGAGTATCGGTAATCAGGCCCAGAATACTGTCGTAATGGCGGTCGGCATCGGCTGTTGAAATATCGTAAATCCTGCCATCGGCAACCAGCTTGGTGGTTTCGATAGTGCCGTCCTGATAAGCCACCGAGCCGCCGGAAAAATCGATAACGCTGCCGGATTGGGTAATAACATCGCCGCTGGATTTTAAATTCACTGTTCCGCCGGAACTGCTGCGCTCGTCGATATTACGGGCAATGCGATCTACCGCGCCTTTGATGTCGGCTACCGGTATCGATGCGCCGGTCAGCTTGCCGTCGGCGTCGCGCGTCAATGCCGCATCGCGAACATCAACCGCAACCGTCTGTCCGTAGAGCACGCCGTCGCGCTGTAACGGGGCATCTCTCAATTCGTTTTTGCGCAATTCGACCTTGACTACATTGCGCTGCATAGGCAGTTGCACGTCTTTGACGCCCGATGCATCGATGGTGCTGCCCGATTCCATGAAAATCCGCGCATCGCCTTTTTCGCTGCTGTCGGCGGGATTATCGATGGCGGTGATAGCAATGTTGCCGGATTTCGCCTGCACCGTAGACTTATCATGCAGATAAACGTCATGCCCGCCGATTTCGATCTGCGAGCGGTTTTGCGCCTGCGCATCAATCGCTGTGGCGGTTTTATCGGCATCCAAATCAACCTTGGTCAAGCTGCCGCCCGCCAGATGTACGGTGGCTTGCAGGCCCAGACCGTCATCGAGATCGGTCGTCCTGAGCGTGGCTTTGGGCAGTAATTTGCCGCCGGTTCCTGACGGGTCTTGTATGCCTTCGCGGGCGAGCAGGCGGACCGAACCGTTCAGGCTGACCGAAGTCGTCGCCGAAGCGATGCCCTGTTGATTGACCGCAAACCCCATCAGGCTGGCGTTGCCGCGCTCGGCCAGCACTTTGCCGACATTATTCACTTCGCCGCCGGTACCGACTTCGACCAGCAAACCGCGTATATCCGAATCGCTACCGGCTTCCTGTAAATACACTTTGTCTTTAGCCGCCGCCAATATGGTTTGACCGTCGGGTGTTTCTACGGTTCCGGCGTTGTTGACAACGGGAGCTGCAATAATGACGCGGCCGCCCGGTGCGTTGGTTTTGATGTTTGCGCCTGGCTCGATGAAGATCTGGATCTTGATTTTTTCTCCGTGCTGATCGAGCACCAAGTTGCCTTGGTTATCTTTGAGATAAACCTCGCCGTTGCCTTGTAAGGCCGCCGTGCCGTTATTATCGAAGGCCTTGGTGATGCCGTTTTGGAAGACGCTGTCGCTAATGCCCAGCGTGGTGGCGACCAGCGAGTTGACGTTGATTTGCGAGTTTTGGCCGAACACAAAGCCATTCTGGTTGACCAGATAAACTTGGCCGTTGGCGGTCAACGAACCCATGATCCGGCTGGGATCGGCTTGGTGGATAGTGTTTAATGCGACCGCCGTCGATGACGGCTGATCGAAACGCACGCTGTTTTCCGCGCCGACATTAAAGCTTTGCCAGTCTATGCGGGCTTTGTCGGTGCCCTGGGTGATGGTCATCGCATTGCCGGAAATGGCCGCGCTCGCTTGGCCTTGTGTAGCAATATCGATAGGCGTGTTCGACAGCGCGACCGGGTTTGACGGTACCGGCAGTTCGGCGCGGGCTTGCGACACCGTCACCGCAAAGCTTCCGGCAATCAATGCGCGTATCGCCAATACCAGCGTTTTCGGGCGAACCGGTAAGTGAGGCATATCTTCTCGGCTAAAACGCATAAGCCACTCGGAAGTTGATATGCTGATTACCGGCATCGGCTGGGTCTTGCCGATACAGCGGATTTCTGCGTAGGGCGTGCCGTGCGCGCCTTATACAGCTGAGTGTA
>JAPLRU010000114.1 GCA_026399025.1 Methylobacter sp.
TATTTGATCCCCTCATCCTAACCTTCTCCCGGAGGGAGAAGGGACTTGTCCAGCCTTAACTTAATGGCAGTGCCCCCTGCGAGCCGGGCTATGTTTTGGTTCTGATCTATCAAAGATCGGCGCGAATGATCGATTCGAATTCATCAATCATTTTTCTTAAAACCTCGGCTTCTTCCAGTAGCACCAGATGCTCGCGTTGAATGCTTTTAAATAATTCAACCACCATCGCGGTTCGGCCGTCGACTTCCTCGGTTTTCGCTTCGGTCGCGCTATGCCCGGCAATAATGACCGGCTCCGATGAAGCTTCATCCTGTACCGGCTGAAAATCAGCCGATGTTATCGTTTCCGACAGCGCGTGTTCTTCTTTAGCGCCAACATCCACCAACAAGGCTTCAAGCCCCCGGCCTAAGCCACGTTTTTTTAAATTCATACGCTGTGTTTTTCTTTTCTGATCATTTCACCCGCCAATGCAATATAAGCCACGGCTCCACGCGATGCCTTGTCATAGCTCAATACCGGCAAACCATGACTTGGGGCTTCCGCCAATCGGATATTTCTCGGAATGCAGGTTCTAAATACTTTATCGCCGAAATAGCGGATCAATTGTTCCGATACGTCCTTGGTTAGGCGGTTTCTGTCATCGAACATGGTTCTTAAAATACCCTCTAAATGCAAGGCCGGGTTGACGGTATCCTGAATGTTTTTCAAGGTGCTCATTAACGCGGACAAGCCTTCCAGCGCATAATACTCGCATTGCATCGGTATCAACAGGCTGTCGGCCGCGACCATTGCGTTTAAGGTCAGCATATTTAAAGAAGGCGGGCAGTCGATCAAAATAAAATCATACTGAGATTTAATCGGCATCAAGGCCTCGGCTAAACGCAATTCCTTGCGCTCCGCCTGGATCAGCTGCACTTCCGCCGCGGTCAAGTCGGAATTGCCGGGAATCACCGAAAACCCGATGTCCGGGATGGTAATGACGGTTTCCGCGGCCGGCACTTCGTCCATCAATAAATCGTAGCTGGAATATTTCACTTCCTGCTTATCCACACCGCAGCCCATCGCCGCATTGCCTTGCGGATCGAGATCCACCAGCAACACGCGGCGGTGAGCCGCAGCCAGTGAAGCCGCCAGATTGACGCTGGTGGTCGTTTTTCCTACGCCGCCTTTTTGATTGGTGACTGCAATTATTTTTCCCACTACCTTACCTCGGCCTGTTCAGGCAATTCTATTCGTACTAAACATCTTTCAACATCGGTTCCGGGAACGCTCACCGGGATAACCGATTTTTTTGCGCTTATCTGTGCCAACTCCGCATCCATATTTTGTCCTTTCATCGCCAGCAATACGCCGTTCTTACCCGGCAAATGAGCGGTTAATTTAACGATGTCGGCTAATGCGGCAAACGCCCGGGTGAGAACCGCGTCATACGCGTGTTCGGGATGATAATCTTCGACGCGGCTGTGCAGAACGGCGGCGTTGTTAAGCTTTAATTCCAGGATCGCCTGTTGCACAAAACGGGTTTTTTTGGCGTTGCTGTCCAGCAAAGTGAAATCGATTTCAGGCAAGCAAATCGCCAACGGAATGCCCGGCAAACCGGCGCCGGTGCCGATATCGATAATCCTCTTGCCTTGCATATGCGGAATGATCGCGAGACTATCCAGGATATGCAGCCGCGCCATCTCTTCCCGGTCCCGTATCGCGGTCAGATTATAGGCTTTATTCCATTTTTCAATCAGCTTTATAAAGCTTAGCAACTGCTCCAATTGCGCGTCAGTTACGGCTAAATTTAACGAGGCTATCCCGGCAGCCAGGATTTTTCGACAGTCTTCCATTAGGCGCTTTTCTTTTTCAGATAAACCAGTAACAGGGAAATAGCGGCGGGGGTAATGCCGGGAATGCGTGAGGCTTGCCCCAAGGTTTCCGGCCGCTGTTTTTTGAGTTTTTCGCTGACTTCATTGGACAGGCCGGGGACGCCGTTGTAGTCGATGATCTCGGGCAAACGCAAATGATCGTAGCGCAAAGCTTTGTCGATCTCGGTTTGCTGGCGGTCGATATAACCGGCGTATTTGGCCTGGATTTCAACTTGTTCGGCAACCTGCGGGTCCATGCCCTCTGTGCCGTCCAGAAATGACAGCAACTGTTGAACATCGACTTCCGGGCGGCGCAGCAAATCCATCAAATTGGCTTCGCGCAACAGCGGCTTGCCCCAATATTGCTCGACTTGAGCCGCTTCTTCGGTTTCGGTTCTGACCCATTTTTTTTTCAGGTCGCCCTGCAATGCGCTAATAGCGGCGCGTTTAATCTCGAAAGCCTGCCAGCGTTGATCGTCAACCAAACCCAATGCCCGGCCTGTTTCGGTCAGGCGCAAATCGGCATTGTCTTCCCGCAGCAATAAGCGGTATTCCGCACGGCTGGTAAACATCCGATACGGCTCTTGGGTGCCGCGCGTAATCAGGTCGTCGATCATCACGCCGATATAGGCCTCATCGCGTCCCGGACACCAACTGTCCAAGCCTTGCACACAGCGTGCAGCATTAAGTCCGGCAATCAGGCCTTGCGCCGCCGCTTCTTCATAACCGGTGGTGCCGTTGACTTGCCCGGCGAAAAACAGCGCTTTCATGTGCTTGGTTTCCAGCGACGATTTCAAATCTCGGGGATCGAAAAAATCATATTCGATGGCATAACCGGGGCGAACGATTTCGGCGTTTTCAAAACCCAACATTGAGCGCACGAACTCATACTGCACATCGAAAGGCAGGCTGGTCGAGATGCCGTTCGGGTAAATTTCATGAGTATTCAAGCCTTCCGGCTCGACAAAAATCTGGTGCGAATCGCGGTCGGCAAAACGCACGACTTTATCTTCAATCGACGGGCAATAACGCGGCCCGACGCCTTCGATAATGCCCGAATACAGCGGCGACCTATCCAGGCCGGAGCGGATAATATCGTGGGTTTTAGTATTGGTCCGGGTGATATGGCAGGGAATTTGCCGGGGATGCTGTTCCGGCTTGCCGGTAAACGAAAACACCGGTACCGGATCGTCGCCATGCTGTTCTTCGAGTTTGCCAAAATCGATGGTGCGGCCGTCGATACGCGGCGGCGTACCGGTTTTTAAGCGGTCGATCCTGAACGGTAATTCTCTTAAGCGCTCGGCCAACGCAATCGAGGCCGAATCGCCCGCACGGCCGCCGCTGTAATTTTCCAGACCGATATGGATTTTGCCGCCCAAGAAAGTGCCGGTGGTTAAAACCACGGCTCTTGCGCTGAAGTTCAAACCCATTTGGGTTTTGACGCCGGCGACCCTGTCGCCTTCGACGATCAAATCGGACACGGTTTGCTGAAACAAGGCCAAATTCGGCTGGTTTTCCAGCGCCGTTCTTACCGCTTGCTTGTACAGCTGACGATCCGCCTGCGCGCGGGTCGCCCTGACTGCCGGGCCTTTGCTGGCGTTTAAGGTGCGAAACTGGATGCCGCCCAAATCGATGGCCCGCGCCATCACGCCGCCTAAGGCATCGACTTCCTTAACCAAATGGCCTTTGCCGATGCCGCCAATCGCCGGGTTGCAGCTCATTTGCCCCAGCGTGTCGATATTTTGCGTCAACAGCAAGGTAAGCGCGCCGCATCGGGCCGACGCTAACGCGGCTTCGGTACCCGCATGACCGCCACCCACCACAATGACATCAAAGTCTTTTCTAAATTTCACTAGTGCTCTGTACTCTTATAAAAATGATATATTATCGCTGTGTGCAGTCACACAATTCGGGCTTATTATAAGAGGTAAACGATGAAAAAACGTAAAAATCCGAACGGGGCTGAAATTGTCCCCCTTCAAAACCCGGTCGCCAAGTACGCGCACCGCTTCAATAAAGCGCAAATTTTTTGCGATAAACGTCAATACACCCGTAAAGCAAAACACAGTAGGCAGGAGGCTAGTCCAATGGTTTCAAACAAAATCATTGGACTAGCCTCTTGCTTTTCTCTTTAGGCCGGAATAGGGTTGCCGTGGGACAGCGGAGGATGAACGGAGCCGAAATCCATCCCGTTGACCAACCGGCTAAAGTCAATTTACCGAGCTTAGCGAACGCAAGCGCAGCAAAAACAATCCGCAAAGCATTATTGTAAGTCATAGCTTACAAGGCTGGATTCGGCTTCGAAGATACGACCGCGAGCGGCGTGGCTCTGACCTGAACACAACTGTCAGTGCCGCGCCGCCGGACTTGAGTAAGCCCCATTCCCCGGAAACCCACCAGTGAAGCAAATGAACACTCATAGTAACGACAATAACAAACCCAGCCTGTTTCTAATCGATGACGACCGTCTGGTATTGGCGATCCTGACTCAAGGCTTGTCCCTTGCGGGTTATCAGGTCAGCAGCGCGGAATCGGTGGATGAGGCGGAAGCCTCATTGGCCAGCGGAGAGCGCCCGGATCTGGTTATCCTCGACGTCAGCATGCCCGGTCGAAACGGGCTGGAACTGGCCGAGCGGCTGCATTCCTTCGATTACATTCCGTTCATACTGCTGACCGCTTTCTGCGACCCCGAAATTGTCGAGCAGGCGACGACTTGCGGCGCGCTGGGTTATTTGGTCAAACCGGTCGATATACGCCGCCTGGTGCCGGCCATTGAGGCGGCCTTGGCGCGCGCTACAGAGCTTCGAAGTTTGAAAAAAACCGGGCAACAGCTGCAAAACGCTCTCGATAGAGAACGCGACATCAGCATTGCTATCGGCATCACCATGGTGCAATACCGGCTTGGCCGCAAGGAAGCCTTTGAATTGTTACGTAAAACCGCCCGCAACCAACGCCGTAAACTGGCGGAATTGGCTTTAGACGTCATTAACGCAAGTGAAGCGCTAAATCTTGGCGGTTAGGAATTTCTTTTGATTTTAGCGTTAATGTAGGTTATAACTTACACAAGATTTCGGTTTGCCTCCGACCCCCGCGCCGAATCCTTGAGGCCCAGAACACGCCTCGTTAAGACACCCGTAGACTTTTTCATCAACGGAAATTAACGACCTTTGCCCAAAAGGCAGGAGACGCCTGTGTTCAATCCTCTTTCAATCCGCTTTTTCGATTCATATCCCGATGTTCCGCTCGACCTCGATAGGTTGCCTGACGGTTTCAATGTCAGGGCCGACGCTTATGCTTCGGCCGCGCCGGAAAAAAACAATCCTCTAATTATTTTCATCAAGCGTTTCAGCGCGTTACTGACGAGCCTCTTGCTCAAGCACGGCGAACATCTTTGGATAAGCGCCGACAAATACGCCCGGCAACTTTTCAAGCTTAAGGATAGCGCCTCCCCATCTTGCATAGATCCCCGAACTCAGCGCCAACCCGAGCGATTCCCGCTATCGTCCCAACGCTTATCGGCATGACCGGTAGCTACGGATTCAGCAGGATAGCCGAATGCCTCTCAGCATTAGCGCTGTAAAACCCGGATCAACTTTCTCCCTTAACCCTTAGCAAAAACTGCCGGATTATGAAAAATAATATGCGAGTAAATAATGTGGAATACGTCCTTAAAGACAGTGATTCCATCGTATCCAAGACTGATTTAAGAGGGATGATTACCTACATCAACGAAGACTTTCTGCGCATTAGCGGATTCACCCAAGAAGAACTGATCGGTTCTCCGCACAACATTGTGCGACATCCCGATATGCCGTCCGAAGCCTTTGCGGACTTCTGGAAGTCTTTGAAAGCGGGACGTCCGTGGACAGGACTGGTCAAGAACCGTTGCGCAAACGGCGATTTTTATTGGGTGCTGGCCAATGCCACGCCTTATTATGAGAATGGTCAACTGGCCGGTTACATATCGGTGCGCAGCAAACCCAGTCCGGAACAAGTCAATGCGGCGGATGCCGCCTACCGGCTGTTTAAAGAAGGCAAGGCCGGTCACCTGAAAATCCGGGACGGTAAAATCGTTACGGAAACTTTTTTGAAAAAACTGAATCCGTTCAAAAACGCCACCGTTAAAACCGACTTAATAGGCGTCGTCGGTCTGCTGTCCCTATTATTGGTTATGATCGGCGGCATGGGTTTGCAGGGGATGAGTAAAACCAATGAAGAGCTACGCAGCGTGTATGAGGATCGCACCGTGCCGATGAACCAAATAGCATCTATCAAGGCGTTAATGTTGACCAGTCAACTGAGAATTACCGCCGCCTTGGTGAAGCCGACGCCCGAAGTCATCCAGAAAAACACCGCCGAAGTGGAGCAAAATATCGCGCAAATAACTAAAATTTGGGCGGCCTATATGACTGCTATGACTGCCGACTTAAGCCCGGAAGAAAAAAAGCTGACCGACCGGTTTATTACAGACGGAAAACTGTTTGTAGAAGAAGGTTTGAAACCCACCCTTGCGGCGTTGAGAGCCCATGATCTTGAACTCGCCGACAAGCTGGTTACCGACAAGATGAGTTCGCTTTTTACAGCCGACGGCGAAGGTATCGGCCAGTTGATGCAATTACAGGTCGCTGTCGCCAAGCAGGACTTGGAGTCGGCCCAATCCCGCTATGAACAAACCCGCAACATCGCGGTCGGGGTGATCGCGTTCGGGATTATGCTGGCCCTGTGGCGGGGCTTCATTTTGATTGGCCTCATTGCGCGCCCCCTTAACGGCGCTATCGGCGCCCTTGACCGTATGGCCCAAGGCCGGTATGACAACACGATTGAGATTGAACGTCACGACGAAATCGGCAAGGTCATGGAGGCGCTTAAAGCGATGCAAACCAAGCTGGGTTTCGATATAGCCGAAAGCAAACGCGTTGCCGACGAAAACCTGCGCATTAAAATCGGCCTGGACAATGTCAGCACCGGCGTGATGATTGCTGACAACGAGCGCAAGATCATTTACGTCAATAAATCGGTGGTCAGTCTTCTTGGCAAAGCCGAAGCGGATCTCCGTAAAAGCTTGCCGAATTTCTCATCGGTCGAATTAATCGGCACCAATATTGATAGTTTCCACGCGGATTCGGCGCATCAGGCGCAATTACTGTCGAACTTAAACCATACCCACACGGCCCGGATGATTATTGGCGGCCATTCGATGGTGGTGACGGCCAGCCCGGTCATTAACGAGCAGGGGCAACGCTTAGGGGCCGTGGCTGAATGGCAGGACCGCACGGCTGAAGTTGCGGTAGAGCAGGAAGTGGAGGCCCTCGTGCACGGCGCCGTGATGGGCGATTTCAGCCGCCGCATCCAAACACAGGACAAAGAAGGTTTCTTCAAGCAACTGGGCGAAAGTCTTAATGAGCTGATGGAAACCAGCGAAACCGGCCTTAATGAAGTGGTCCGGGTGCTGGACGCCTTGTCCCGCGGCGATTTGACTGAAAAAATCACTAACGATTATGCCGGCACTTTTGGACAGCTTAAGGAAGATTGCAATATTACCGTGGAAAAACTGCAAGAAATTGTCAATAAAATAAAAGAGGTGACTGACAACATCAACACCGGAGCTAAAGAAATTGCAAGCGGCAACAACGATCTGTCGCATCGCACCGAAGAGCAAGCCGCCAGCCTGGAACAAACCGCCGCGAGCATGGAACAGCTGACCTCCACGGTGCAGCAAAATACAGCGAATGCCAAGCAGGCCAACGATTTGGCGGTCAACGCCTCGGACATCGCCGATCAAGGCGCCGCGGTGATCAAGCAAGTGATAACGACGATGGAAGATATCAACGAATCGTCTCATCGAATAGAAGAGATTATTACGGTCATCGACGATATCGCGTTCCAGACCAATATACTGGCCTTGAACGCCGCGGTAGAAGCGGCTCGTGCCGGAGAGCACGGTAAAGGCTTTGCTGTGGTGGCCGTCGAAGTGCGCAATTTGGCGCAACGCGCTTCCTCCGCGGCCGGAGAAATCCAAAGGCTTATTAATCATTCGGTGGAAAAGGTCTCCGGCGGCAGTAAACTGGTGTCTCAAGCCGGGTTTACGATGACGGACATTCTCAATGCGATTAAAGGCGTGACTGCGATGATGTCCGAAATCAGCGCCGCTTCGTTTGAACAAATGTCCGGCATTGAGCAAGTCAATCAAGCCATTACTCAAATGGATGACGTAACCCAGCAAAATGCAGCCTTGGTCGAACAAGCCGCGGCGGCGGCCGAATCGCTGGAAGAACAAGCGCAAGACTTGGTGATGACGGTAGGCAGCTTTAAGCTGGACGATTATTCCAGCAAGCCGCTTTTTATCCCGCAAGACAGTCAGCTAAACAGTAAAAAAACCATGCCTCGCGCGAAGGTTTATAAAAACTCAATAGCCGCCAAGCCGAAACGGAGCTTGCAGGTTATCGATAGCGATAATTGGGAGGAATTTTAAACTTTTGCGCGAACAGGCAAAAAATCGAACCAAGCAGTGCGCTCACTTCATGGCCGACTGATTAAGGAACGCGCATGAAATAACGTGAGTATTTGATTCTCCTCACCCCAACCCTCTCGGCAATTGCTCCTGCATCCATACAAGTCGTCCAGCAGGAGAGGGAGACAGCTGTAGGCCGGAAACGCCCACCCCGGCTATCGCCGGGCGGGCTTACTTGTGCCCTGTGGGTATTCGGGCCTACATCCCGTCTTGAACAGACTTGTGTATAAAGACCAGCGCCGGAGCGTGTGAACGATGTCGTTTTATCCGTTCCGGCTATTCTCTAAGAAAACTCCGCTTGACCCGTGTTTGTCAGTCAAATACTCGGTCACGAACTCCCAGGTAAGCTGTTCAATACGGTTATCGCCGTGTTTAATATCAAACAGAGCCCTTGAAACCCGGCACCTTAGCCTACAACCGCTACGTCGCTTTCGGCCTAGTCGGTAGCCATGACGTCTAAATCATTACGAACATTTTATTGGGTGTTAGAATACGGTTAAAAGTGCGTGCGTTAAGTCGAATAGTTGTAATCTAAAAAAATGCACAAAACGAATACGTTAAAAAACATTTTCTATTTAAGAGGACACCTATGCGGAACCTGAAGCTTTTACCCGCGATCATTGGAGCGACATTCGGCATTGCGATCATCTTGTATGTCGCTTTCTATTTCATTTTTCTCGACCTGTTTGTCGACTTATGGTGGTATGAATCGTTAAAACTGGAAGCCTACTTCTGGCTAAGGCTGCTGTACAAATTCTTTCTTTCGGGCGGCGTCACGCTGGCGTTTTTTGCCATTTTCTTTTTCCATTTCTGGATTGCTTCGCGTTATCTGGGCTTAAACCCGCCGGATGAAGTGCTTAGCAATATCGATGAACGCCGCCGCTTTCAACGTTTCGCCGACACCTTCATGAGCGGCTCGGCAAAAATATACACGCCGATTTCATTGATACTGGCCATCTTTATCGCTATTCCTTTTTACAGTCAGTGGGAAACCACGCTGCTGTTTTTTTTCGGCAACGATTCCGGCATAAGCGAACCGGTTTACGGTAAAGACGTCAGCTTTTACATGCTGTCCTACCCGACTTACATGCTGATTCAGCAGGAATTGCTGACTACCGCCTCGCTGATCTTCTGCACGGTCGGTATTTTATATTGGTTGGAACATGTGTTTATACCCGACCAAAGCTCGGAATTCCCGTTGGGCGCTAAAGTTCATCTCACCGTGCTGATCGGCTTTGTGGTTGCCTTTGTGGTCTGGGGCTTCATGCTGGATCGTTTCACCTTGCTTTATACCGATAGGCACGAACCGATATTTTACGGGCCGGGTTTTACCGAAATCCGTTATCAATTGCCGCTCATCTGGCTGGAAATTGTGACTTTCATCGCGGCGGCGGTAACGGCGGGGCTGTTTATTTTCTCGGAAAAGCATCGGGTAAAAGCGCCTTTTTTAATCGCGCTGACGCTCTTTCTTGGTGTCGCGGCTTTGCCGAAGGTGCAGTTTATTCCTGATTTAATTCAAAGATTTATCGTTAGCCCGAATCCGGTCAAGACCAATAAGCCGTTTATGCAGCACAATATCGATGCAACGCAAGATGCTTATGATTTGAAAAACATCAAAACCGTGGATATGACGATCAAGCTGGATGCGGCCAAGGATATTGAAACCTGGAGTACGCAAAAACATTTCGAGAATATTCCGGTGTGGGACAGGGAATTTATCATCGACAGTTATAAGCAATTGCAGGAAATAAGGCCTTATTACAAAATCCTGTCCGTCGACGAAGACCGCTATTTTGTGCTAGACCATATCCGCCAAGTGAATGTGGCGGCCAGGGAAGTCAATATCTCCAAATTGCCGCCGGAAGCGCAAAACTGGGAAAATACCCATTTACGCTATACCCATGGTTACGGTGCGCTGGTCACTCCGGCCGCGCAAGATGCCGGCAATCCGTTGGTATGGTATCTACGCGACTTAAACATGCATTCCGATGTCGGCTTCAACGTTAAGCATCCGGATATTTATTACGGCCAGGAAAAATTCGATTACGCCATTGTGCCCAATAAACTTGACATCGAAGGCATTGCCGGTTCCGCTGAATCCGGCATAGATCAGGTTTACCATGGCGAAGGCGGCGTTCCGATTCCGTCTTTATTCAGAAAAGCCTTGTTTGCTTTTTACTTTAAAGACGAAAAGATATTCTTTTCAACCAATATATCGACGCAAAGTAAAGTCAAAATCCGCAGGAATATCACCGAGCGTATTAATAAATTAACGCCCTTCCTGCATCTGGATAAAGACCCGTATTTGGTTATAACTCAAGATCGGTTTTATTGGATACAAGACGCCTATACCTTATCTAACAAATATCCGGTATCCAAACCGGCAGGCGATGATTTTCTGGAAGGCCACAACGATTTCAACTACATCCGCAACTCAGTCAAGATTGTGGTCGATGCGTTTGACGGCGATGTCGATTTTTATATTGCAAATCCATCGGATGCGATTATTCAAGCCTACCATAGCGCGTATCCCGGATTGTTTAAAAATCTGGAGGAAATGCCCCTAGAAATAAAGCAACACCTACGCTATCCCCGCGATCTTTATTACCTGCAAATGAAGGTGTACGCCAAATATCATCAGCAAAGCCCCGAGCTATTCTACGAACAGGCCGAAACTTGGGCGCAAGCCAATGTCCGAGGCCAACCGGTATTGCCTTATTATCAAACCATGGATTTCGGCAACTGTAACGATACCGAGGAATTTGTGCTGATTAATCCGATGACTCCGGTCAATCGAGGCAATCTGAGCATGATAGGCGTGGCCGGGTCTTTGGACAAAGCCGGTTGCGGCATCGATTACAAACCCGGCATTACCGTGTACAAGTTCGGTAAGGATGTTCAGGTTAACGGACCGGCGCAGGTTGAAGCCTTGATTAACCAAGACCCTGAAATATCCGCGCAATTTACGCTGTGGGGCCAATACGGTTCGGTAGTTGAAATGGGCCGCATGATTATTCTGCCGATGGGCAATACCGTTCTGTATGTACAACCTATTTATCTGGCCTCGGCTAAAAACAAGATACCCGAATTAACGCGGGTGATTGTTTCTATCGGCAATGAGGTGGTTATGGATAAAACGCTCTGGTCGGCTTTTAATCGCTTAAAGCAAGTTTATCTTAAAAGTGCCGCTGAAAGTAATGGGACGGAAACGCCTAAAGCCATCATTCAGCCGGAGAAAAGCAAAGAATCGAAGTAATTATCAGAAATGGCCGACGGGTTATGCTGCGTCGGCCATTTTAAGCGGTCATCCGACTAAGGCGTTCTACACAAGCCAAACGCCAAAAAGAAGAGGTGATTATAAATAGTTAACTTCCGGCTTGCCTTCAGACGCCACCAGTTCGCCGATCACAAAAGCCGTTTCGCCCAGTCGGCTAAGCGTTTCAAGCGTTACCTGTTCATCTTCGGGAGCAACGCACACGATCATGCCGATGCCGCAATTAAAAGTAGTCAGCATATCCGGCAACGAGACCTTGCCCTTTTCCTGCAACCACTGAAAAATTTCCGGAAACTCCCAAGCAGCCAAATCGATGGCGGCGCTGGTGCCTGCCGGAAGCACTCGCGGCAGATTCTCGGTTAAACCGCCGCCGGTAATATGAGCCAGCGCATGTACCGGCACTTGATCCAGCAACGCCAATAAGGACTTAACGTAGATCCGAGTCGGTTCCAGTAAAGCCGCGCCCAAAGTTTTGCCGTTAAATGAATCGCTCAGCGCTGACTGACTGTGGCTGATGATTTTCCGGATGAGTGAATAGCCGTTGGAATGCGGGCCGGATGAAGCAATGCCGATCAGCTTGTCGCCGACTTTAACTTTGCTGCCGTCAAGCACTTTGCTTTTTTCCACGATGCCGACGCAAAAGCCGGCCAGATCATACTCGCCGTCCGCATACATGCCCGGCATTTCGGCGGTTTCGCCGCCGACCAGCGCCGCGCCGGCCAATTCGCAGCCTTTACCGATGCCGTCGATGACCGCAGCGGCGGTATCGATATCCAGCTTGCCGGTCGCAAAATAGTCGAGGAAAAACAGCGGTTCCGCGCCTTGAACAATAATATCGTTAACGCACATCGCGACCAGATCGATGCCGATGGTGTCATGAATAGCCAGCTCATTAGCCAGTTTTAACTTGGTGCCGACGCCATCGGTACCGGAAACCAGAATCGGCTCCCGGTAGCGGTCCAGCGGCAGTTCAAACATCGAACCGAAACCGCCCAAACCGGCTATCACGCCCGCTGTCCGGGTTCTGGCCGCAATCGGCTTGATACGTTCGACCAATGCGTTACCGGCTTCGATGTCAACGCCGGCGCTTTTATAATTCAAGCCTTCTTGATTTTGTTCGCTCAATGTGGTGTTCTCTTGCTAAAATTTAAACTTCCGATATTGTACAAGACCTCATCGATTTTGTCTGAGGGATATGAATGGGCTAGTTGGATTTAGCTATCGGGTGTTACCGTAGCGTTTACGCGAATGTTGCGGCAAGTTAAAAAAATAATTAACGTCGTTCCCTGTTCAATGACAGTGGATCAACCGAAACCGCCTAGGGCAACGCAAAGTCTTTTTTGAGGAGTGGATATGAAAGTTACAAAAATGTTATTTATTGTCGCGGTATTGTTTACCGGCACAGCAATGGCTTATGAGTCCGGTAAGGTCGATGAAATTTGCAAAAAGCCGCAATTTAGAGACCTCAGCCTTCCCGTCTATCAAGAGCCCGAAAAAATCGAGGTTCCGCCTGAATCAACACTGTCCTTTCTCATCTCGCCTTGGGCCAAGGCCGACACTATTAAGTTGACCGCTAAAAACCAAGATCTTGAGTATAGCATTGAGAGCAACAGCAGCTTTCACCGGGTCAAGGCTAAGTTGCCTGCAACTTTCAACGGTCAATTTGTCAGGATTAATGTCAGCGCCAAAGCGGAATTAGGCTGTTCCGATAAGAACGGCTGGTTGATTAAGGTGGCTGATAAATAAGATAGATGAAAGGCTAAAGGCTAAAGGCTAAAGGCAAAGAACGACCATGGACGCTGAAGCTTAGTTTTTTTCGTCTTTTGTCCTTAGCCTGTTTTTTAATAAAGCACTTTGTCGCTCTTTTCAGCCCAGATATCGAAAGGCTCCAATGCATTGGGCAGGTTTAAATGCAACATGGCGATGCGGCGCTGATGCGGCAATACCGAAATCTCATCGTAAATAAAGCTGTCGTCAAAATTGGCGGCAGCCGCATCATGCCGACTACAGGCAAAATAGACTTTCGCCAGCCGCGCCCAGTAAATCGCGCCCAAACACATCGGACAAGGCTCGCAGCTGGAATAGAGGATACAGCCCGACAACTGGAAATCGTTCAACGCTTTACACGCCAAACGAATCGCCATCACTTCGGCATGAGCGGTAGGGTCGATGTTAGTCGTCACCTGATTGCCGCATGCCGCAATCACCCGCTTATCTTTTACGATAATCGCCCCGTAAGGGCCGCCTTGTCCTGACTTGGCATTTTCCACTGCCAGGTCAATGGCTTGCTGCAAGAATTGCCTATCCATCTATAAGCCCAGCGGATTATTGGGGTCGACGCCATCCATAAAAGGCCGGCCTCGTTCCTGATGGGTCAGTTGATAGATCTTGCCCAGCCAGTTGTTGAACACCGCTTTGGCGGTGTCGCCCCAGGTGTTGTCGATATGCTCCAGAATCTCTCTTTCCGGAAACTCCGTCAGCCTTTGCCTGTTCTCTTTGGCTGATAAGACCAGCTGCTGATAACTCACCAGAATTTGCTTAACGGCATCATTGAAATAGTTTTCGGGAAACGGCGGATAATCGTCTATTTCGCCGCGATAAAAACGCAGTACTTCGCGTTTGTACTCTTTCAACAGGCTGATGTCGTCATACTCCGGATGGCCCTGAAAAAACACAATGCGAAAACCGTCCGGACTGACCGCAAGATGCACTCCGGCTTGTTGGCTGATCGCCAGGATTTTGAGGCCGTGCCGTTCCATATCGCTTTGGAATATTTCATTAAACCGGGAATGAGGCACATCGAAACGGGTGTTGATTTCCGCCACTAACGGATGAGTACGGTCGGTTAACTTATGCGAAAACACCCCCCAGCGTTTGGCCGGCAAGCGGGTGCGCTCAATGTTATAGCAATATTGAATCAGCGCATGCGTGGCAAGACACGAACACAATATCGAGGTGACATTTTCCTTGGCCCAGAAAAAAACCTCGGTCAACGGTTGCCAAAAATCTTCTTCAGGCAAACGGGAGCGCGTGACATTAGCGCCGCTGATAATCAGAGCGTCCAAGCCATCCCGTTTGATTTTGTCAAAGGGTTCGTAGTATTTGGCAATATGAGCTTGCGCTTCCGGGCTTCTTTTTAGCCCGTCAATGGTAAAAGGATGCACATGAAATTGAACAATTTGATTACACGCCCCGACCAACCGAAAAAACTGTCTTTCCGTCGCTTCCAGAGCCGCGTCGGGCATCATATTGAGCAGACCGATATGCATTTCCCGAATGTCCTGATTATGAGCGCGATCGGGATCCAATATTTCCTCGCCTTCTTCACGAAGGCGCTGAAAGGTCGGTAAATCAGTATGAGCAACTAAAGGCATAATCGGACTCCATTCATATCATGGCCGGGAAGCCAGCGCATCGGCGATCAGCCGGATAAAGTCAGCCTCGCCTTTAACGGCGGCGGCATCATTCGCATCGATAGTATAACCGTATTGATCCGCGATGGCTTGATAGCGGGGCAGCCGGGACTTGAACAACTCCGGGAATACCCAGGACACAAAATCATCCGGCTCGATAACGTCAGCCGCGGCATAGTGCTTAAATTGCATGAATTCGGCCAGTTTTTCATCGAGAAACGCTTCCCGATAATAAAGCGGTTTAGGGTCTGATTTAGCGCGCTGGATAATGGTTTGCTCCAACTCCGGCGGAATTTTGATGTAAATAATCAGCGTGTTCTGCGCCAGCGTTTCCAGCACCTCGGGACTGTCCAGCTCGCAAACGCTGCCGCCCGCATCATTGACAAAATGCTTATAGCCGTAAATATCAACCGCTTTATCGATAAAATCCGGCACATCGTTCATCGCGGCAATCTCAGCCTGATGATGCAGCTTTTGCCGACGTTTGAACTCCTGTAAAGACAGCCCGCCTAATTCAGGATTGCCGAGTTTGCCGAGAAAGCTGGAAACCGGCGCCAGATTATCCACGGTGATTTTATTGCTGATATGGATCGAGTCGGACAGCAGCAACTCGCGCAAAAACGGCACCCGCATGGCTTGGCGTTTAATATTATCCAGGATAGGCTCTTCCAGATATTTTGTGCCTATCCGGTAATCGCCCGAATAATGAAACCATTTGGCTTTCGGCAACTTGTTGGCCAGCGTGGTTTTGCCCGCACCGGACATGGCCAGCAAGGTGATGCGTTTGGTCTTCCAGTCCAGGAATTCCTGGGGACTCATTTTCATGGGATGGTTTCCTAAATTAATCCAGGTAATCTTCGATATCCATATCTTCAGGATTGGGTCTATGCTCATCGGGGTCGCTATAGCCCAGATCATCGGTTTCCAGATCGTCGAAAGGCGCGCTCCAGTCTTCAGGGTCTTCGATATAATCGAAAGTCGAGTTATACCAGCTGTCATTGTCGTACTCGCCAATATCGCCGTTAAGATATTGAACCTCAATGGAATCATCGGTATCTTCAACCGCGATAACTTTAAATTTCAGGTTGTTTTCCACGTCCTTGTACCAACTGCCGATAATGGGGTCTGCTATGGTTGTCATGATTTTTCCTCAATGCTTCGCTTGAATAGGTCGATACAGAATATCTAAAGGTCAGTGATATTACTCATAATGTTAAAGAAAATACAAAAGTATTTTGTCGGGGACGGAATGAATTTAATCTGCGGGTTTTATCTTGATGTCTGTGTTAAAGCCTGTTACAGGATGCCGATTAGTCTCATCCGTGTGCCCTATTTATAAAGGAAGCGCCGGTTTGTTGCAAGAGTTGGGTAGGCTTATAGGCAAAAACGAGGCGGTCAATTAATTCGGCTAAATACTCTTTCCGCACGGACAGGAAACGATCCGGTCATTTCACTGCATTCTCAGTCGTTTTGGGAAAACGATAGGGTGTTGACATGATCGAGCATTGATTTATGCGGCAAACTCCAGATAAAGATATAATTTATCCGCCCGGCAATTCTTGCGCTTTTCAGTTTGATAACGTTTTTATCCCGATGTCCGAAAATATTCAACGCCCCCGCTTCTGTGTACGCCTGTTTCAAGATCATCTTGTGGTTAATGATATTTTACGGCAAGAACTGCACGTCCTTAATCCCACGGCATCGGTGCTTTGGGTTTTATTGGAGGAGAACTATTATGATGCGGAGAGCCTGTCTACAACATTAACTCAGCTGGTTGGTAATGCCGATGCGGCTGTTGTCGATGATGATGTCCGGGCCACTTTACTGGCATGGTCTTCATTGGGCTGGCTGGACATAGAAAACAGCTGTTATCGTCTCGACCGCCGCGTGTGCGA
This sequence comes from Methylobacter sp., assembly GCA_026399025.1. GTDB lineage: Bacteria > Pseudomonadota > Gammaproteobacteria > Methylococcales > Methylomonadaceae > Methylobacter_A. The sequence continues at coordinate 16,947 of JAPLRU010000114.1, forward strand.
GCCGGGCGACCCGTTCGGCGGTCGGGCAACCCGGCATCCGCCTGCAACTCGCTTGCCTGATTATGAAATCATCGGCGACCTGCATTTGTCGCTCAACCAAAATTCATGTCGGGTCATTCTCAGTCATCATGGGCAACCTGGTTTTTCCGATGCTCTTTTTCGTCTTCAGGCTTTGTTGGCGGGGCTTGCTACGGAGTCGGATACGGATTCTAATTTTGTTTTACGCTTAGTCGATGCGGGCGATCGATTTTGGATTGACCGTCCCGATGCGGTGTTATCAACAGATGACGAAAGTTTTGCTTTGGCAAGCGTAGTCACCGGTATTTTCAATTGCGCCTATGCCGAGGACGGCTTGTTCGCCACGCTCCATGCCGCCGCGGTATCTAAACCGGGAGGGACCTTGTTGCTGCCCGGCGCTTCCGGTCATGGTAAGAGTACGCTCACGGCTTATTTAGCCGCTCATGGCTGGAATTATTTGGGCGACGATATTGTTGCTCTCGGGCAAAAATCGTCTGAAGACGAGATTACTTTATTACCGTTTCCAACGGCGCTGGGGCTTAAGCCGGCGAGTTGGCCGATCATGCAAGCTTTCTATCCCGAGCTTGAGAACTTGCCGGTCATACCTTATGCGGACAAACAGGCACGCTTTATACCGTTGCCGCGAGCTAGTCTTGCAGAGCCTTCGCAACCTTGTATCCGGGCTGTTATTTTTCCAAGTTATACCGTTGGCCAAGCCACTTTATTGGAAGCGATAGAGCCGATTCAAGCACTTTGCCTTTTGGTGGAGTCAGGGCTGACAACGGGCAGCTCAATAGAATCGAAACGGATAGACACTTTACTGGAATTACTTGAACGGACGCCCTGTTATCGCATCGCCTATTCAAACCTTTCCGAAGTCGAACAAACTTTTCAAACCTTGCTCTCATGAACTCTATCAAGAATCAAGCCTTCAGCCGGTTATGCCGTATCCTTACCGCACAGGAACAAACAGACGCCTGCCCGCCTATAGACTCCAGCCTATGGCCCGAGATTTTCTCGATGGCCGATCGTACTTATGTATTGCCCGGACTACATCAAGCATTAATGGCCAAGCCGCTGGATGATCAGGTACCCGAGCCGATGCTTGAAACGCTTGACGCTATATACCAGTTGACGTTAGCGCGTTGCGAAGAATCCCGCGCTCAGATAGAAGAGCTAACGCAGGCCTTGGCCGCGGTCAATATCATGCCGGTGTGGTTAAAAGGGGCGGCATTACTGACCGAAGATACTTGGCAACAAAACGTTCGCCTGATGGGGGATTTGGATGTCTGGATTCCTGAGCCAAGCGAACAGCAATCGGCTTTGGACGTGTTTGTAGAACTGGGCTACCTGTATAACCCGAAGCATAGCGAGGTTTCCTATACCAAACATCATCATTATGCGCCGCTAATACATCCTCGCCGCCTTATGCCGGTAGAACTGCATAAGCATGTTGTTCGTCAAACGCTTAGTAATTTGTTACCCGACGCCGGTGCCAAAGACCGTCTCGATATTGTCGATTGGCAAGGTAACACGATGGCCCGTTTAAGTTTGCATGATCGCATTATGCAAAGTTTAATCCAATGCACCATCATGAGTCCGCCGCAGATGGGTTCCGGAAAAACCAGCCTGATGAAGGTGCTGGATCTGCTCCGATTGTTACAGCGTACCGGGCGTAACGAATTGCCGGCGTCGGTCGTGGACGATATTTCCAGCTTACCGTGGCGTCAAACGATGAGTCAGTTTTTAACTTGGCTGGAAAAGGATTTCGGCATTGCCAATCCTCTTGATTATGATGACAGATATTGTGCCGCGATTGATTGTTGGGTACGCTCCGGAAAACCGCCGCTTAGCTTTACTTTGCAGCAAGTAATGCATTTACCGGCAAGATTGGGCAATAAAATCATCAAGCAATTTAAGTTATCTGCCGGCTAACGGTGCGCAAGGCTTCGGGTATACTGACGTTGTTTAGTTTGTTTAGTTTGTTTAGTTTGTTTAGTTTGTTTAGGTTGGTAAGCGTATTTATGAATGGCTGTATTATTTTTCAATGATTCAGAAATTTCAGTCATATAGACTCGCCGCTAAAAACTAACAGCAAAACGTGAGAACGTATTTTTAAGCAATAAGGAAAAAATTGTGGATTCTTTAAATAAAACCGACAAAAGTACCTCTTCTCAACAGTCTCTGGAACAGTCTGCCGACGAGTCGATGCGTATTAACCGGCGAGAAGTGTTAGCACGGGTCAGTAAAGGTATTATTTATGCGGCTCCGGCAACGCTTGCGCTTCTTAGCTTGCAAGCTAAAGCGGGAAGCTGACATTGAAACTAAAGCCAAAAACTTGAGAACGTATTTTTAAAACAACGAGGAAAAAATTGTGGATTATTTAAATAAAACTGACAAAAGCAGCTCTTTTCAACAGACCCCGGAAAAATCTTCCGACGAATCCACGGGTATGAACCGGAGAGAAGTGTTAGCGCGCCTGGGTAAAGGTATTATGTATACGGCTCCGGCAACGCTTGCACTTCTTAGCCTGGAAGCTCAAGCACGCCCTTCTTAGGCTGAGAGCTAAAATTATAACGAGACAAATATTGTGGATTATTTAAATAAAACGGACAAAAGCACCTCTTCTCAACAGACCTCGGAAAAATCTTCTGACGAATCCACGGGTATTAACCGGAGAGAAGTGTTAGCGCGCCTGGGTAAAGGTATTATGTATACGGCTCCGGCAACGCTTGCACTTCTTAGCCTGGAAGCTCAAGCACGCCCTTCTTAGGCTGAGAGCTAAAATTAAAGACGGCAAGGAAAACATTGTGGATGATTTAAATAAAACTAACGAAAGTACTTCTTCTCAACAGCCCCTGGAAAAGTCTTCCGACGAGTCGACGGGAATTAACCGGCGAGAAGTGTTAGCACGCCTGGGTAAAGGTATCGTTTATACGGCTCCGGCAACGCTTGCGCTTCTTAGCCTGAAAGCTCAAGCAGGTGCAGGTAGCGCTATTGACTAAGGCCAAAAATTTGACAACGTATTTTTAAGGCGACAAGGAAAAAATTGTGGATTATTTAAATAAAACTAACGAAAGCACCGCGTCTCAACAGCCTCTGGAAAACTCTTCCGGCGAGTCGATGGGGATTAACCGGCGAGAAGGCGAGTCGATGGGGATTAACCGGCGAGAAGTATTAGCACGCCTGGGTAAAGGTATCGTTTATACGGCTCCGGCAACGCTTGCGCTTCTTAGCTTGGAAGCTAAAGCCACTAGCGCCTTTGGCTAAGGCCAAAAATTTGACAACGTATTTTTAAGGCGACAAGGAAAAAATTGTGGATTATTTAAATAAAACTAACGAAAGCACCGCGTCTCAACAGCCTCTGGAAAACTCTTCCGGCGAGTCGATGGGGATTAACCGACGAGAAATGCTCGCCCGCCTGAGTAAAGGGATCGTTTATGCGGCTCCGGCAACGCTTGCGCTTCTTAGCCTGGAAGCTAAAGCAACTAGCCTAACCTGCTGATATTGTTTCTTTCCGGGCGGCAATTTTACAGAGCGTTATGTTGTTAAAGAATGTGCATGAAATAACATGAGCATTTTTTCCAATCCTCTCGGCAATTGCCGCGAGGAAGCCGGTTGCCGACGTTATTTCGTGTGTTCAAGCTTTTTTAGTTTCTTTATCGAGGCGAATTTTAATAATAGGATCTTTACCTGTTCTTTCGCTCAATGAAAAGATGTCGCCAATTATTTTTTTATCCACAACACAATTTCTAATATAAGGCTTATCGCCAAAATAGACGCTGTCTAAGGCCATGCCAACTCTCAGTTGCGGCCATGGAACTTCAACAATTTGGCGAAGCTCGGCAAATTTCTTCGCTTTTTGTTTATTACGCAGACTGCCGCTCTTCCATGATTTTTTTACCTCAGGGCGTTCCATCGCAACACTCTCCTCAGCAATGCTATCTTGGAGCACGTTAATGAGCGCATCGACAATATCGGGATCGTAATAGCTTCCTTTCCTCTCTATTAATTGGCCGATTGCGGCGCTAACGGACATGGTTTCGCCGGTCATTGAGCCGTCAAGATAGGAAATGTAATCACTGATCGCGCTGAGAATGCGGGCTCCCAGCGGAATAGTTTGTTTTGCCAAACCGTCGGGAAGACCTGAGCCGTCATAGCGTTCGTATTGATGCCGGATTAAGACGGACGCGCCTTTTAACTGCGGCAATCTATTCAATAAAGCCTCGCCTTCAACTGCATGTTTTAAATAACGCTGCTTATCGGCAAGAGGCACCGAGTGAAAAGGCTTTTCCAGCAAGCTATCCGGAAAACTTATTTTGCCGATTTTCATTAAGAATCCGGCATACATAAGATTTTTACTGTCTTCTGCATTCATACCGATGTCGCGCGCGACCAGCATGGCTTTTTCAATAATATGTTTTGACTGCTCGCTTTTAATACCGGAGCGCATTTCAATGATCTGCGCGAATACCTTGATCGAATCGGTATATTGTTTTTTTAAGTCTTCATTTGCGGTTTCAAGACTTTGCACCGTAAGTTTGAGTTTTTTAGCGGAGATACTAAGCCGTTGTTCGGCATGAGTACGCTCGATAGCTTCTTTCATCAGTTGCGTAGTATTGACGGCGAAACTGCGATAAGCTGACAATATGATGCTTATCAGATGCTTAGTTTGATCATGCAACTTATCCTGTGCCTGCTTCTCCGCCTGTTTTTGCGATGCGCCGGCTTGCATGTTCAGCACCACTAAGGCCATATATTTGTCGCTTTCCAGGATATGGTAGGCCAGCCAATTAACCAGAAACAATAAGACCTTATCGATCCTGCTATACAATGAATGGGGGGCTTGTTCATTTTTTAGGCTCGAAATAGTCGAGGTAAAGTTGTTATGTTCAACCTTATGCTTCATTGCTAGGGCATCGTCCTGAAGATACTCATGCCAAATGGTTTCTTCCGTTTGGAAATGATAAACGGCATAATCGGCCAGCTTATCAAAAGCACTGTTTAAGGTCTGAATATCGCAATGGAAAGCGGCATTGCAGGCAAGTTGATTCAATAACTGAACCAGCCTGCGGTGTTGCTCGTCAATCTTGGCTATATCGGTATTAAAATGATCGCTCCATTGAAAAATATCAATGTGTTCCAATTTCACTAAGTCGGTTCGCTGCTTGAGACGAATTTGATTGCGAATACGGGCCTTAACGACAGGGATCGAAAATGGCTTGGTGATATAGTCCACTGCACCTAAACTCAAGCCTCGTTCCTCATCGGATTCAGCGTTGTCGGCGGTCACAAAAATCACTGGGATATTATCGGTAAGCGTATTTTCTTTCAGGCGTCTTAAAACTTCGAAGCCATCCATATGCGGCATCATGATATCCAGCAAAATAAGATCCGGCTGCTCATTTTGTGCGATGGTGAGAGCGCTTGGGCCATTATTCGCCACTTTAATTCGATATAACCTACTTAAAGCGGTTGCAAGAAGTTGCACATTAGTGGAAACATCATCAACGATGAGTATCAGTGGCTGTTGCTTGGTGTCAGTCATAAGTTTCGGTAGCTCAAAACAATAAGGGTAAAGTCATGCATTGCGCATTTTGAAACAGAATTCCGGGCGGACTATGCTCCCTCAGCTTTTGCGGTTTGGCGTAACCCGCTCTCTATCTGCTAAATGCATTCTTCGGCAATAAAGTTTCATTGTTCACTATTTCCCTGTCCTTGTATAGTTGCTCCCCCAACTTATCTTGTCTGATCTTTTTAATGACCATGAAATGAATAAGTTAATATTTTGGGCGTTATTTTTATCTGTTTTTATACGCGTAGGCTATTAATTATAAAGGTTTTTATGGTGTTCATCGGGGCCTTTAATTTTATCAATAATCGGTTAGTTATGTCGGCATAAAACGTAGTTTATTACCTAGATATTTTGCTTCGGCTAAGTGCAAAAAAGCAAAATAAGCCGATTTAAGCGGTTCAGCCTGTCACTGTGTCGGCGCATCAGCCGAAACAGCGATTGCGTATTGTCGACAGGGTATTGCTTCTATCGCCGGTTCATTTAATCATGTTGAATTTATAGCGGCTTAAGGTTGATAGCGCGCACAAAGTATCCCTTTCGATGCGAGCAGGAAACAGCGGGGGTCATGAAACAACAAAAACAGCGGGTAGAATAGAGGACCGGCTCTCGCCTGTATTCTACTCTACCAGCTATTCCGATGCGACCTCTTGCAAAGAGCAATAGAAAAATTATGTATGCAGACCACTTTAGGGTAGCGACAACTTAAAGTCTTACTAAAAATAATCAATGAGTTGGTCGCTACCCCGCCGTCCGGTTGAAGCTAAGAAGGGGCTGTTATTTCGGTACGGTTGTAAACTGGCCTTTTGCCAATCTGACACTGTAAGCTACGGGTGTCGCCACCGTAGCGACGGTGCGCACTAAGTTGATCTCAACGTAATACTCGTTATTTTGGAAATCAAAGGCATGGGTGAATTGTTTGATGTCTTCGTTGGCTGCCACACTGGCTGATAAGTTACTGTCAAAGGTGGCTATGGTTGATTCGCCCAGTGTGGCTCTGCTAACTTTCTTGAGTGATGCGCTGACCTGAGCTTTGGTGCTGATGCCGTCAGTATCCTTGTAGCCGACAATCAAGGCATTCCAGTCTGCGCTTTTCCAATAAGCCGGTGTGCCGAACAGGCTACCCGTTGCGGCGGGTACGGCAGGCACATAATCATAGACAGGAGTGACATTGCAACGCACGGTAATCGGTTGGTAGGTGGAGGTCGGGGTGACTACGACAGCATTGTTGCCGGTGTTCCGTGCATTAGATAAAAAGACGCCGTAATTGCTGATATTACTGCCAAGATAGCGGAATTGCGTACCGGAAAATTCATATTTGCCGCTTGATGATTCATCACTAGAACAGGACGATGCGGTGGCTGTCCATGAAGGTAAATAATCTCCCCAGCCTTGCGGTAAAGCGGATACACTGGTAGCCGTTACGATAGTGGCAGTGGCTAAAAGAGTCTTTAATGCAGTGTGTAGTGTTTTCATAGTTATTTCCTCAAGGGTTGGTGGATGTCGGCCTGTCTAGGACGGGTCATAATTTAGTTCGGAGTTAGTTTACAAATTTATCCCTTCAGGAGCTGTGAGTTATTAACAAACGGTTTGTGAGATATTTACATACGATTGAGTTTAAAAAAGAGGTTTTATGTTTCACAAAGTGCCATTGTTCGCCGAACTGACGGCAGAGCAGCTAAGTTATATCGATGCGGGGGCGAGGGTGCAAAGTTTCCCTCGATCGGCGGTCATTATTACCCAGGGCGATGTCTCCGACAGTCTGTTTATCCTATTGTCGGGACGGCTAAAGGTCTATGGCGCCGGCGAAAACGGCCGTGAAATCTTATTTGATTTTATTGAGCCTTACGGTTTTGTCGGCGAGTTGTCTTTACTTGACGGGCAGCCTCGATCAGCCTCGGTGATGACCATGGAAGCCAGTAAATTAGCCATTTTGTCTAAGGAACACCTGTTATATTGCTTGGAACGCTATCCCGCCATTAACTTAGCCTTGCTGAAAAATTTAGCTGAACGTAGTCGGAGCTTGGTGGAAAAAGTAAGCGATTTGGCGTTATTGGATGTTTACAGTCGTGTGGTCAATGTATTAATCGCCCGCTCACGGATAAATACCGACCCTCACAATACCGCCAAATCGATTACCCATCAGGAATTGGCGAATTTAGTCGGGGCGTCGCGGGAAATGATTACCCGGATTTTGAATGATTTGAAAAAGGGCGGTTACATCAGCATCGAAAATCACCAAATTATGCTGATTAGCCAGCTACCTCGCCGTTGGTAATAGATTTATCACCGGCTTGGGGCTTAGTATAGACACTGGTTTTTAGCCGAAACGATAACTTCCCGCTTCGCTTCGTCTCGCCCTGAACTGACTTGCGTATAAAAACCGGCGCCGGAGCGCGAACGATGGCGCTTTATCCGTTTCTGCCGGTCATCGCCGAGTTAACTCACCAAGCCGATCAATGCCGGTATCAAGCCGAACAGACGATTCGTTCCAACGCCGCATTGTAAGAAGCATTCAGCCGGAAGCCGCCCACGGTAACGGCCAAGTTTTGCGCCTGTTGTTCAAGTGATTCCGCGGCCGCTGCGGCTTGTTCGACCAAGGCCGCGTTTTGCTGGGTGACATCGTCCATTTGTGCGATAGCCTGATTAACTTGTTCGATGCCTGAGCTTTGTTCAGCCGAAGCCGAGGTGATTTCAGCCATCATCGCGGTCACGCCATGAATGGAGTTGACGATTTCTGCCATGGTCTGCCCGGCCTGAGTAACCAGCTTACTGCCTCCCGAGATTTTATTAACCGAATCGTTAATCAGGTCTTTAATTTCTCCGGCCGCTGTTGTGGCGCGTTGCGCCAGATTGCGCACCTCTATCGCGACCACGGAAAAGCCCCGCCCTTGCTCGCCGGCACGCGCCGCTTCAACGGCCGCATTAAGAGCAAGAATATTGGTCTGAAAAGCAATGTCATCAATGACGGCGATAATGTCCCCGATTTTATAAGAAGCCTCATTGATTTCGCCCATCGTTTTGACGACTTGATCCACCACTTCAACGCCTCGGCCGGCAATAGTCGACGCATCGACCGAAAGCCGGCCGGCCTGCCGGGCATTAGCCGCATTATGCTGCACCGTGGAGGTCAGCTGATCCATACTGGCGGCGGTTTGTTGCAGGCTGGCGGCTTGCCGTTCAGTGCGGCGTGACAGGTCGTTGTTACCCGAAGCAATTTCTTTAGAGGCGGTATTAACGCTGTCGGTAGTGTGCTTAATCTGGCTGATAATCTGTTTGAGTTTTTCTACCGTGGTATTCGAGTCATCCTTAAGTTGACCGAAAGTGCCGGAATAATCGTTGCTGATAGTTTCAGTCAAATCGCCGCGCGACAAAGCGTTGAGTACTCGGGCAATTTCGTTGAGACCGGTTTCGCTGGTCTGCATCAGCAGGTTAATATCGGCCGCCAATTGACGCAGAAATCCTTCTTTGCCTTTCAAGTTGCAACGCAGACTAAAGTTGCCCAGCGCCGCGGCGCCGACAATCGCGGCCACTTCGTTTTCCGCGATAATCTCGTCGGTGCGGTCATGCCATTCGGCCACCGTACCCAGTCGTTGGCCTTGTTCATTGATGACCGGGTTGGCGATGATGACCATCGACCGGTCGCCCAGTAACGCATCGGCTTTAAAGCTGCCGGTTAAGGCGTCCAGCACTTTTGCCTGATGCGAAGGGGCTTGGTGAAAATCATCCATGTTGGCGCCGATCAGCTCATCGCTAGAGAATTTGGACTTTTTCTTAGTTTTTATCTCGACCTTGCTCAGCGAATTGACAATCGATTTATTGACGTAAACGATGTTGCGGTCATTATCGGCAATCATCACGCCGGTGCTGACATTGTCCAGTGCAACCTTGACGCGGAGGGATTCGTCCGCAACCTTGCGTTCCAGCGTGATGCGCTCCAGCAATTGCTGCTGCATGATATGCATCGAGCGCAACACATCGCCGATTTCACTTTTTTGCGCAAGGTCAATGCTGGAACCCAAATCGCCCCCGGCAATGGCCCCCGCGACCTGCTGCACGGTTCTGAGCGAGGCTAAAATGCCGCGGCTGATCAGTACGGTCAATAGTATGGCGATGGCGACACTGAAACTAAAAATACTCAGCAAGCCGATGTTGTATCGGCGCGTCATCGCTTGCGCCAACTTCTCGTCCTCGGCGTTGCGCGCGGTTGTATAGCGCAACATTTCATCAACAACGATCCGGTGTTGGTCATAATAACGGCGCATTTCCTGAAAACTTGCGAGTGCGCCGTCGCGATCGCCGGCCAGTATCGCAGGCAGGAATTTCTGTTCGGCTTCGGCGTAAAAAGCTTGGGCGGGTTGATAAGAGCTATCAAGCAATAACTCATGAAGCTTTTGATCCAAAGGCTGCGTTAACCAAAATTTATGGCGGTCATCGTAGGCCGCTTTCAGTTTTCTAAATCGCGATACCAAGGCTACCGTCTTCATGTCATAAAAATCCGTCACTACCGTCAATTGCAAGGCCACCATATAAGATTCAATAATGTATTCAGGCGGCGGCAGCACATCGGCAATCACATCTTTACCCTGGGCGATACGCTGATAAATCGGACCGTTAATATTCAGCGTGGTCATGGCCTTGAAGGTCGCTATGCCGAACAGCGAAAAACCGATAATCAAGGTGCCTAAAATGACGGCAAAGCGCATTTTAATGGTTAGCTGATGCTGTTTGATGAGCTTATTAAACATGATGGTGCTCCGTTTCGGCTTGTATATGTGCCCTAATTAATGAAGTAACAGCTTCAATCTAAAAACCGCAGTGCGTCCACGTCAGGCGCGAAAGTGTTCAAGCGGGCGGATCAATACACCCTGCTGACTTTGCTTGTGGTTTGGATTGCATGAGGTTTCTCGGTTCAGCCGATTTCGCGCCCTAGCGGCTCATGAAGATTGTGTATAACCTTCTTCATATTGATAAGCAGGCAGTGGCGGACTAAACCAAAAGCCCTGAAATGCATTGCAACCGCTTTCGGCCAGGCAATTCAACTGCTCCAAGGTTTCTACGCCTTCGGCAATGACCTCCAGCCTCAGATTGTCGGCTAATGAAATGATGGTGTTGACAATCGCCACATCGTTTTTGTTGTAAGGAATGTCTTGCACAAAAGAACGATCGATTTTGAGTTGATCGATAGGCAGGCGTTTTAAATAGGCCAGCGAAGAATAGCCGGTACCGAAATCGTCAATCGAAAAACGGATGCCGCTCTGTTTCAACAGCTGCATTTTTTCGATGACGGTATTGACGTCTTTAATGATCATATTTTCGGTAATTTCCAGCATCACAGAATGGGCGTCGGCTCCGGTCGATGCCAGCGTAGACGCCACCACATCGACAAAACGGCAGTGCTTGAATTGCGCCGGGCTGATATTGACAGCCAGATGCGGCACCTCGAAATCCTGGGCGTGCCACGCGGCCAGTTGCCGGCAAGCCAAATATAAAATACGCTCGCCCAACTCAATGATTAAGCCGGTTTCCTCAGCAACCGGCAGAAAATCGGCCGGTGAAATCATGCCTTTTTCCGGGTGTTGCCAGCGCACTAACGCTTCGAAACCCAGCAAGCGGTGCGCAACGTTGTACTGCGGCTGATAAAACAAAATGATCTGGTCGTTTTGTAAGGCAAAGCGTAATTCGGTTTCAATGCTCAGGCGTTTATTGGCTTGTTCGAGCATGCCGGTATGGTAAAAACTGTAAGTGCTTTTGCCTTCGGTTTTCGCTGCGTACATCGCAATATCGGCTTGCCGAAGCAGCTTTTCGGTGCTTTCGTCAAAGCCGGTGGAAAAAAGCGTAATCCCCAAGCTTGCCGATATTTGCAGTTCTTGCCCATCAATCAGGTACACCTGGAGCAAGGCATTCAACACTTTTTGCGCGACGCTGCCGGCCATTGTTTCGGCATCCTCCCGCTTGTGGGTCAAGCCGGACAGCAAAATAACGAATTCATCGCCGCCTAAACGCGCCACGGTATCCTCGGTGCGCAGATGAGATTGCAAGCGTTTGGCGACTTCTTGCAGCAATAAATCGCCGCAGCGATGGCCCAAGCAATCGTTGACTTTTTTAAAGTCGTCCAAATCCAGGAAAATAACCGCGCCGAATTGCCCGGAACGCTTGGCGGCGAAAATCTCCTGCAGTAAGCGTTGTTCGAATAACGCGCGATTGGCGAGGCCGGACAAGGCGTCCAGATGCGCCATTTGCCATAATTTCCGCTCAGTGTTTTTAATAATCGAAATATCGCTAAACGCGGAAATGTAATAAAGCACTTGCCCGCTATCGTCTTCAATGACGTTGATGCGTTGCCAAATGGGAAATAAATCGCCGTTTTTATGTTTGTTGACCAGCTCGCCACGCCACTGCCCTTTTTGATTAAGCGATTCCCAAAGCCGATCGTAAAACGAGGCCTTGTGTTCGCCCGAAGCCAGCAAATAAGGGACTTGTCCAACGGATTCTTCAAGCGAATAGCCGGTAATAGCGACAAAGGCGGGATTGACGTGCAGGATTTTGCAGTTCGCATCGGCAATCAACATGGCGTCCGAGGAATGTTCAAAAAAACACCGGTACAGTGTCGGCTCAATTTGAGAAGGCGAAGACGCAAGATTCAGCTGAATGGAACCGGTAGCGAGTAGGCTATGCTGCTGGAAACTGGAGCTGATCTCTTGTTCCAGGCTGGTGCTGAAATAATCTATTTTTTTAAATAACGGCATAGGCCTGTCCCCTCATCAATTTTATTGCTGGGAAACAGCTTAGCGCAGCCGATGGTTAATAAAGAAACGATATTATTAGATTGCAATATCTGATAAATGGATATGTACCTTATGCTATTGTTCCCACGCTCCGGAGACTGTGAAAGTATTATTCAAATCAATTTAAAAAACCTCTTCACCACGAAGGCACGAAGAGCACGAAGGGAAAATAATTATTTAAACTCAATGTATTGAAAACTTCGTGTCCTTCGTGCCTTCGTGGTGAAGGCTTTTGCTTTTGTTCTGAAATGAATGCTTCCACAGTCTCCGGAGCGTGGGAACGATGTCGCTTTGTCCATTTCGGCTATTACACCTTATTCCCTACATTAAGCAGCCCCATAATATCTATTTATTCGATATTAAATTCTAATAATATCGTTTTATTAAAAACAGAAATCCTCCTAAGCTATACCCAACCGCAACAAGCTGCCGCAAAAAAGAATACGGCATTGCCTTAATGTGGGTTCGAGTGTCACTTTTCATCTGTACTTCCTCTATAAGGATCGCTCCGGGCGGGTTTTATGACCCGCCTTTTTTTAACACGAACGGGTACGTTTTTTTACGATTCGAATCTCACGCAATAAAGATCTGCGAAGCAAGCGGAAGCGGCAATATTACTGATGAATACACCTTTTTATTTCACCCGAGGAGTTACCCATGCCATTACGAAATTTAGTCGATTATTTCAACGATCGATTCGGCCAGGAGCATCATTCCAGTTTTCGTCCGTTTATGCTCGAAGAAGGCACTATAAGTGCGCTGTTCGGGCAGATTAAAATCAGCAGTGTTTTTTCGCCGATACGCTTGGCCCTAAAACCGGCCGAGGTTATCGGTCATGCCGCGAAATTGAAGGTTTCCACTCATGAAGTCCAGTACCTGTATTCGGACGAAATCGAAAACCTGTTGAGCCACCAGCCGCACCAAGCCGGCGATTTTGAATCCATTATCAATTTCGACCGCTTATCCCGCACCGTTCATATGCTCAATTATCTGCCTATCACCCATTTGCAGGGTTCGTTATTCGTGGAAGTCGATCCGCGGCATATATTGGGCATTAAACAGGATCACGGCGCTTATTTTGAAGAAGTGATAGGCCAGTGCGGCCTGGAAACTAAAAATGTCGTGATCATTATGGCGGTAAACAGTCACTATGCCCGGCATTATCAAGAACTGGTCACCGGCCTGGATAACTACCGGCAACGGGGCTATCAAATCGCGCTTAAGTTCGATTACGTGGCGCAGGAAAGCCAATCGTTCGAGCTGATTGCGAAGCTGTCGCCGAATTACGTCAGTTTATCGGCCCGGCATCTTGACCAAGTGCAGGACACTGCTCTATTTGAAAAACTGCGCGATTTAAAAGCTCAGGTCGCTTCAGCGGGCGGGCGCAGCATCTTGCAGCAGATCGACCAAAAAAAGTCCGAGTTGCTGGCGCGCAATATCGGCTTCGACCTGGTGCAGGGCAGCTATTATGAACGCTCCTCGGCAGCGGTATTTCCGCCGGAATTTTCCGCTGTCGAAGTGCGTAGCGCCAATGGCTAGCTTATTGAGCGGATTAACTCATAAAACACGGATCAAATGGATTTGATGCCCACTTCTAAGCTTGATAACGAGCGAAACAGTCATTTATTTACCACAAAGACACGAAGCAATAAAACTTCGTGCCTCTTCGTGTCTTCGTGGTGAATTCTTTAAGCTTTAAACCGAACGCTCGCGGATATAATGGTAACGATCACCCTCACCGTTTAAGGAATTTTCATGTGCGAATTATTGGGTATGAGCGCAAATGTCCCGACCGATATTTGCTTCAGTTTTACCGGCCTGATGCAGCGCGGCGGCCGCACCGGGCCGCATCGCGACGGCTGGGGCATCACCTTTTACGAAGACAAAGGCTGTCGCACCTTTAAAGACCCCGCGCCCTGCTATGATTCGCCGATAGCCAAACTGGTGCAAGCTTACCCGATTAAAAGCCGCGCCGTTATCGGCCATATCCGCCAAGCTAACCGCGGCCATGTGGCGTTGGAAAACACCCATCCGTTCACGCGCGAACAATGGGGCGGCTTTTGGACTTTCGCCCATAACGGTCAATTAAGCGATTATCACGCTTTGCAGCAAGCCGGTAAACACACGCCGGTCGGCGACACCGACAGCGAAACGGCATTTTGTTGGCTGCTCAACGAGTTGGATCGGCACTATCCGCAAAAGCCCGTCGACATGCCTGCGATGTTTTGTTATCTGGGCGAGTTGTGCGTGCAATTACAGCAGTTCGGCATCGTCAATATTCTGCTGTCCGACGGCGACTATTTGTTCTGCTTTTGCAGCAACACCTTGCACTGGATTACCCGGCGCGCGCCCTTCGGACACGCTCATTTGATTGATGAGGATGTCGCGATCGACTTTCATCAGGAAACCACGCCGAACGACGTCGTCACCGTGATCGCCACGCTGCCGCTGACCGGCAACGAACACTGGCACAAAATGGCGGCCGGTTCTTACCGGGTGTTTCATCATGGCGAATGAAAACAGCTAAAACATAAGCTTCCCGCATTGCGCCCGATGCGGGGATCGTAATACCATCTAACGCATCAATGGCGTCGGGGGTATCGATATGAACACTAAAACAGAGATGGATTCAAGCCTCACGCTGATCAAGGCATTATCCGAAGCGCATGCTTGTAACCTCATTGAAACGCATATTTCCTGGGTGCTGCTGACCGGGCCATACGCCTACAAAATCAAAAAACCGGTTAATTTCGGCTTCCTGGATTTTTCCACCTTGGCAAAACGCCGCTTTTGTTGCGATGAA
This sequence comes from Methylobacter sp., assembly GCA_026399025.1. Classification (GTDB taxonomy): domain Bacteria; phylum Pseudomonadota; class Gammaproteobacteria; order Methylococcales; family Methylomonadaceae; genus Methylobacter_A. Next base: position 32,128 of record JAPLRU010000114.1, read on the forward strand.
GAATTAAGGCTCAATCGGCGCTTGGCCGCCGAGCTGTATTTAGATGTCGTGCCGATAACCGGAACGCCGGATCGTCCGGAAATCGGCGGCGCGGGTACCGCCATCGAATACGCGGTCAAAATGGTCCGGTTTGCGGCGGGACAGTTGTTAAGCGAACACCTCAAGCAGGATCGGCTGAGTCCGGATATTATCGACTCGCTGGCCGATGTCGTTGCCGGTTTTCATCAAAGCATTGAGCAAAGCACCGAAAACGCCTGTTACGGCGACAGCGCCAACATCCAGCATTGGTTTAACGAAAACTTCGATCATATCGAGCCTTTACTGACCGATGCCGGTCAACAACAGCAGCTGCAAAATATCCGGCACTGGGGCGATAACGAATGGCATCGGCAAGCCGAATTGATGGCGTTACGGAAGCGTCAAGGCTTTGTCCGAGAATGCCACGGCGATCTGCATTTGGGCAATATGACGCTGATCGGCGGCAGGGTTGTTCTATTTGATTGTATCGAATTCAATCCCTTACTGCGCTGGATCGATGTGATCAGCGAAACGGCGTTTTTATTTATCGACTTGTTGTATTTCGGTTATCCACACTTAGCTTACCGCTTCCTTAACCGTTATTTGCAACACACGGGCGATTATCAAGGGCTGGCGCTGTTGCGTTATTACTTGGTTTACCGGGCGTTGGTGCGGGCTAAAGTTGCGCTATTGCGGGGCGCGCAACAGCCGGATGCCGATCAAGCACGGCGCGAATATTCGGCTTTTGCCGAGCTGGCCGAACGCTTTACCCAGCCTCGTTTAACCGCGCTGATCATTACCCACGGCTATTCCGGTTCGGGAAAATCGACGCTGGCCGCGCCACTCTCCGAACACATCGGCGCGTTTCGGATTCGTTCAGATATAGAACGCAAGCGCCTGTTCGGCTATCCGGCATTGGCGCAAACCGGCAGCGGCATTAACGACGGACTTTACAGCCAAGAAGCCGGTCTAAAAACCTACCGGCATCTGCAAGAGTCGGCCAAGGCCGTGCTTGATGCCGGTTTTCCGGTCATTATCGACGCGGCTTTTCTTAAAGCCGAGCAACGCGAATTGTTCCGGCAGCTGGCGCTGGACTGCGGGGTAGCGTTTCATATCATTGATGTTCAGGCATCCGACCGGGAATTATGCCGGCGCATCGAGCAACGCCAAGACGATGCCTCGGAAGCGACTGCGGGGGTACTGCATCATCAGCGCCAATCGGCACAGCCGTTATCGGCAGAAGAGCAAGCCGTGGTCATAACGGTTGATAGCGAAAGCGATAATGCCCTGGATCAGTTGTTGAACGGTTTGGCCGGCCACTTAAACCGGGATACCGGTTAAGCTCGGATTGTGCTCCGGCTTTAATGAGTGGCCGAATTTTTGGTATTTTTAATGTACTGGCGTTATTTTTTAAGCTCCTTATAATCTAGGGCTTTCCAGCCGAAAAATATTGTCATGCCAGATATAGCCTCACAAACGATACTGATTGTGGACGACTCCCCTGAAAATCTCACCGTGCTCAGCGAATTGCTACAGCCGATCTACTTGGTGCGCGCCGCCACTTCGGGTCAGAAAGCCTTGCGCATTGCGGTTACCGCGCCGCGTCCGGATTTGATTCTGCTGGATGTGATGATGCCGGAAATGGACGGTTATCAAGTCTTCGAGCAATTACGCGCCAATCCGGCTACCCGCGACATTCCGGTCATCTTTGTAACGGCGATGGATCATATCGAAGCCGAGCTGCATGGCTTAAACGCGGGCGCGGTGGACTACATTACCAAACCCATCGTACCGCCGATCATGCTGGCTCGCGTCCATACCCAGCTGGAATTAAAGCGGGCGCGCGACTGGCTGCGCGACCAGAACGGCTATTTGGAAGCCGAAATCGCCAAGCGCATGGCCGAAAACGAGTTGATCCAGGAAGTTTCCATTCGCGCCTTGGCGCATCTGGCGGAAACGCGCGACCCCGAAACCGGCAATCATATCTTGCGCACTCAGGGCTATGTCCAACAACTGGCGTTGGAGTTGCGAACGCATCCGCGCTTTGCCTCAACCCTGAATGACCGCTACATCCAATTGCTGGCGCGTTCGGCGCCGTTGCACGATATAGGCAAAGTCGGTATCCCGGATGCGGTTTTGCAAAAGCCGGGCCCGCTGACGCCGGAAGAATGGAGTATCATGAAGACGCATGCCCAGTTGGGCAGCGAAGCGATTGAGCTGGCCGAACGCGATGCCGCCGAAACCGTGGAATTTCTGTTTCTGGCCAAGGAAATCGCCCATTGGCATCATGAGAAATGGGACGGTAGCGGTTACCCGGACGGCCTCGCCGGCGACGCTATCCCGATTTCGGCGCGGATTATGGCCATTGCGGATGTTTTCGACGCCTTGATTTCCCGCCGGGTTTACAAAAAACCTCTGCCTTACGCTGAAGTTCAAACTATTATTGCGGCCGGTCGAGGCAAGCATTTCGATCCGGACATAACCGATACTTTTCTGGCGCATTTCAAGGTCTTCTGTGCCATCGCCGACCGCCATGGCGACCCGGTTCCCGATCCCGGCTAAAGTGTCGTCGGTCATCGCATTCGGCTTTGCTGCTACGGGCTCCGCGGCTTGTCACTCATTTTAAAACGCTTAGTTATCATGCCGACCGCTACCTCTTCTTCTACGCCTCCCTATAAGCCCGCGAACCGTAACCGGATATTGCCCGTCGTTCTGATCTATGCGATGTTCGGCGCGGGGTGGATAGTGTTGTCCGACAAATTGGCGCAGTTAATATTCAGCGACCCGCACCAGATCATATTGGTCAGCATCGTCAAGGGCTGGTTGTTTGTCGGCATCACTTCATTACTGCTTTACAGCCTGATGCAATATTGGGGCGGCGGCGTTACCGCGACTAAAATCATGCCGGTCGGTTCCAGACGGTTGCGGACGTCTTTTTTGGCGCTGGCGGTGATTATTATTGCGCTGACCGCTACGGTGATTATTCACGCTTTCAAGCATCAAAGAGAAATCGTGCTGGGTCGAATGCACACCGTTACCGAGTTCAAGGCCCGGCAAATCACCGACTGGATCAAGGCCCGGCAAGATGACGCGGACTTTGTTCAAACCGGCGATTTTTTCAGCGAGCAGTACCGCCGTTGGCAACAAGCGGGGGACCGGCACAGCGGCGAGCGCTTGCAATTGCAATTACAGCAATTGCAACAGAGCCGGGGCTTTGACGCCGTTATGCTGCTCAGTCCGGAGTTTAAGACGTTGTGGGCAAGCGGCAGCTTGCCGTTAACGGTTGCGCGGCCATTGCAAACCGTAGCGCAGCTTGCCGCAGCAGAGCGCAAGCTACAGCGAGCCGGTCCGTATCTCGATGCCGTCGGCACTCCGTGTCTGGATTTTATGATACCGCTGACGGCTGTTCCCGGTTCACCGCCGGTAGTCGTACTGCACCTCGATTTGATGAATCGGCTTTCTTCTATTTTGCACAGCCGGCCGCCGGCCGACACCAATGACCGGACCTTGTTGTTTCAGCGTGACGGCGACCGGCTTATCTTGCTTAATGCGCTAAAACAGCCGAAAGCGGCCACGGCTCGGCCGGAGCCGGCGGCGGACGCCGAACATTTATTTACCGCGCAACTGTTGCGCGCCGAGGCTTCGCCGGGGCTCCCGGTAGAAGGCCTGGATGAGCGGAATGTTGCGGTCATCGGCGTGGCGCAGGCTATCCCCGGAACGGACTGGCTGCTGGTAAGCCAACAGGATGTGTCCGAATTTTATGCCGAGATCGTTGACGATGTTATGTGGGGCGGCTTTGTCGGCTTGCTGGCTTTGTTTATTGCCGGAGCCGGTTTTTATCTGTTCCAGCAGCGTCAACAATTGCTTCAGGCGCAGGCGGTACAGCAATCCCAAACCGAGCGTTTGCGCGCGCTGGACTTGCTTGCCGCGATTGCGGACAGCTCGGACGGCCCTATTTTTGCTAAAGACCGGGACGGTTGCTATATCCTGTTCAATCATGCGGCCTGCCTGCTGGTCGGCAAGTCGGCCGAAGACATACTGGGACGCAATGACCAGGCTATTTTTTCGCCGGAGCGGGCGGAAATGTTGATGACTACCGGCCAACGGGTGCTCGACCGGAACCGCACGATTACTCAGGAAGAAGTGCTTGACACCTTGCAGGGCCAACGCGCTTTTCTTACCACTCAAGGACCGTTGCGCGACAGTGAAGGCAAGATCATCGGCATCTTCGGTATATCTCGAGATATTACCGAACGAAAACAGGCCGAATTGGCCCTGCGCGACAGCGAAAGCCGTTTTCGCGCGTTGGTCGAGCAATCTCTGGCCGGAATTTACATTATTCAGGACGACCGTTTCCGTTATGTCAATCCCGGTTTTACCGCCCTTTTCGGTTACGACTCGGCGGAAGCCTTAATCGATAAGGTACCTGTTACCGAGCTGGTTAGCTTGGAAGATCGCGAACGGGTGGCGGAAAATATGCGTCGGCGCATTGATGCTGAGGTTGCCTATCTGCATTACAGCTTTACCGGTTTGCGCCGCGACGGCAGCCGCATTGAGGTTGAGGCGCATGGACGCAGCTTCGATTACCGGGGACGTCCGGCTATTATCGGCTTTATCCTCAACATTACCGAACGCAAGACGGTCGAAGCACAGCTTCGGATCAGCGAAGAACGCCTCAAATTGGCTTTGGATGCGGCCGGCGATGGTCTTTGGGATTGGGATTTACGGAGCGGGTTGGCCTATTTGACGCCGCAATACTACGCAATAACCGGTTATCGGCCTGAGCAAGTCACGCCGGATTTTGAGTTTTTCAAAAGCACAGTGCATCCTGATGACCTGCCTCAGGTGCTGGAAATCATGGCGGCTCATTTGCAAGGTAAAATTCCGGCCAGCGAATTCGATTACCGTTTGGTCACCGCTACGGAAGAAATCAAATGGATGCGGGGTAGAGGCCGCGTGGTCGAATACGACGCGGCGGGATTTCCGCTCAGGGTCATCGGCACCATTACCGACATCAGCGAGCGCAAAGCCGCCGAGGAGGCTTTGCTCAGGCAAACTCAAGAGCTGGCTCAACGCAACAGCGAATTGGAGCGTTTCAACCGCGCCACGGTGGGACGCGAACTGGACATGATTGCCTTGAAACGGCAAGTTAACGAGCTATCCCGTCAACTGGGGCGGGAACCGCCTTATGCGCTGGCTTTTCTTGATGCCGACGACGACCCGAAAGCTAATGGCGCAGTCGCTGAAAAATAAAATGCGTAGGGTGCCGAACGTTATGCTTAACGCAGATTTTTTTGACGGCTGAACCGTGTTTATCCCTGTTATCTGCGTTCCCTTGTCTTTGCCGGCAGAACAGTTACCCTATTGCCGCAAAATGCACGAAACTATTCAATCCCCTAACCGTCCGCCGGAGCGATGAAGCCGCTATGAACAAGCCGTTGCAAATTCTGCTCATCGAAGCTGTTCCCGCCGACTTCCGGCTGTTGGTGCAACACTTGAGCCAACAAGGGCTTGATGCCGAGTGCCGATGCGTCAACAACGAGGCTGAGTTAAATACCGCCTTGCAGAGTCCATGGGATATTGTGCTTTCGGATTACAACCTGGCGGGAATGGATTTTACCAAGACTCTGCAACGCATTCGAACGCAAAATCCCGATCTGCCGTTCATCCTGGTATCGAGCGGCGTCGGCGAAGAGACCGCGGTGGAATTGCTGCGCTTGGGGATCAGCGATTTTGTCCTCAAAGACAATTTGATCAGATTGCTTCCGGCGATTCGGCGCGCCCTGGATGAGGCCGGCGAACGTCGCGCCCGGCTGGCTGCGGAAGCGGCATTGCGCGAAAGCCAAGCGTCGGCTCTCGAAGAGCAGCGCCAGGCCAGACTGGCGGCGCTGAATCTGATGGAGGATGCACTCGCCGCCCGCCACCGCGCCGAAGCCGCTCATGCGGCGTTGCGGGAGTCCGAAGCCAAATATCGCCTGTTGGCTGATAACGCAGCCGATTGTATCTTCTGGATTGGACCGGACGGCGACTTTAAATATATTTCGCCCGCTTGCGAACAGCTTTACGGTCGGACTCCGGAGGAGTTTTTGGCCGATCCCGAGTTAATGACTAACATCATCCACTGCGACGACCGCGCCGCCTACCGGCAATACCTTGCCGCCGCTTATACTGACAGCAGCGAGCTGGAAGCGCGTATCGTGCATAAAAATGGGGATGTGCGTTGGCTTTGCCATCATTGCAAGCCCATCTATGACGAGGATGGCGGCTACTTGGGTCGACGCGGGGTGAACCGGGATATTACCTTGCGTAAGCAGACCGAGGAGCAGTTGAGCAAGCTCGCTCAGGCGGTGGAGCAGAGCCCTGAAAGCATCATTATCACCAATCCGGAAGGCGATATCGAATACGTTAACGAGGCTTTTCTTAAAAACAGCGGCTATCGCCGCGATGAGATTATGGCTCGGAATCCGCGTATTTTAAATTCCGACAAGACGCCGAAACACACTTATGCGGAGCTTTGGGCCACTATCGCTCAGGGCGACACCTGGAGAGGCGAATTCATTAATAAGCGCAAGGATGGCAGCGAATACGTGGATTTTGCGATCATCACGCCGATCCGTCAGCTTGACGGGCATATTACCCATTACGTAGCGGTTCAGGAAGACATCACCGAGAAGAAGCGTTTGGCCAAGGAACTGGACCGGCACCGTCATCACTTGGAAGAGCTGGTCGCCAGCCGCACCACGGAACTGGAGTCGGCCCGTGCTTTGGCCGATGCCGCCAGTAAAGCCAAGAGCGCTTTTTTGACCAATATGAGCCATGAAATCCGTACTCCGATGAATGCGATTATCGGCTTGACTTACCTGTTGCGTCAAAACACCCCGACCTTAGAACAATGCATACGCCTGGACAAGATGGATGCCGCCGCCCAACATCTGTTGTCCATTATCAACGACATTCTGGACCTGTCCAAGATTGAGTCCGGCCGTCTGGAACTGGAACAAACCGATTTCGCTTTGGAGGCGGTGCTGGATCACATCAATTCGTTGATTGCCGAACAATCCAAAGCCAAAGGCCTGACCATCAAAGTGGACAGCGACAGCGTGCCGCTCTGGTTGCGCGGCGACCCGACCCGGCTGCGTCAGGCCATGCTCAATTATGCGGGCAATGCCGTTAAGTTCACACGGCAAGGCACTATCTGGCTACGCGCCAAACTCTTGGAGGAAACCGTCGACGGCTTGCAGGTACGGTTCGAGGTTCAGGATACCGGTATCGGTATCGCAAAAGAGAATTTGCCGCTGTTGTTTGAAGTTTTTGCTCAAGCCGATGTTTCGACGACCCGTAAATACGGAGGCACCGGCTTGGGCTTAGCGATTACCCGACGCTTGGCTACTATGATGGGCGGCGAGGCCGGTGTCGAAAGCACCTTGGGTCAAGGCAGCACCTTTTGGTTTACCGTCCGGCTCCAGCGAGGTCATGGAGTGATGCTTAGCGAAGTCGAACAAAAATCGCCAAACGCCGAGATCTTGCTGCGCCGAAACCATGCGGGCGCGCGTTTGCTGTTGGCGGAAGATAACCTCATTAACCGGGAAGTGGCGCTGGAACTGCTGCACGGCGTTGGACTGTCGGTGGACACGGCGGAAAACGGTCGTATCGCCCTGGATAAACTTCGGGCGAATAATTACGATCTGGTGCTGATGGACGTGCAAATGCCCGAAATGGACGGTTTGGCCGTGACCCGAGCGATTCGCGCCGAACCCGGCTTCGCGCCTTTACCGATTTTGGCGATGACCGCCAACGCCTTCGACGAAGATCGGCGTATCTGTTTGGATGCCGGCATGAACGATTTTGTCGCCAAACCGGCAACGCCCGATGCGCTTTACGCGACGCTGCTGCGTTGGTTGCCGCGTCTTGAACGGACTCACCCGTCGGCGGATTACGATAGCCGAGCGACCGGCCAAGCGCCTATGCCTGTTGCCGATAGCGGCATTTCGAGTCGCTTGGCCGCCATTCCGGAACTGGAGGCTGCATTAGGTCTTACGGTAGTGATGGGCGATACCGTCAAATATCTGCGCCTGCTGCACATGTTCGCCGGTTCTCACAGCGAAGACATGAAGCAAGTACAGCAACGGCTGAGCGAAGGGGACACAGAGGAAGCCTTGCGTCTTGTGCATAACTTGAAAGGCGTTGCCGCGACTCTTGGCGCCCGCGGCGTTGCGGACTTGGCGAATCGGCTGTATACCGCCCTGCACCAAAACGCCGCAGTAACCGAATGCACTGAACTGATTCGGCAATGCGAGCTCAAGTTAGCGCAACTGATCCGGGAAATTCTGAGTTTGCCCGCAGCGGATGCGCTTATCGAGAACACGGCGTACAGTGCCGATTCTGAACTGAGCCGGCGGATTTTGCTGAAATTGGAGAGCCTGCTTGCCGAAGACAATACTTATGCAGGACGCTTGTCCCGAGAATCCGCCGGTTTGCTCCAAGCGAAATTGGGCGTCCGTTATACAGTCTTTACTCGCCAAATTGACGCTTTCGACTATGAAAGTGCGTTGACAACATTACGCGAGGTAATTCATTCTGGAGCAGGTTGTTAACCGGCAATGCCGATGATTATGATAAACACGGGTAAGTTATGAAGAATCTGCGTTAATCAATTATTGACGTCATCCGCGTTCTATTTTTGCCGGGTTTGTCATCCGGTTTATTGACTACGAATTGTTTTAAGTGACTGTTCTGGTGGTGAAAAATATCTCTCACAAGTGTTCTTTTAATATCAGCCTGATTTTTTCTTCGTCAAGATCCGTTAGTTCGCTGATCGTGTGCAGGGGAAGGCCCATCTTATGCGCATTACGTACCATTTTTATTTTTGCATCCGACTCGCCTTGTATTAATCCCTGCTCTAAACCTTGCTCTAAACCTTTTTCCAGGCCTTGTTCCAGGCCTTGTTGTAAACCGGTTCGGGTGGCCAACTCTATCGAGCTTTTTTGTATATAAATCCAATCTTTCTTTTTATGTTGAAGTTCCAGCTCTTCTTCACTCAGATTGGCTTCGTTTGCGATATTAAAAGCCTTTTCAAGTTCGTGATTAAGATTGCCGGGAATGTAATCCAGACTTCCGGCGTTTTTTATAAAATAAAGCCATTTATCCCGAACAGTAGCCAGTTCCGCTTCCGTTTTATCGTATTTCGGCAGTTCAATAAAGACCAACTCAATATCGTCGCTGTATTCGATGAACTGCTTTTTTTCGATAAGTTTGAAATTGTTAATTAATTCTTCGGTATTTTTGAATAAGACAAAGTCGGTGATCGTTAAGGCGATGACCGGGTTAAGCAGATGATAGGCATCGCCTTTTTTTAGCTGAACCGAATAATTTTTTGCCGCGTTATACAGGATACGCTTTTCCAGTCCTTCATGATTAAGCACCTGCATTTCGATGATAACTCTCGAATTGTCATCCAATTCGGCCTTAACATCCACGTAAGTGTCTTTCATTCCTTTTAATAGCGGAATGCTGTAAGGATCGACAATGATGAGATCTTTGATTTTTCGGGTGCCGTCAAATTCGATGACCGAATTAAGAAAGCTGATCAGGATGTCTTTTGAATTTACGCTGCCAAAGACTTTCTTAAAAGCAAAATCGGTTTTTACGTCGAGAAATTTCATTGCGCACCTATCGCCATTGACAAGGTAGACTGAGTTCCGATCTATGCTTTAATGCCTTAGACGAGCCCTTTTGATACTTTGATTGTTTCATAGCTAAATCAATTTAGCCAGCCTCTAACCCTGCCGGCCGATCCAAATACCGGCCGCACGCTTTTAGCCGCATCCACACCGTCAGCCGTAAATAGACAGGAGATATATCCGGCGGCGGCTTGGTTTGCCTGTCTATACTTAATACAATTATAAAATCCTGCCGTTCAACCTATCGGTTACGTTGCTATGCAACAATAAGCCGACCCTCGCTGGAGAAAGTCAACAAAGCGAGAGCGGCGCTCGAATGCTTACCCTTTAGATGCTATAATTTTTTTAACAATTCAGGCGTAAATATCTTGAATTTATTTAGAAAATTCACTCTGGGAATTCAGCATGGCGAACACTATTACTTTCACTTCGAGCTTAAGATCCAAGTTAATTCTGATGGCGACTATTCCGGTTTTGGCTCTGCTGTATTTTGCCGGTTCCGGGGTTATTGACAAGCTGGCGCTGTCAAAAGAAATGGTTAAGCTGGAAGCGCTGGTTGATGTTTCCGTTAAGATTGGCGCTTTAGTCCATGAAATGCAAAAAGAGCGCGGCATGAGCGCCGCTTTCATCGGCAGCAACGGCGTTAAATTTGCGATCGAATTACCTGCTCAACGCGTAAAAACCGACAAGGCTGCTGAAATATTTCAAACCACACTTAAAAGCTTTGATCCCGGCAGTTACAGCGACGCGTTGAAAACTTTACTGGCTACCGCTGTCGCCAATTTGGACGAAATGCCGGCCAAACGCAACATCATCACTGCTTTTGGCATGGACGCTATACAATCCAGCGCTTATTACAGCAAAACTATCGGCTTCTTGTTGGATGTTCCGGCTCAGGTTTCCATGCTCAGCAGCCACAGCGAAATTTCGCGTCTGGCTTCTGCATACTCCAGTTTGCTTAAAGCTAAGGAACGGGTCGGTATGGAACGCGCATTGTTATCGACTGTATTTGTTGCAGACCGCTTTACGCCGGAAACCCAGAGCCGATTCTTAAAAAACGCTTCCGCTCAGGACATCTATATCGATTTGTTTCTTACTTACGCGCTGGACAGCCAGAAAAATTTTTATACAACTAAAGTATCGGGACCTGCCGTCGATGAAGTGGCGCGGATCAAAAAAGTCGCGATGGACAAAGGCAATGAGCCGGGGCTTGGCATTGACCCGGTCTACTGGTTCAAAACAGTGACCGAAAAAATCGATCTGATCAAGGACGTCGAGAATAAACTCTCCGCCGATCTTCTGGACACGACAGGCAAATTAGAGAGCAATGCTCAGCAGATGGTCATATTTTTCGGCATGCTAACGGCTCTGTCAGTCATAACGACTACCCTGTTAACCTTCCTGATTAGCAGAGGAATTTTGCGTTCAATTAGCTCGCTTCAGCAAGTGGCCAGCGCCATTGCAAGCGGTGATTTGAGTTCCGGCATTGATCTTTCTCTGAACGATGAACTGGGGGAATTATTCCGCTCTATGAATACTATGCAGCAGCAATTGATCGCGCGCAGCACGAAAGATCACCAAGAGCATGATGAGTTTCTGCGCATTAAAATCGCGCTGGACAGCATTACCTCCAATGTGATGGTGGCTGACAATGAGCGTAATATCGTTTACATGAATCCGGCGGTAAGGGCTATGCTGAAAAACGCCGAGTCGGATATACGCAAAGTGTTATCCAAGTTTGATGCCGGTAAATTGTTGGGCACGAACATGGATGTTTTTCATAAGAATCCCGCACACCAGAAGCAACTGCTTAGCGTCTTAAGTTCGACTTTTCGCAGTGAAATTCACATTGGAATCCGTACTTTTTACTTAACAGTTAATCCTATTAATAATGAACAGGGCCAAAGAATCGGCTCGGTAGTGGAATGGAAGGATCGAACCGCTGAGGTGGCTATCGAACAAGAAGTCGCCAAGGTGGTCAGTGGCGCTGTGTTAGGCGATTTCAACCAGCGTATTAACGAGACAGATAAAGACGGTTTCTTTTTGCAATTGGCGGAGGGAGTCAATGAACTGATGGAGACCAGTTCCACCGGTTTAAACGAAGTCGCGCGAGTGCTCGGAGCTTTGTCCCGCGGCGACCTGACCGAAACCATTACTAATAGTTATTCGGGAACTTTCGGTCAACTTAAAAACGATTCCAATTCCACGGTAGAAAAGTTGAAAGACATCGTCGGCCAGATTAAAGAGGTTTCCGTAACGATTAATACCGCAGCAAAAGAGATCGCTTCCGGCAATAATGATCTGTCGCACCGTACCGAGGAACAAGCGGCCAGCCTGCAACAAACCGCCGCCAGCATGGAGGAGTTAACGTCAACCGTGCAAGCCAACAGTCAAAATGCCAAACACGCCAATCAGCTTGCGGTCGGAGCAACCGATATAGCAGGGAAGGGGGTTAAAGTGGTGGGCCAGGTGGTATCGACGATGGAAAATATTAACGAGTCTTCGCGCAAAGTGGTGGATATTATCTCAGTGATAGACAGTATCGCTTTTCAAACCAATATTCTCGCTCTCAACGCTGCGGTTGAAGCGGCCCGTGCCGGCGAACAAGGCCGGGGCTTTGCCGTCGTAGCCGCCGAGGTGCGTAATCTTGCCCAACGCGCTGCCGCTGCCGCTGCTGAAATCAAAGGTCTGATTGGCGATTCGGTAGAAAAAGTTGAAGACGGCACTAAGCTGGTTGCTCAAGCCGGAAAGACTATGGAAGAAATCGTTAGTGCGATTCGTGGTGTGACAGCGATTATGTCCAACATCAGCGCCGCATCGATGGAACAAACGTCGGGCATTGAGCAGGTCAATCAAGCCATCGGTCAAATGGATGATGTCACTCAACAAAACGCAGCCTTGGTCGAGCAAGCGGCCGCCGCTGCCGAATCGTTGGAAGAACAAACGCAAAGCTTGGCGGTTACGGTGGCGCATTTTAGATTGGATGACAACGAGCGCAACGCGACGAGCGTCATGTCTCCGAGGGGAGCAGTCAAAACCGGCAGCTCTTTTAGTTCAGCCCCGCCGCGAAAAGAAACGGCACCGACCAGATCAAGCGTCAATAAAAGCTCGGCATTAGCTAAGCCGAAGCCGGTTGAGAGCGATCAGTGGGAAGAGTTTTAATGCTCTCGATCAGCTCTAGTTTTAGAGGCGATCCTGATCGATTTTAGAGCTTCTTTAGTCACAACAGTACTTTAAAATCTTTTATTCACCACGAAAGCACGAAGTTATCTCTTTCTTGCTGTCCTTCGTGCCTTTGTGGTGAATTTTTTTTAAGAGCTTTTTTCGGCAGATTTTGGTATAGATTTTCTTAAAAAATCGTTTTTTTCCGTTTAAGCATTCTTATCAATTCGGTCATTTTGAGGCGGCACCAACACAACACATGGGTTTTTCTATGTTTTTACAAAGCTTTTTAGGTTAAAATAGCGGGCTTTCGAAGCTGGACGAGTGAGCAGCGATGGTGACCCAATAAATGCACCTCACTCGGCTTGAGCTACCTGCCTGTTCCGACGCATTTCATCCACTCCGATGGCTACCGCCACCGCGGTCTTAGGTTATGTGACTGCGTTAGGGTATGTAGCTCACCGCCCCGGTACGAGTCCTCAGTAAGAACCCAAGGTTTGAATTTTTTACTGAGAGCGGTCACCAAAAAAGTTTTTTATGCCCAACTTTAGAGTAAAAACATGACAGATTTAGCGCATTACAGAAACATCGGCATCTTCGCTCACGTCGATGCCGGTAAAACCACGACTACCGAACGGATTTTAAAACTTACCGGTAAAATCCACAAAATCGGTGAAGTACACGATGGCGCGGCAACCACTGACTTCATGGAACAGGAACAGGAGCGCGGTATCACCATTCAGTCTGCGGCGACTACTTGTTTCTGGAAAGACTACCGCTTTAATATTATCGACACCCCAGGGCACGTTGATTTTACTATCGAAGTTTATCGTTCATTGAAAGTTCTTGACGGCGGTATCGGCGTTTTCTGCGGTTCAGGCGGCGTAGAACCTCAATCGGAAACCAACTGGCGTTATGCTAACGACTCAGAAGTGGCCCGGGTTATCTATATCAATAAACTGGATCGCATCGGCGCTGACTTCTACCGTGTGGTTAAGCAAGTTGAAGACGTGCTCGGCGCCGTGCCGTTGGTTATGACCTTGCCTATCGGTACTGAAGATAAATTCTCCGGCGTGGTTGACCTGCTGACGCGCAAAGCCTGGATATGGGATGATTCCGGCGACCCGATGAATTACGAAATTAAAGACGTCCCGGCCGACATGGTGGCTGATACTGAAAAATGGCGCGAAAAAATGATCGACCAAGTTGCCGATCAGTTTGACGATGTCATGGAAAAATATCTTGAAGGCGAAGAGCCTGATGTTGACACCATCAAGCGTTGTATCCGTAAGGGTACGATTAACCTGGACTTCTTCCCGACTTTCTGCGGCTCATCGTTTAAAAACAAAGGCGTACAGCTGGTGCTTGACGGCGTCGTCGATTACCTGCCTTGCCCGACAGAAGTTAAACCGCAGCCCGAAGTCGATCTGGAAGGTAACGCAACAGGCAGCTTTGCTATCGTTGATGCCGAAAAACCGCTACGCGCTCTGGCCTTTAAGATTATGGACGACCGCTTTGGCGCGTTAACTTTCCTGCGCATTTACTCCGGCAAATTGGAAAAAGGCACTTCCGTACTGAATACCTTTACCGGCAAAACCGAGCGTATCGGCCGTATTGTGGAAATGCACGCCGATACCCGTAATGAACTTGATTCGGCTCAAGCCGGTGATATTGTTGCGGTACTGGGTATGAAGAACGTGCAAACCGGTCATACGCTGTGCGATCCTAAGTTCCCTGCAACATTGGAACCGATGGTCTTCCCTGATCCTGTTATCTCACTGGCGATTTCACCGAAAGACAAAGCGGCTTCCGAAAAAATGGGTATCGCGCTGGGCAAAATGATTCAGGAAGATCCGTCTTTCCACGTTGAAACCGATGAAGACAGCGGCGAAACCATTCTTAAAGGCATGGGCGAGCTACATCTTGACATTAAAGTCGACATCTTAAGACGTACCCATGGCGTTGACGTTATCGTCGGTAAACCCCAAGTGGCCTACCGCGAAACCATCACCAAAGCGGTTGAAGACGAATATACCCACAAGAAGCAATCAGGCGGTTCAGGTCAATACGGTAAAATCAACTACATTATCGAGCCAGGCGAGCCAGGCAGTGGTTTTGTCTTTGAATCGGCGGTTACCGGCGGTAACGTGCCGCGCGAATACTGGCCGGCGGTTGAAAAAGGCTTTAAGAGCATGTTGGATAAAGGCGTTCTGGCCGGATTCCCTTGCTTGGACTTTAAAGTTATCTTAACCGACGGAGCTTTCCACGCGGTTGACTCTTCTGCGATTGCGTTTGAAATCGCGGCGAAAGCGGCTTTTCGTCAATCGATTCCAAAAGCGGGTCCGCAGTTGATTGAACCGATCATGAAAGTGGATACGTTTACGCCATCCGATCATGTCGGTGATGTGATCGGCGACCTTAACCGTCGCCGCGGCATGATTAAATCCCAGGATCCGGGCGTAACCGGTGTGCGTATTAAATCGGACGTTCCACTGAGTGAGATGTTCGGTTATATCGGTGATTTACGCACCATGACCTCGGGTCGCGGTCAATTCTCCATGGAATTCTCGCACTATTTACCGTGCCCGAAAAATGTGGCGGAAGAAGTTATCAAAGAAGTGAACGAACGCAATAAAAAGAAATAATCTGTAACCGTTAAGCCGGGCACTTTGTTTGCCCGGCTTATACTCTCCTTAACAGTCGATTAGCTCAGATCCAATAACCGTTAAACCACGGCCCCTCGTTCCAACCGGCAAATCCGCAAGAATCACAGTTCGTCTTTCAAGCGCCTAGTTTTTATCGGCGATGTTTTTTTGGTTAATGTGTGTATTGAATATTATCCAATTCTTTTTGGAGGCTGCCGATCTGATCGTGAGCAACACCTATTTGAATGGCTTTGTTGATATAAGACTGAGCATGCATGGATTTTCTGGGATCGGGCTTGGATGTTTTCAGGTCATGGATAATAATCTTCAACATATTTAACAGGATTGTTTGGTTATTAGGCATTTTCTCGATGGCTTTTTCAAAAACAGCGAGAGCCTCTTTAATCTCGCCCCGCTTAAATAGATTAACGCCCTCATTGTTGATTTCTATAAGTTCTTGTTTTATCCGGCCGATTAGGTCGGTGGCGTAATTATCACTAATAAATGTCCTGCACATCTTGTCGATGTCGGCGATAAAATGTTTATCATCAATATTGGTTTTAATTAAATCGGCAAGAATCTCTTCCGCAATTTCGCCGAACCCGCTCTGATGCCTGATTTTTGCCATTTCCAGCAGCAGTTCCCTGGATATTTGTTTGCCATATTGCTCGTGTAACTTAAACGCTTTTTCATAAGGCTCTTTCGCGACGCCATAATTTTTTGCTTTTTGAATATCGATTTCGAGTATTGCCGCTCTGAGTCTTGAATCGGGATCGTTAAAAAAAGACTTGTTCATTTCGTTGAGTGTTTTTAGTGCGTCGCCGGCTAAATTAGACTTTAAATAGACATTAGCCAAACCTGAAAAGTCACTGGATGAGCCATGCACAGAATATTTACCTAAATTAATAGCCGCTTTATACGCTTTTTTTGCAACCTCAATATTTTCAGCTTTATCGGCCAACGAGGCCAATCGCTGCTGCCTTAAAATAGCTTGAGGCGAGACGCCGATTGCCTGATTAAGCGCCGCTAATGCAGCTTCATTGTCGTTTAAAGCTTCGTGCGCTTTTGCTAACCAGTCATAAGCTTCCAGCATCATGGGATATTGCTCGACGAACTGTTTTAAAGACTCGATAGCCTGTTCATAATCGCCCTTTAAAAAAACGATAATAATCAAACCTAAGCTGGCCCATGGCAGCTCTCTTTCTTGCAATACATCCTGATAAATTTTTTGCGCCGCCTGGAAATCCCTGATGATCAGCGCAAGTTCGGCGCGTATTTTCAATACATGCAAATGCGTTTTCTTATTGTCCTGCTGAAGCAGCTTCTCGCAGTTTTGTATCGCTTGATAAATATTGCCGGTATCTATTTCTCGCTCAATGCCGGCAAGATATTCTTTGCGGGCAATACAGCGTTCGATCCGGGTTGACAGTTGCAAGCGGTTAAACGGCTTGATCAGGTAATCGTCGGGTTTGCAGTCTAGAGCGCTAAGCACCATATTCTTACTTTGCTCAACGGTGATCATGATAAAAATAGCGTTGAATGGCAGCAGCTTAAAATATTTTGCTTCCTCCAGAACTTGCTGGCCGTTTTTTCCGTCGCCAAGATTGTAATCGCAGAGCACTATATCGAATTGGCAGCGTCTCATCTCGACTATGCCGTTAACACCGGTTCCCGCTTCAACGATATGACGGGCTCCCAGTGAGTACAGTATGTGTTTAATGGTTTCCCGTATGATTGCTTGGTCTTCAACGACCAGAATCTTTTTTACATCAAAGTTTAATTTCATAAGGGCCGATCATAACCTTAAATTGGCGCACAAAATCGACTTCATTGCCACTGGGTTAACGCCGCAAAAGGATTTATCGGCACGGGATAGCGCCAAATAAAGTATCGAGAAACGGATAGCGCGTAAATCTTCGGCTGCACGCCGAGGTTTTGGTCGCGCAGTGTTTGGAGCATGGTTATTTTCGTCCCGATAAAAACGGCACGAAAATAACCGGTTCCAGTTTTTTAACTTCATAACCGTCTTCGGTACGGGTCACTTGCTGTAAGCGTTGCTTATCGCCATTGCCGATCGGGATGATCATCACCGCGCCTACAGCCATTTGCAGCAATAGATTTTCCGGAATTTCCGGCGGTGCGGCAGCCACTAGAATGCCGTCGTAGGGCGCATGATCCAACCATCCCCAACCGCCGTCACTGTGCTGAAAACTGACGTTCTTGAGCTTTAAATCCCATAAGCGGTTTTTGGCTTTTTTCTGCAACGGCGCAATTCTTTCAACGGAATAGACATGATCGACCAGCTGCGCCAGGATGGCCGTTTGGTAGCCGCAACCGGTGCCGATTTCCAATACTTTTGTTAAGCGGTTGTTGGATGCCGTCAGCAGCAGCTCGGTCATCTTGGCGACGATATACGGTTGGGAAATAGTTTGGCTATAACCAATCGGCAGCGCGGTGTCTTCATAAGCCCGGCTGGCCAAAGCCTCATCCATAAAAATATGTCGGGGCGTATTGCGCATCACATCCAGAATTTTATGATTGCTGATGCCCTGCTCCATTAATCGATTGATCATGCGTTCACGGGTACGCAATGAGGTCATGCCTATTCCTTGCAGGCTTTGAGTCATACGTCATGCTCCTTGGGTAACCAGGCCTTTAAATCGTTAAGCCGGTCATATCGAGTCAAATCCAATTGCAACGGGGTAACCGACACGAAACCCGCGCTAACGGCGTAAAAGTCGGTTCCGGGACCGGCATCCTGCTCCGCCCCCGGCGGCCCTACCCAGTAAATAATACGTCCACGAGGATCGGCAGTCTTGATGACCGGCTCCGATTTATGCCGCTGCCCGAGACGCGTTGCCTGATAACCTTTTAAGTCTTTAAGGTCGACGTCCGGAACGTTGACATTAAGAATCGTATCTTGCGGCAAAGGATGGTTAATTAATTGTTGTAACAGTGTGACTGCAACCTGGGCTGCGGTTTCAAAATGACTGGGATTACTGCCGGCCAGTGAAATGGCAACGGCGGGCAAGCCTAAGAAACGCCCCTCGGAGGCTGCCGCAACCGTTCCTGAATAAAGTACGTCATCGCCTAAATTGGCGCCATGATTAATCCCGGCAAATACCATATCCGGCTCTTTTTTCAGTAAACCGGTGATGGCCAAATGCACGCAATCCGTGGGTGTGCCGTCGACTTTAATAAAGCCGTTGTCTGCGGCGTAAGCGCGTAACGGCATTTCCAACGTTAATGAATTACTTGCCGCACTGCGGTTTCTATCCGGAGCGACCACCGATATTTCGGCATGTCCACGCAATGCATTGGCTAATGCATTCAGTCCTTCAGCCAAGTATCCGTCATCATTACTTAACAAAATATGCATTATCAATCGCCCTAAAGCCGATTAAGCTATAAAATCAACCATATTAGCAACAATACCCAACAAAATCAGCTTCCGTGGCAAAAAAAATAATTACTCCAGAAGACTGCGATTTATTTCGTCAATCTATCGGCAAAGTACATACCGTAAAAAGCGATAAAGTGCTATTAACAGACGCTTACAAACCTAAGCCTTTTCCTAAAGCGCCGACTGTCGATGTGCAGGGGCATTTAATCGATACGGTCGAGCTTGATGTTGAAAAAGTGGGTCTTGAAGACTCGCTAAGTTTTATGATGCCGGGACTGCAACATAATGTCCTGAAAAAATTGCGCAAAGGCCAGTTTGGCTTGGATGCGGAAATCGACCTGCATGGACTAAACAGTAATGAAGCAAAACGGCAACTGTTGCATTTTTTGCATGACTGCGTGGAAGACGGTTACCGCTGTGTTCATATTGTCCACGGCAAAGGTTATCGTTCGGCCGATAATCATCCGGTATTAAAAAACAACCTCAATGTATGGTTAAGACAACATAAAGACGTTCAGGCTTTTTGCTCAGCTCCGCTTAAAGACGGAGGCACCGGGGCTGTTTTTGTGTTGCTGCAATTATCCGGAAAATATGATGCTTAAAACGTAACGCCTCGGTCGATAGCAACATAGAACGCGGATAATTATGATTGGAATAAGATTTGTTGAGTTATTTTGCAAAAATCCATTTATTTTAAATCTATCGTTCAGTGTTCGGCATAATTATCCGTGTTCCATTGCTTTTGCTCGCTGAGTAGCGACAAAAAACACAGATTAACCGGAACGCGTTGCGCCGGGGGCGCTGAAAAACCGTTTCATCACGCTGATCATGTAATCGTGATCCAATACCCCGGCACTTTCCCTAATGCTGTGCATTGCCCATAGGGGGTTGCCGACATCGATTGAGCGTATGCCCAGCTTTGCCGAGGTAATAGGCCCTATCGTGCTGCCGCAAGGCAGGTCGCAACGGTGCGAGTATGTCTGATACGGTGCTCCGGCCTGTTCGCACCAGTCGGCAAACATCGCTGCCGACAGGCTTTCCGAGCTGTATCTGTGATTGGCGTTGACTTTAATGACCGGACCTTTGTTGACGATGACTTTATGGCCGGGATCGTAAGCATTAGGAAAATTAGGCTGATAGGCATGCGCCATATCAGCGCTGATCATGAAGCTTTTCGCCAGCGCTCTGGCGTAATCTTCGCTGTCGGTTGTGCTCGCCAGGGCTATTCGTTGGAGCACATCGGGCAAAAAGCTGCCATCCGCGCCTTTATTGCTCTCGCTACCGATTTCTTCATGGTCGAAGAAAGCGCAGACTAGGGTGTTATCCGGCGGTAAAGCGGCCGGATCAAGCAGCGCTTGCAATGCAGCATGGCACGAAGCCAAATTATCCAGCCGGCTATGCGCATAAAACTCGCTGTCCGGCCCCCAGAAAGCGCCTTTCTGAGTATCGTATACCGCCAAATCCCAGGATAAAATGCGCGCCGCGGCAATACCGGCTTGCTGTTGTAATAGCGCTGAGAAATATTCTTGCGGTAATTGCTGTTCGGCCGATGCCGACAAAATCAACGGTAATTCGGTCTGTTTTTGCAGCTTTAGGCCATCCTCATTAACCGTCCTGTTCATGTGTATTGCCAGATTAGGCAAGCGCAGCAGCGGCTGGTCGAATTTAATCAGCTTGCAGACTATCCGGTCCTGATCGTTTTTATAAGCAATCCGGCCGGCAAGGCTCAAATCCCTGTCTGTAAAAGTCGCCAGTATGGGCCCGCCGTAAATCTCGACACCCAGCCTTAACAAGCCATCCTCACTACTTGCGGCGTTCGGTTTGATTCTTAAGCCGGGAGAATCGGTATGTGCGCCGATAATGTTAAAGCCGGTTTCGGCTAGAGGCTTTTGGCCTTGTATGAACAAGACGATAGAGGAGTCGTCACGCACCACGTAATAACGTCCGCCAGGTTGCAAGGTCCATTTGGCGGTTTCGTCAAGACGTTGCCACGACGGTGTTTGCTCGGCAAGCTGCGTTTCGATAGTGCTAATGACATGCCAGGGGCTCGGGCTGGCGTCGATAAAATCCAATAAATTTTGAACGTGTTGTTTGGCGCTCATGATCTCTCTTTTAAATCTAACGCTGCGGAATTAATGCAGTAGCGCAATCCTGTCGGTTGCGGACCGTCTTCAAAGACATGGCCCAAATGCGCCTCACAGGATTTACAGGTTATTTCAACTCTACGCATCCCGTGGCTGGTGTCGGCATGTTCAGCCACGCTGTGTTCGGACAGTGCGGCCCGGAAACTCGGCCAACCGGAACCTGAATCATACTTGGCCGCCGAATCGAATAACGGATTGCCGCAACATACGCAATGATAAATGCCGTCTTTTTTACAATCGGCATATTTGCCGGTAAAAGGCGGCTCGGTCGCTTTCAGGCGGCAAATACTGAATTGCTCCGGCGTTAATTTTTGTTGCCATTGTTCATTAGCGTCGCGATCTTGATCGGTCATATTTTTACCCCCGTAACAACTATTTATAATGGCGCGTATTGTACGCGTTCAAGATCGGATAGCCAAAAGACCGATTATCTGGAAAAACATCGACTAGTTATGATTTTTGCCTATGCTACAATGCAATCGTTAAAAATTTAAACAAGTGATCAACTATGACTGAACAAATGACTAGCGGAATCGAATTAATGTTTGCCGGAATGGGCATCGTGTTCCTGTTTTTGACTATGCTGGTAGGCGCCATCAACATTATGTCAGCCTTGGTACAACGCTATTTCCCGGAAGTGCCGCTAACGAAAACAGTTCCCGGCATTACCACCGACATTGACAAAAGCGTGGTTGCGGCGATAACAGCCGCCGTCCATCAGTATCGGAAAAAACATAACGGACACGGCCATAAGGTCAATGATTAAATATAGATAGAGCGCAGATAACGCGGATAAATATGATGAACGTTGATTCTCGTGTTCTATTTTTCTAACTGCTGAGTAATTACAAATGAATGTTTCAGGAGAAACAGCAAGCATGACCAACACTATAAAGCAGCCCTTAGGCATTACCGAAGTCGTTCTGCGTGATGCCCATCAATCCATTTTGGCGACCCGGTTGCGCATTGAAGATATGCTGCCGATTTGTGAAAAGCTCGACCGGATCGGTTACTGGTCTATCGAATCTTGGGGTGGAGCCACGTTTGACGCCTGTATCCGTTATCTGGGCGAAGATCCCTGGGAAAGGCTGCGCCTGCTCAAAGCCGCGATGCCCAACACGCCTCAGCAAATGCTGTTTCGCGGCCAGAATATTTTGGGTTACCGGCATTATGCCGATGATGTCGTGGATAAGTTTGTCGAGCGTTGCGTCATTAACGGTATCGACGTGTTCCGCGTATTCGATGCGATGAACGACATGCGTAATATTAAACATGCCGTCAAAGCCGTACTCCGCACCGATGCCCATGCGCAAGGCACTATCTCGTATACCACCAGCCCGGTCCATACCCTGGATTTATGGGTGGATCTGGGCAAACAAATTGAAGACATGGGCGCGCATTCCATTTGCATCAAAGACATGGCGGGGCTGCTCAAACCTTACGATGCCTTCGAATTGGTCAGCCGCCTGAAAGTCGCCACCGGGATTCCGATTCATCTGCATTGCCATGCCACCACCGGCTTACGTGTCGGCACCCTGATCAAAGCCGCCGAAGCGGGCGTGGACAATGTCGATACCGCGATTTCATCGATGAGCATGACTTACGGCCACAGTCCCACCGAAACTCTCGTTTCCAGCCTGGAAGGCTCCGGGCGCGACACTGGTCTGGATCTGGTCAAGCTGGAGCAGATCGCCACCTATTTCAGAGACGTGCGTAAAAAGTATGCGCAATATGAAGGCAGCCTAAAAGGCGTCGACAGCAGCATCCTGATTTCCCAAGTGCCGGGCGGCATGTTGACCAACATGGAAAGCCAACTGAAAGAGCAGGGCGCAGCCGATAAGATCGATCAAGTGATGTTGGAAATTCCCCGTGTCCGCGAGGACTTGGGTTTTATTCCGCTGGTCACCCCGACTTCGCAAATTGTCGGCACCCAAGCCGTGATCAATGTAATGACCGGGGAACGCTACAAAAACATCACCAAGGAAACCGCCGGTGTTTTAAAAGGTGAATACGGCGCAACGCCCGCGCCGGTCAATAAAATCCTGCAAGACAAGGTATTGAACGGCGCACAGCCGATTACCTGTCGTCCGGCGGACTTGATTGCCCCGGAAATGGACAAACTGATTGCCGAAGTGCGGGAAAAAGCCCAAGCCGAAGGCGTAACTCTCGCTGCCAGTATCGAGGAAGATGCTTTGATCAACGGCCTGTTTGCGCAAGTCGGCTGGAAGTTCCTGGTTAACCGGGGCAATCCGGCTGCTTTTGAACCGGCACCGAATGCAGAAGCTGCTGCTGCCGCTAATGCGCCTGAAGTAAGCACGGCTAATGCCGGTAATCCGGCCGGCCCAACTCAGCCGCAAACCGAAGCCTATACCGTCAACGTCGACGGCAGGAACTTCAGCGTTCTTGTCGGCGCCAACAACACAGCCCTGACTATTCAACCGACGGTCGGAGCGACTCACGCCGCGTTGATAGCCAGCAGCGGTGCAGCGGTTGAATCGCCGATGGCCGGTAATATTTTAAAAGTCTTGGTCGATGTCGGCAGCATTGTGGCCGAAGGCGACGTCGTCGTTATCATGGAAGCGATGAAAATGGAGACCGAAGTCCGTTCCAAAACGGCCGGCATTGTCAGCACGGTCAATATCAAAGAAGGCAGCGCTGTTGCCGGCGGCGATGTGCTGATTTTTTTATAACTGAAAAATACGGCAAACACTTGTAACGACTTGGCCGTTAGAAAAATAGAACACAAATTCCAAAAATAGGCGGCACGAATTTAGCCGGTCAACACCGGCTAAATAAAGCTTTGTAACGATATGTCCGGTTCCTCCGGTGTGCCTGGAAACCGGACAGGTTCGTACAGTGTTATCCGTGTTCTGTTATCAAAGCCGGCATCCGCTGAGCAGCTACAAACTATTTAAATAAAAGGGTCATCCCATGGAAAATCTCGTTTCACTTTGGCAAAGCACCGGCATTTACAACTTTACCGGTGGTCAAGCCTTCATGATGCTGGTCGGCTTTTTGCTGCTGTTCCTGGCTATCAAAAAAGGCTTTGAACCTCTGCTGTTACTGCCGATTGGTTTTGGCGCCGTGCTTAGCAATATTCCGGTAGCCGGTATCGCCGAGGAAGGCGGCATTTTGTATTATCTGTATTTCGGCATTAAAACCGGCTTGTTTCCCTTGCTTATATTTATGGGCGTGGGCGCCATGACCGACTTCGGCCCCATGCTGGCTAATCCTAAAACCTTGTTGCTGGGCGCTGCGGCGCAGTTCGGCATCTTTGCCTCGCTGCTCGGAGCGCTGGCGCTCAATGCCATACCGGGATTGGAATTCACCTTAAAGGATGCCGCCGCCATCGGCATTATCGGCGGCGCTGACGGTCCGACCGCTATTTACGTGGCGTCCAAATTGTCGCCCGACTTATTGGGCGCCATAGCGGTCGCGGCTTATTCTTATATGGCTTTGGTGCCACTGATACAACCGCCGATCATGCGCGCTTTAACCACCGAAGATGAGCGCAAAATCGAAATGCAGCAGTTGCGCGTCGTCAGCAAAGCCGAAAAAATCGTGTTTCCGTTAATGCTGTTGGTTATTTGTACCTTGTTGTTACCGTCAGCCGCGCCTTTAATCGGCATGTTCGCATTGGGCAATCTGATGAATGCTTGCGGCGTGGTTGAGCGTTTGAGCCAAACCGCGCAAAACGAACTGATCAACATCGTCACTATTTTCTTGGGCTTGGCGGTAGGATCAAAACTCAGCGCCGAGGCTTTTTTACAGCTCAAAACCTTGGGCATTTTGGCCTTGGGCGCGATCGCCTTCAGCATCGGCACGGCGGCCGGTGTCATCATGGCAAAAATCATGAACAAATTCAGCAGCACCCCGATTAACCCGCTGATCGGCGCCGCCGGCGTTTCCGCAGTGCCGATGGCGGCGCGGGTCGCTAATAAACTGGGCTTGGAAAGCAATCCGCATAACTTTCTGCTGATGCATGCGATGGGGCCTAATGTGGCCGGGGTGATTGGTTCTGCGGTGGCGGCGGGGGTTTTGTTGAGCTTGGTTAAGTAGTCATCGATAAGGCAGGCGACCTAAAACCGGCCGCCTGCGATCAGCAGTTTGTTTATTGAATCGCTTCCATGGGCCGCTTGCCGTCCCAAAAAGGTGATTTTTTTACGGCTTCGACTGTATTTGCCACACCTTGTTCCGCTCCGGATTTTAGCCGATTAATCAAACGCTGCAGCAACGTATCTACATTGGCGCGTAACTCATTAGCAATAACAGGCAAAGTCTGTATTTTTTGTATTTTTTGCATGACCGGTCCTGACAGCCATACTTCAAACATAACCTGACTCCGGATCGGCAACTCCCGCGCCACGACAACCATTTCACCCCACCACAGTTTGCCCGGATGGACGACTTTTTGATCGATCATAGCCCGGCTATTATCGATCAAACCCAGGGTTTCATAGTTCAATAAGCGGACCGGTTCGACTATCCATCTTTCGAAATAGATGATGGCTTGATCGGGACAGTGATGAAGCCTGTTTGAAGTGGCGTTGATGTTGTTGTGAATCAGCATCTTCTTCTTGCCGATGAGTTCTTTGGCTTCATGGACAATGCCCTGGATGACCTCGATTTGCTGCTGAATGTGAGCAAAAGCGGGATTGATTATTTTCTCATCAATCCCGCCTTTGACTTGATTCCTGCATTGGTGAATGGTAAAAACCGCTTTTTTCAATAGTGATTGTTGAGCATAAATCAGTTTCGATTCTAATTCCTGAATCCTTAAATCACGCTCTATTAAAGATTCTTTTAAGCGGTGAATCGTTTGCTTATCTTCTTTTAACTGTTCGGAAAGCTTTGCGACTTCGTTTTCCAGTTGCGTTAATTTAGACAGCCTGCTTTTTTTGCTACCGTTATCAGACCCCATGTTCATCCCCCTCTAATTATTTATATTTATTATTGTTTTTGCTGGTAAGCGGAATCATTCATAGCAAATAAGTTAATTAAAGTCAATAACATCAACTTAGATTAATTTCAGCAGGGGGGGCTTGCTGTATGGTGTAGGTAAAACGGATCTACTTTTTCTGCTTATTGCGTTTCCTCCTCAATTTTTTGACGCTGTGGTTCAGCCGCTTTAACCGCTGAGCACCTTTATCGAAAGCAACAATAGAAGCTAGCCGCAATCTATCATTGCTCGCGGCAGACCTGCTTTAAGACAACAAGCTTGCTTCCTGAACCTTGTTGTAATCGACCCCCGCGCTGATGATCAAACTGCTGGCCTCTTCGATATTCATGGCGGATTTATTGACTTTCGCTTTATCGACAATCACGGTAAAGCCGGAGGTCGGATTAGGTGAGGTCGGAATAAACAGCACATATTTATCTTCGTACCGGTTGGTCACGTAAGCGGTCATCCACATGCCGTCTTTGGGAAACTCGACATAAACCACTTCCTTGGCGATTGTCCGGTCATGGGATGAAAACATATTGATCACTTTTTTCAGCACCCGGTAAAGCGTATTAATAAGTGGAATGCGGTCGATGACATGATCAAATGCGCCGATAACCCAGGAGCGGCCTTCATGGACTAGCTTACGGCCAATGTAGACCAAAATAAAAAAACTGATGGCAAAGACCAAAAGGGTGTAGAGATAATTATCGGCATAGCCGTAAACCATTTGAAACAAATCGGACACCCTGTCTTTTACAAAAATCATAATTTGTAAAATAATCACAATAGGAATAACCGCAAGAGTGCCGATCAGGAAATAATTCAACAGCTTTTTAACTAACTCTTTCATTTTTCTCTCCAGTTTTATAAGGATTTCATTATTAACAAGCTACCTGACACAAACAAAAACACCGCAAAAATCTTGCTGTATTTTTCATTATCGATGCCGTTATAAAGTATTTCTTCAGTCAATAAAAACATCACCACAGCAATTTGAATAAAGCTTATTTTATCCGCAACCGACACCGTAAACTTGCTACCGATAAACAACAGTGTTGCCAGTTGACATAAAGCCACCGTCGCATAACTCGCCGCCGCGGTGACCCGTGTTTTATTTTTCGGGTAATGCTTGCTGTAAATGATCACGGTTAACATCGAGCCGCCCAAATTGCTCATTCCATGAACCAAACCCATCGCCATCAGATAAATTTTTTCATACTTGACGACGGACCGTAGGGCTCTTTCAATAGTCACCGAAAAGTTTTTTAGCGCCACTAAAATCAGCAACATGCCGATCATCAGGCTGATATTGACTTTGATCGACGTAACCACCAGCAAAAACAGAACCACCAAAGGCATGCTGTAAATCAGCACGTTTTTATAAAACTTGGTATCGACGTCTTCATAATGCCTTATGACTTGTAAAGCGTTTATGGCAATAGAAGCCGGCAGCAACACGCCCAGCGCATCGACAAAGCCGTAACCGAGCAAAAGTAGCAGCGGCGTACCGAATAATAATACGCCTACCCCAAAAATAGACTGAATAACGGATGTTGCAACAACTGTAAGTAAAATATCGACTGGCATTGTGTACCTTTTTATTATTGTTATGTCTAAACCCACCATTATACCCGAGGGGGAAAACAAGCGGATTTATGATGAGCGTTTTGCTCGGACAATACCGGCGTCTGAAAAAGATTCACCATGAAGGATGCGAAGAAAAAAGTTCCAATACAAAATTTCGCGCTTTCGTGATCAATAAAACGGCTACCGATATAAGTCGGGACAGTTTTAAGCGAGTGGCTGGGAACGCCAAGCTTCGGCTTGGCGAAGGTCCGCACTGACCAACATTACCGAGCCGGCGACGTTCCCGGTTATTTCCCTAGGAGCCTGTCGGGCTTCGCATTGTAACCAATTGATAAATATAGATTAAGTTATTTTTGGTGATTTAGTAAAATCATTAAACATCAATTAGTTGGGCCATAAGTCCGACAGCCTCCTAGGCGACGGGAAATGACTTTAGCCGGCCGAAATGCCGCTATTGCCGTCTCCCGCCAACAACTGCTGGGGGATTTGGCTGAACACATAAGCGTCATCATGACGATCGAAAACCCATACCACATCGAAACGATCTCCGGGCCATGTTTGCGGTGCGGTAGTACTGTTTTTCAGAATCAGGTTGGCGATTCCGGGAATATCCTGATGCTGCCAGGCAATAAGCACAATGCCGTCGCATCCGAGAGCATCCTTGAGCATGTCTTCTTCATCTTGTTTCATGTAATGTCCGTTGATCTTAATGCCGAGTTTTTCGGCCAATGGCGTAATAGTCTCTTGAGGGCGCAAGCTGTTGCTGTGCTTGCCGACGCCGGAGGCGTAAAGAAATTGAGGGATGGCAAGGCCGGGCTGTTGCAATTTTCCGTCGAGCGGAGCGAATAACGTCGCCAGCGCTCCGGCTCTTTGCCAGCCTAAAGGAATCAACGATTCCGGGTTTTGATTACCGTTAATGTCCACTCCGAATGGCGCACCGGATTCAGCCGGCTTTTCGGCATGGCGTATGATCATTATTTTTTTCGCTTTCATATCGCTTTCCTTTTTTAAGGGTTATCGGGTCGGGCGCATAATTACAGATGAAGCAAGGCAATGGTCCCTCACATCGGAACTGCAAGCGGTCGGATGCATTGCTTTGTCGAAACAAAGACGAACCTCTTGCAAATAGGCGCCTTGGCAAGCCACAGCCATTTGCAGGCCTGGATTCGAGTCAAGAAACTGTTGGCGGATTTTGGCCGCCGAGGTATTGACCTGACTCCGAGGGTTAACGAAAGCGGCGGGGATTTTGATCGACCGGAACGTGGTATTGATCAGGTCGAAATACCCGCCGACGTCTTTGCCGCTACAGGTGCCGTGTTTTTCCCATTCATGCCGGATCAGGCCGGCGCTGGGCATAATAGGAAGCATTTTTTGCACTAATGCGTCGGGAACGTCGGGTGTTGTCGAGCAGGAATCGGGGTAGCCTTTGTTATACTGCGGCCATAAGCCATGCACGACAAAGCCGTAATGCCCGCCCGCCTTGCACTGGATAGTATCGCTTTTCGCTTTCGCGCAATACTCCGGCGACCAGGAAAGCGTCAGTAGGTAATAGTCGAATTTTCCCGGCTGACCGTCCGCATAAGCCGTAAGACTCAAGCCTAGAGCCCATGCCAAGACCGCTGTGCGCATTATTTTTGTATAAGACATTTATTGTTTACCTTTTAAGTTAACTTTTAATGAAAGGCATTGTTTTTGAGTTAATTAAAACTTAGCTGTCGAATTTTTTGTTAAGAAGCCTGTTTTCCGTCCAATGCCGGTTTATTGCCGGTGCCGCGCAGGTTAACCAGCTTCTGTAAGAGGTCGAACCAAAACGGCGCGCCGAAAAGTGTTGCCGCTGCGGTGACTAGCCAACCCACTACTTGGGTAAAACCTTTAAACGATGCGCCGTTTTCCCAACCGACAGGTAAGGATTGGAACTGTTTCCATGTTTCTTCTGTCCATTGAGCGGAGACGCTAATCCCGCTTGCAAGAGTGGGGTGTAGCCAAAGTATTTTGAATAGATAGAAACTATCGACATTGAACAGGATGGCGATGACCAAGGCGATGATGAAGCAATAAACTTGCGAGCGGCGTTTATAGTTGCCTGATAAGCGATCCATTCCGGCATCAAACCATGCCGCCACCTCGGTATGAACGGTTTCGATTTGTCCCGAGGCTCTTCCGTAGATGCTTTGCAACAGCTGTTTTAACTGAGGGTTTTGCAACGTATCGATGTCCTTGCCCAGCTGTACGAAATCACCGGGTATGGTTTGGATGTTGTCAATGAGGGCGATAGCAAAATGCTTCGGATCGATATAAGAGGGCTTGCTTTTAAGATCTTGCGCGCTGACGGCGTTGCCGGTGTCGTGATGGCTGACCAAGGCGTGATTGTAAACATTAAGCGCAAGCCCCTCGAAATTAGGATCGTTGAGCAAGGATTTGACGCCGTCAAGTAACGAGCCGGAACGTAGCTTAAGGAATGAGGCAATGGCTTCGTTGATCGAGCTGACGATAAACGCTACGGAAGAGTAGCAAAAGGTGAGGCCGATAGCGACTTCCAAGGTGGTACTGTTAAACATGGTGTTCCCCTTTTTATTTTTCCCGGAGTTGCATCCGGTTTTTTAGGTTAAACATTTTTAATGATTCAACAAAACATCAAAAACAACGAATAATCAGCTTATTGCCTGAACAAGCGCAATGCCGGCTGAAATGGAGTCGCCGCCGCTGAAAAAAAACGCGAGCTTAAGGTCATATGCTGTTGTCATCAGGATATATAGTTTTGGCTTTGCGTTAGCTGAGTTGACGACCGGCGGTATTGTGGCGCAAAAAATAGCGGGCGTATGTAAGCTAAAGCTGAAACTTTCTTGATCTGTAAAATTAGTTTAAGCCGTCATCATCTGCGTAAAGGAAAGGACACTATCTAGCAGTGCGCAGGAGCCGAAATCAATTAGCTGCTTGCTATTCAGCGAGCTCAAGCAATACAAAAAAGCTGAAAATAGCTACAAACAAGCCATCGATCTAGAAATTGCCGGTGCAGCAAATTCTCTGGCTTGGTTTTATTTCGAAACGATTCAGCAAGACAAAAAAGCGGAAGCATTAACCCTTGCCCACAGTGCAGTTGCCGATAATCCGAGCTTCGCCTGTTTGCATACCTTGGCAACCGTTGCACTTTGGAACGATGAAATTAACATCGCACGGGAAAGCATAGAAAAAATCCTGTTAGCGGAAAGCTGGCAGCAGGATAGTAATGAAAAAGCATTTATTGATTTGTTGATACTGCTGTTAGCCAAAGGCCAAACCAACCTGTTTGATCGTTGGCAGCAACAATTCGATTTGGCGGATCGATTAAAACCGCTCTATTACGCGTTTTTAAATTTGGTGCCGGAAAAATACCCGAATCAATTGTTAAGAATGGGTTCCGAGTTGAAACAAACGGTCGATGAAATACTGGAGAAAATTGCGGCTTACCAAGAAAAATATTAACGGCAAAAGCGGATAACCGTCAGTAAGCTAAAAAGCCGCGTCATACGCGGCTCGTAGCTTATTTTGAAGCAGCGCCAACGGCACGATGTATAGCGTTTTTAAATTCAGTTGTAGAGTCCGAAGTGAATAAAGCGACATCGTTCCCATGCTCCGGCGCTCGTCTTTATACACAAGCCTGTTCAAGATAGAACGTAGGCCGGAATAAGCCCGCCCGGCGTTAGCCAGGGTGGGCGTTTCCGGCCTACATTGAGATGTGTATAACGATGAGCGTTCCGGCGTGGGAACGATAGCGAAAAAGCTGTCTTACAAGGATTTTATAGCCTTAAAGCCAATATCGGTACGGTAATAAACATTGTCCCAATGGATGCCGTTAGCTAACGCATAAGCTTTGCTTTGGGCTTCTTGAATATCTCGACCTAAAGCGCAAGCGCATAAAACCCGTCCACCCGCGGTAACCACATCGTTGCCGACTTGTTTAGTAGCGGCGTGAAATACTTTGCTGTCGTCGCCGTCCTGATCGGGCAAACCGGTAATAATTGCGCCGCTCTGAGAGGCATCGGGATAGCCTCCGGCCGCTAAAACCACGCCTAAGGCGGCGCGCTCGTCCCAGTCGCTGTCGGTAAGATCGAGATTGCCGGCCAAGGCGGCTTCGCAAAGTTCTACCAAGTCGCTTTTTAAGCGCATCATAATCGGCTGGGTTTCAGGGTCGCCGAAGCGGCAGTTGTATTCCAGCACTTTAATCGAGCCATCGTTACTGATCATCAACCCGGCATACAGAAAACCGGTGTAAGGCAAGCCGTCTTCGGCCATGCCTTTTAAGGTCGGCTCGATGACGTCGCGCATAACCCGTTGGTGTATGTCGGCAGTAACGACCGGAGCCGGGGAATAAGCGCCCATGCCGCCGGTGTTAGGGCCTTGGTCGCCGTTATCGCGGGCTTTATGATCTTGGGAGGTCGCCATCGGCAAGGCGTGTTTGCCGTCGGCTATCACGATAAAGCTGGCTTCCTCGCCGCTCAGGAATTCTTCGATAACCACGCGATTACCGGCCTCGCCAAACACATTGCCGGACAGCATGTCTTCGACCGCGGCAATGGCTTCCAGCTCGGTTTGAGCGACGATAACGCCTTTGCCCGCCGCTAAGCCGTCGGCTTTAACCACAATCGGCGCGCCTTGCTGCTTGATGTAAGCAATAGCTTGCTGTTGGTCGGTAAAAGACTGGAAGGCGGCGGTCGGAATGTGGTGGCGGATCATGAAGTCTTTGCAAAAAGTCTTCGAGCCTTCCAGTTGCGCGGCTTTTGCGCTGGGGCCAAAGCATTTCAAACCGGCTTGCTGAAACCGGTCGACGATGCCCAAAACTAAAGGGACTTCGGGACCGATGATGGTTAAATCGACAGCTTCTTTCTGTGCGAAAGCCAGCAGCGCGTCAATATCGCTGACCGCAATGGCGATATTTTCAACCGACGCTTCCCGCGCGGTGCCGGCATTGCCGGGCGCGACAAACACTTTTTCGACTTTGGCCGATTGCCGAACTTTCCAGGCTAGGGCGTGTTCACGGCCGCCGCTGCCGACGATGAGGATTTTCATGATGATTCTCGTGTATTTTGTAGGGAGGACAGATGGGTCGCCCGTAACTTAACGTATGGTAATTATTCAGTCCCCCTCTTTGAAAAAGAGGGGTTAGGGGAGATTTTTTAAATAAATCCCCCTCGCTCCCCCTTTTTCAACGGGGGAGGTGAATACTTACAACGTATGAAACGCAAGTCGATTAATTCACCACGAAGACACGAAGAAAAACAATAGTAAAAACTTCGTGCTCTTCGTGTCTTCGTGGTGAATGCTTTTTAAAATATTAATGCCGGAAATGACGCATGCCGGTAAACACCATCGCGATATTATGCTCATCGGCGGCGGCGATAACTTCATCGTCGCGCATTGAGCCGCCGGGTTGGATGACTGCGGTAATGCCCGCTTCGGCGGCGGAATCGATACCGTCACGGAATGGGAAAAACGCATCCGACGCCATCGCCGAACCCGGAACGTCCAAGCCCGCATCGACGGCTTTAATGCCGGCGATTTTGGCCGAATAAACCCGGCTCATTTGGCCCGCGCCGACGCCGATAGTTTGGCCGTTTTTGCAGTAGACAATGGCATTGGATTTGACGAATTTGGCGACTTTCCAAGCAAACAATAAGTCAGCCGTTTCTTGTTCGGTCGGGGCGCGTTTGCTGACGATTTTAAGGTCGGCCGCGCCGATTTCGCCGCTGTCTTTGTCTTGAACCAGTAAGCCCCCGGCGACGCGTTTGAAATCAAGCGCGGTTTGCTTGGCGTTATTCCAGAGACCGCATTCCAACACGCGAACATTTTGTTTGCCCGCCAAAGCGGTTTGCGCGGCGGCGCTGATTGAGGGCGCAATAATGACTTCGACAAATTGACGCTTGACGATTTCAGCGGCGGTCGCTTCGTCCAGTTCCCGGTTAAACGCGATGATGCCGCCGAATGCCGAAGTCGGATCGGTTGCATAGGCTTTGTCGTAAGCGGCGAGCAGGCTGTCGGCTTGGGCTACGCCGCAGGGATTGGCATGTTTGACGATAACGCAGGTAGGCCGGTCGCCGAATGATTTAACGCATTCCAATGCCGCATCGGCGTCGCTAATGTTGTTATAGGACAATTCCTTGCCTTGCAATTGCTTAGCCGCGGCAATGGTGCCGTCGGCCGGTGTTTTTTCCCGATAAAAGGCCGCGTTTTGATGCGGGTTTTCGCCGTAACGCATGGTTTGGTTGTGATAAAACTGCAAATTCAAGGTTTCGGGAAACTGCACTCCACTGATATTACCCAGATAGCTTGCAATCGCAGTATCGTAACGCGCGGTGTGCTCAAAGCTTTTCAGCGCCAGATTGAAGCGGGTCTGCTGGGAAAGTCCGCTGGCATTATTTTTCAGTTCGGTAACTATCGATGCGTAATCGCTCGGATCGACAATGATTGCCACATCGGCATGATTCTTGGCGGCGGCGCGGATCATGGTCGGCCCGCCAATGTCGATGTTTTCGATAGCCGTATCTAAAGCGCAATTCGGATTGGCGATGGTTTGTTCGAAGGGATACAGGTTAACCACCACCATATCGATAGCATTAATGCCGTTTGCGGCCATTACCGCGTCATCAATGCCGCGACGCGCCAAAATGCCGCCGTGAACTTTAGGGTGCAAGGTTTTAACCCGGCCGTCCATCATTTCCGGGAAGCCGGTGTAATCGGAAACTTCAGTCGCCCGAATGTCATGCTCGGCCAATATTTTAGCGGTGCCGCCGGTAGACAGAATTTCGATGCCTAATTGATTCAATTCCCGGCAAAAATCCACGATACCGGATTTATCGGATACGCTGACCAGCGCGCGAGTGACTTTTTTGTTCATGCAGATCTCAGAATGAAAGAGGAGGTTTGAAGGAGGGTTAAAACCGGCCTTGTTAGGGAATTAGGACAGACCGTAGAATTCCAGTTTTTTGCGCAAAGTGCTGCGGCTTAGGCCCAAGGCTTTGGCCGCTTTGGTTTGGTTGTAGCCGGAATGCTCCAGCGTCGCTTGCAACAGCGGTTTTTCGACTTCACCGATTACCATCGCATGCAGGCCGACCGGATCATGACCGTTCAAATGCAGTAAATATTGTTCCACGGTCTGTTTAACATGGGCGGATAACAGAATGGTTACGTTTTTTTTACTGTCTATGTTGATGATTTCGGCGCTTTTTTGGGAGGCGTTCATATTGTTATGCAGCACTGTCGGGGGTTAAGAGATTAAATGCCGAATGAATCAGCGCCATTTGTTGGGATGGACATTGCGCCTGATTGATGACGCGCATATCCCGAGCGGCGGGCTCAAGATGGCTAAAATACCAAGCTATATGTTTTCTTGCTATTTTAACACCGCTTGCATTGCCGTAGAAGCTATATAGTTTGTCCAAATGGTTCATGAGTGTGCTGTGTATATCGGTAACTGTCGGCTTTTCAAGATGTTTTCCGTGCTTAATAAAATAACGTATTTGACTAAACAGCCATGGGTTTCCTTGGGCGGCCCGGCCGATCATAATGGCGTCCGCTCCGGTCGAAGCCAGCACCCTTTGAGCTTGTTCGGGGCTGGCAATATCGCCGTTGGCGATAACCGGAATAGCGACGGCTTGTTTTACTTTTTTCACGGTTTCATGTTCGGCCCGGCCGTTGAATTTACAGGCGCGGGTTCGGCCGTGAACCGTTAATGCGGCAATGCCTGCATGTTCGGCTATTCGGGCAATTTCAACGGCGTTGCGGCTGTGTAAATCCCAGCCGGTACGGATTTTTAAAGTGACCGGAATATCGACGGCGTTAACCACCGCTTCCAGTATGCGTTTTACCAGCGCTTCATCTCTGAGTAGCGCGGAACCTGCGGCCACCGCGCACACTTTTTTGGCCGGACAGCCCATATTAATATCGATAATTTGGGCGCCCCGTTGGACGTTGAGTTTTGCCGCCTCAGCCATTAGCTGAGGATCGGTGCCTAAAATCTGCACCGAACGGATGCCGGTTTCACCGCTATGGTCGGCTTTTAACAGCGTTGTTTTATGTTGACGCAAAGCCGGATTGGAAGCCACCATTTCAGACACCGCCAGCCCCGCGCCGAATTGTTTGCACAACTCTCGGAACGGACGGTCGGTGATACCGGCCATCGGCGCCAGAATCAGGTTGTTTTCAAGTTGATAAGGGCCGATTTGCATGAGGAAGGTTAGAGCTGGAGCTATTCGGCAGTTAGAGAAATGGAACGCTGAAGATGCAGTGTGTTCAATAAAACCTTAGTGAATCATAATGATCGGCGCCATCAGCGTGCCATGGTATTCGGTGGTGTGGAACATTAACTCATTTGTCGGCGTCTTCATTCCAGATCGGATTGTCACGGTCTTCCGGTTCCAGCTTGGCATTATCTTCAGGATAAATATGCCAAAAAGACTTGTCGATTTTGGCGTTGCTGTAGCCTTCTTTTTTATCGTGACCGAACGGGCACCACCAGTTTTCGACGATCTTGACCATATAAGCATGCCATTCAAATAAAGCGACGCTGTAAGGGCAGTACCAAGTGCAGTTCAAAATCCAGAACAGTTTCGATTGCGAGGTGCTGGCTTTGAACGAGCCGTGCATGGTGATTTGGTTTTTTAAGGTGTAACGGTGACTGGCCCTATCGGGCAGGAAATCGGAGTAAGTCTTGAGGTTTTTAGCGCCGATCAGCAGCAAGTGCCAGTAAGTCATATAAGCGCTGGCAAAGACAAAGGGAAGGGTTAATATAGGCATGTAAACCAGGACCATGCCAATGGCTCTTTGCACGACCGGGACTTTTTGATGGTTTTTGCCGATGTCAACGCGGCCGGAACAAGACTCACAAGCTTTCATTATTTTTATATCCTCATTTCTTTGTTGTTAGTAAGGGGGTTATCGTCGGTTGGGTTTTATCCCCGTTCAGTAATTGGTAAATGCTCAAGCAGCCGGCGCAGCAAAATTTTTGCACACCGTCATTCGTGGTCAACGAAAAGCCGGTGATTTCTACCGCCTGACCGCAAAGGACGCAGAGCTCCTTAATTTTTGCATCGGCCATAAAAATGCCTCACATTTTACAAGCTTGAAGAGACAGCACAAAAAAAAGTTTTCAGGTATTCGGTCTCGGGAGCCGCCGGATCAATAGGATGGTCGGGACCCTGTCCGCCCGCCGCAAAAAACACCAGATGACGATCGATGTGCCGTCCTGACGAGCGTAAAATTTCATGCAGGTTTTCGCGGCTCAGGTGATGAGAACACGATGCCGAAGCTAAGATGCCGTTTTTGGACAGCACCTGTAGCGCCAACTGATTCAAACGGCGGTACGCTTCGTATCCGGGTTTGAAATCTTTTTTGCGTTTAATTAAAGCGGGCGGATCCAGCACAATAACGTCATAAAGCCGGTTTTCCAAACGGGCCTGTTTTAAAAACTCGAACACATCGCTACGTACAAAGTGCATTTTATCCTGAACCCGGTTCAGCGCCGCATTTTCTTCGGCTAATCTCAGCGCACTTTCCGAGGCGTCGACGCAAGTAACCTCTAAAGCCCCGGCCATTGCGGCAGGAATGCCCCAGGCTCCGGTATAGCAAAATAAATCGAGCACTCGCTGGTTCTTGGCGATGTTCGCTAATTGGACGCGACTGCTGCGGTGATCATAAAACCAGCCGGTTTTTTGCCCTTCCAGGATGTCGATTTTAAAGTGCGCGCCGTTTTCTTCAATAATCAGCGGTTCGGGCAGTGTGCCGTAGGCCAGTTCGGAGTCCAGGCTTAAGCCTTCCTGTTGGCGTTGGCTGTTATCGTTTTTCAGGATAATGGCGGTCGGATTGACTAAGTCGTGCAGCGCGGCAAACAGCGATTCTTTGCGTTGGTCGATACCGGCGGTAGTGATTTGTACCGACAACACCGAACCGAAACGATCGATCACCAGACCGGGCAAGCCGTCGCTTTCGCCGAAAACCAAGCGATAGTAAGGCTTGTCGAACAGTTTTTCCCGTAGCGCCAACGCAGTAGTCAGGCGTTCCTTAAAGAAATTGGCGCCGCATTTCAGGTTGGGCTTTCTGGATAAAAGTCTTGCGCATATCAGGGCTTGAGGATTGATATAAGCCGTGCCCAGCACTTTGCCGTCGTCGCTTTTTACCTGCACCAAATCGCCTGCATTGAAGTGTTCGAGCGGCGAGCGTTGAGTGTCGACTTCATTGCTGAAAACCCATAAATGGCCTTTACGCAGACGCTTGTCTTCGTTCTTTTTTAAATAAATTTCCGGATGAGCCATAGGTGTTAAATGAGTTTAAAAGTACAGGAGCCGACTTAGCTTGTAAGGTGGGGTAGCGATAGCGTAATCCGATATTTTCGGTTAAACGCGGAATAAGCGAAAAGTCTTTAATTCACCACGAAGACAGTAACTTCTCATTACCTACAGGCGTTTAAAAATCTTTATTCACCACGAAAGCACGAAGAGCTCGAAGAAACAAAGAAAATAAAACTTCGTGTCCTTCGTGCCTTCGTGGTGATGCTTCTTCTTTTATGATTAAATTAACGCTTGACGCCGTCAAGCCTGATCCAGTCTTCCTGTTGCACCGGAGCGTTGAAGCTTAGGTAGGGCCGGTAAGCGTTCATCACCGATTCGGCCTGTTCATGCAAAATGCCGGATAAAACCAGCTGACCGCCGGAAGCGACCAAGCCGGAAATCTGTTCCGCCATGTCGATTAAGGGCTTTGCCAGAATATTGGCCAGCACGATGTCGGCTTGAAACGGCACAAACTGTTCGGGCAGGTAACAGGCGATTTTTTCTTGGACCTTGTTCTTTAGCGCATTGCTTTGGGTTGCGGTTATGGCTTGCGGGTCAATATCCACCGCGTGAGCTTGCTTCGCCTCTAATAAAATCGCCGCAACCGCCAGTATTCCTGAGCCGCAGCCGTAATCGATGACGGTTTTGCCGCTCAAATCGTGCCCGGCCAGCCATTCCAGGCATAACGCGGTGGTCGGATGGGTGCCGGTGCCGAAAGCGAGTCCCGGATCCAGCGTCAGGCAAACCGTGCCGGGCTCATATTGTTCCTGGTCGGTCGGACACACCCAGAGTTTATCGGCAAACTTCATCGGATGGTAATATTCCATCCAGGCGCGTTCCCATTCCTGATCTTCTACTATTTCATGCCGCCAGTTACGCAATTGTTCGGCCTTGTATTGGGCGTAAACTAAAGTCTTGATCAGCTCGGGTTCGGCATCCAGTTCATACAGCGCAATAACTTCGGTATTGCTCCATATTTTGGTTTCGCCGATAGCCGGTTCGTAAACCGGCTCGTCTTCGGCATCCATGTAAGTAACGGACACCGCGCCGAGATTGTCGAAAAAATCGGCAAGCCGGGGCGCAAGGTCTTCATTGGTGATAACGGAAATTTGGTGCCAAGGCATGATACGGAAAAGGTAGTGTGGAGCGGCTGATGGATAGTTATTCACCACGAAGGCACGAAGAGCACGAAGAAACAAACTTCGTGCTCTTCGTGCCTTCGTGGTGAATTTTCAAGCTTTCAATAAATTCCCAGCTTTTTTTCCAGGTAATGAATATTCTGCCCGCCCGCCGCAAACGCACTGTCATTCATAATGTCGTGCTGCAACGGAATATTGGTTTTGATGCCGTCGATGATGATTTCGCTTAACGCGGTGTTCATCCGGGCAATCGCGCTTTTGCGGTCTTCGCCGTGGGCAATCAGTTTGCCGATCATCGAGTCGTAATAAGGCGGTACTTTATAACCGTTGTAGATGTGAGTCTCGCAACGAATGCCGGGGCCGCCGGGCATATGGAATTGATCGATGGTGCCGGGGCAAGGCATGAAGGTTCTGGGGTCTTCGGCGTTTAAGCGGCACTCGATGGCATGACCCTGGATTTTTACCTGATCCTGGGTAATAGATAAACGTTCGCCGGCCGCAATGCGCAGTTGTTCTTTGACGATGTCAAAACCGGTCACCATTTCGGTGACCGGATGCTCAACCTGTACGCGGGTGTTCATTTCGATGAAATAGAACTCGCCTTTTTCATACAAAAATTCAAACGTGCCTGCGCCCAGATAGCCGATGTCAACGCAGGCTTTGGCGCAACGTTCGCCGATGGCTTTGCGTTGGGCTTCGGTGATGCCCGGCGCGGGAGCTTCTTCAACCACTTTTTGATGGCGGCGTTGCATCGAGCAGTCGCGCTCGCCTAAATGGATAGCGTTGCCGTGCGAATCGGCCATGACTTGAAACTCGATATGCCGGGGATCTTCCAGGAATTTTTCCATGTACACGGTGGGATTGCCGAAAGCGGTTCCGGCTTCGGCCTTAGTCATCGCGATCGCATTGAGCAGCGCCGCTTCGGTATGCACGGTGCGCATACCTCGACCGCCGCCGCCGCCGGCCGCTTTAATAATGACCGGATAGCCGATTTCCTGCGCTAATTTCAGATTTTTTTTGTTGTCGTCCGATAGCGGGTCGTTGTTGCCGGGAACGCAGGGAACTCCTGCCGCCACCATTGCATTCTTGGCGGAAATCTTGTCGCCCATCATGCGGATGGTTTCCGCGTTGGGACCGATGAAGACAAAGCCGCTTTGTTTGACTTTCTCGGAAAAATCGGCATTTTCCGATAAAAACCCGTAACCGGGATGAATGGCTTCGGCGTCGGTTACTTCGGCGGCGCTGATAATGGCCGGAATGTTCAAGTAACTGTCGACGGATGCTGCGGGACCGATACATACGGATTCATCGGCCAAGCGGACGTGTTTTAGCTCCCGATCCGCTTCGGAATGCACAGCAACTACCTTGACGCCTAATTCACGACAGGCGCGTAAAATACGCAGAGCTATTTCGCCTCGATTGGCGATAACGATTTTATCGAACATGAGCTTTCCGTTCCGGGTGTTATTCGATGATGAATAAGGGTTGGCCATATTCGACAGGTTCGGCGTTTTCAACCAAGACTTTGGTGATGGTGCCGGTTTTATCGGACTCAATCTGATTGAGAATTTTCATCGCCTCGATGATGCACAAGGTGTCGCCGACTTGAACGGATTGGCCCACTTCGGCGAAAACTTTGGTGCCCGGTGAAGCGGAGCGGTAAAAGGTGCCGACCATCGGCGATTTGACCACATGCCCGGTGATTTTATCCTCGGCAGCCGCCGCAGCCGGTGCGGCGGCCGGCGCGGCTGCTGCAACCGGTGCGGGCGCATAGGCGACGGCGGCGGGCGCGGCGGAATAACGGCTGATGCGAATGGATTCTTCGCCCTCTTTGATTTCCAGCTCGGCAATGTCGGACTCTTCGATAATCTCTATGAGCTTTTTAATTTTTCTAATATCCATAGTTTTAGTTTCTCTCGGCTAATATCTGGTCAGCGGCCACTAAGGCCAGTGGGTATCCGGTTGCGCCTAATCCGCAGATAACGCCTTTGGCAATATCCGAGAAGTAGGAATGTTTTCTAAAAGGTTCGCGCGCATAGACGTTGGATAAATGAACCTCTATAAAGGGGATTTTGGTCGCCAGCAGTGCGTCGCGAATGGCGACGCTGGTATGAGTAAAAGCTGCCGGATTAATGATGATGAAATCGACATGGGCATGGTAGGCCTCATGTATCAGTTCTACAATCCGGTGTTCTGCGTTGTTTTGGTAAAAGTTAAGCCGATGCCCCAGTTCGGCTGCTTTTTGTTCAAGAGTTTGCTGAATATCGGCAAGAGTTTGATGACCGTAAAGACTGGGTTCGCGAACGCCTAGCAGGTTTAAATTCGGCCCATTTAAAACGGTAATAGTCGCCATTAATCTTGCAAAGTCGGTGAAGGTTAGAAAAACATTGTTAGCCGGTAATTTTGCCCAATTTGCGGGGTTTTGTCCAGATATTATGTTTTTAACCAAAGATAACGGCAGAATTCAAGCTGATTGCAGGTATTGCCTGCAAATCGGCTGAATCCGGCAAAAATAGAACGCAGATGGCGCCTTTATTTTTTCGCGCTAGCTGAGGCAATCAGTTCCTGTACAGCTTGGCGGAAGGGCGCGGCTCGTTCAGGTATATTGCACAGGGACAGGTTCCAGCTTCCAAATATCCCGGTTATAGTCGTTAATCGTTCTGTCGGTGGAAAATTTACCGCTGTTTGCGCAATTTAATATGCTCATTCGGGTCCAATGATCTTTGTCCTGGTAGGCGGTTTCCACACGTTTTTGTGCGTCGATATAGCTTCTAAAATCCGCAATCGTCATCCACGGGTCATATTTGCTTTTAATCGATGCGATAATGCCGTCGAAAATCCCCGGTTCGAATTGATTAAAATGCCCGCTTTCCAACAGATTCATCACCCGTTGCAAATCTTCATCCTGATCAATGATGGCGGCAGGATCATAATGCTCGCGCCTTGAGGCGATCTGTTCTTCGGTTAAACCGAATAAAAAGAAGTTTTCATCGCCGACTTCTTCCCGTATTTCGATATTAGCGCCGTCCAATGTGCCGATAGTTAGCGCTCCGTTCATCATCAGCTTCATATTGCCGGTGCCGGACGCTTCTTTTCCCGCGGTAGAAATCTGCTCGGAAAGGTCGGCCGCCGGGCAGATCATTTCCATGCCCGAAACCCGATAATCGGGCAGAAAGTACAACGTCAGCTTGTCGCCGACATCGGGATCCGAATTAATCACTTGAGCGACATTATTAATCAATTTAATGGTTCTTTTCGCCATCGCATAACCGGGCGCCGCCTTGCCGCCGATCAATACGCAACGCGCCACCCAATTTGCGGTTTCGCCGCGTTTAATGCGGTCATAAAGATGAATCACATGCAGGACATTTAAAGTCTGCCGCTTGTATTCATGAATACGTTTAACCTGTATATCGAACAGCGCATCGGGATTTAACTGAATACCGTCATTCGCCAGCTGCTGTTTATGTGCGATCAGGCGCTGTTTGGCCTGTTGCTTTATTGCGCGCCAGCGGTTTCGGAATGCGGCGTCTTCAGCGTAAGGCTCCAATTTTTTTAATTCATCCAGATGCGTTACCCAGCCGTCACCGATGGTTTCGGTGATTAGCGCGGCCAATGCCGGATTACAAGAGGCCAGCCAACGACGCGGCGTTACGCCGTTGGTTTTATTGTTAAATTTGTGCGGCCATAATTCGTAAAAGTCATGAAACAAGCCCTGTTGCAGTAATTGAGAATGCAATTGGGCCACGCCATTCACCGAAAAACTGCCGACAATGGCAAGATAAGCCATACGCACCTGTTGCTCGGCGCCTTCCTCTATGATGGACATTCTACTTAATCGTGCTTTATCGCCGGGCCAATGCGCGGCGACTTCCGACATAAAATGGGCATTTATTTCAAAAATAATTTCCATCAATCGCGGCAGCAACTTTTGCATCAGCTTGACCGACCATTTCTCCAGCGCTTCAGGCAGCAAGGTATGGTTGGTGTAAGCCATCGTTTGCCGGGTGATTCCCCAAGCGGCCTGCCATGACAGGCCATGCACGTCCATTAACAGGCGCATCAGTTCGGCGATGGCGATGCTAGGGTGGGTGTCGTTTAATTGAAAACAATTCTTCCGGGCGAAGTTGCTAAAATCATGGCCATGCTGCCTGGTCCAATGAGCAATGACGTCCTGCAAACTGGCGGAAGCCAGGAAATACTGTTGGCGCAACCTTAATTCCTTGCCGTTTTCATTGGCGTCATTCGGGTACAGCACCATGGTAATGTGTTCCGCGGTGACTTTTGAGGCGACCGATTCGGCATAGCCGCCCGCGTTAAACTCATCCAGGTTAAACTCCTGAGTCGCTGCGGACTTCCATAGCCGCAACGTATTCACCGTGTTGTTGCGATAACCGGGTATCGGGGTATCGAGAGGAACCGCCAATACATCATGATCGCTGATCCAGATGACCCGCTGCCGGCCTTGTTCATCCGTTTGTATTTCGGTATGCCCGCCGAACTTGATGCGTAGCGAGTATTCCAAGCGCTCGATTTCCCAGACATTACCGTGACGCAGCCAATGATCGGGCTTTTCGACTTGTTCGCCGTTGACGATGGCTTGGCTAAACATGCCGTATTCATAACGCAAGCCGTAACCGACAACCGGCAACTGCAAGGTCGCGCAACTGTCGATGAAACAGGCGGCCAGACGCCCCAGACCGCCATTACCCAAGCCGGCATCGAGTTCCCGGTCGATCAGTTCTTCGATTTCAATGCCTAAATCGTGCATGGCTTGGGTGGCTTGATCGGTTATGCCGAGATTAAGCATGGCATTGCTTAAGGTTCTACCCATCAAAAACTCCATGGACAGATAAAACACCTTTCTACTGTCCGTGTTGTTATAGGCTTTGTAAGTATTTTTCCAGCGCTCCATCAGCCGGTCGCGAATAGGTAACGACAAGGCCTCGCAAGCATAGAACGGGGATGAACGAAAATTCTCGTCCCGGCCCAATAAATGCACATAATACCGTTTAAAGTCATCAATAAAATCCTCTTTGCTTACCCCCAATATAGGAACGTCGGTGATTGAAGATGTAGGCTTGCTCTTAACAAATCGTTTATTAGGCATGGTTTACTCCAAGAGGTTGATGTGGCTAAGGTATTAGGTAATTCACCCTGCATAAATCAGCAGGAAACGGAGGCTGCCGGTCGCTAGGCTTAACGCGGTTTTTTCATGACTTAGCGGTGCTTATCGCAATCATCCGCGTCATCCGCGTTTCATGATCTTGAATGGCTGAGTCGTTACTCATTTTCTGTCTTATGCTTGTTTTTAATGCGGTCGAGGATTTCCAGCCACAATGCGTCGTAAGCAAGTGTAGAAGGGCTTTTCTTGATATAGCCTCCCAGCGGCATACGTTCAAGGCCCATGCGTTCGATATCGCTGGCATAAGGAATGGCGGT
This sequence comes from Methylobacter sp., assembly GCA_026399025.1. Classification (GTDB taxonomy): domain Bacteria; phylum Pseudomonadota; class Gammaproteobacteria; order Methylococcales; family Methylomonadaceae; genus Methylobacter_A. The sequence continues at coordinate 76,591 of JAPLRU010000114.1, forward strand.
CGTTAACATTTCAGGATGGCTCTCCATCAAGTTGCCCATAATGTCTCGGTGCATTTTTTTGCGCCGGTCGGCCATCGAAAAAAACGGGATCAGCGTTAGTTTATTCAAGTCGTTGTCTACGATGAATTTTTCCAGTTGTTCGAGCGTTCTTAACGACAAGGTGGTGGGAATTATCGGCGACAACAACACGTCAGCGGCCTCAAAAACGGCTTCGGACAATAACGAAATATTGGGCGGGCAATCCAAAAAAATGAAATCGTATTGTTCCGCCAGCGGCTTCAGCAGTTTTTTAAGCTGCTGAGTCGGCTTTTTCTTGGCGTCCAAAACCAAGTCCAGATTTCTGAACGAGAAATCGGCCGGCAATAAATCCAGGTTATCGAAATCGGTGCCTTTAATAAGACCGTCCAGTTCGCGTTTTCCGGCGATTAAGTCTTTACTGCCGCCTTTGATCTTGGCCTTGATCCGAAAATAGAAACTGCCGGCCCCCTGAGGATCAAGATCCCAAACCAAGGTGCGGTAGCCGTTGCGGGAGGCTGTATAGGCCAGATTGACTGCGTTTGAGGTTTTGCCGACGCCTCCTTTAATGCTGTAGACCGCTAACACATTCATTGTATAGCCTCGTGTTTATATCGATAAAGCCGAACGATAAGTTAAACCGGCATGATTGGCAAGTCTGCCCTTTCGCTTGAGTCACTGCCATTCAGTTAAGCGATGTAGGAACGGGACATGCTCGCGATGAGGGAGTTTAACGGCAGCGGCTCGCTCTGAGTTTCAGTATGAACGGCTTAAATCAACGCTATTGAGAGCGGCGAAAGCCCATAATGAATGTCCCTGAAAACTTAAGCTGACGAAGCCAATCTAACGCCGTTGCGATTGGCTTGCTTGACCAGATATAACGCGTCGTCCGCCCATTTCATCAAGTCTTTCCAACTGGGTTGGGCGCCCATGGAGCCCGCTACGCCAATACTGACGGTGACCGGGTAAGGCAGCACCAAACCTTGGGGCTGGTTTGCTTCAATCGAGCGGCGGATGCGCTCGGCCAGCGACAACGCCGTTGAGCCGTCGGTGTTGGGCGAGATGACCAAAAACTCTTCGCCGCCCAAGCGACAGACAATGTCGTTGGTGCGCGCGGTTTCCCGCATGAGCCGGGCGGCATGAGTCAATACTTGATCGCCGACATCATGACCCAAGGTATCATTGACCGATTTGAAATGGTCCAAATCCAGCATTAACACGCTCAAAGGCTGCTTGAATCGTAACGCCGCCGCCGCTTCCTGTTCCAAACGGTTCAGCGCATAGCGGCGATTGGGCAAGCCGGTCAGAATGTCGGTATTCGCCATCGATTTAAGCCGGCGATTGGCGACTGCCAGCTCGGCGCTATAGCGCTGAATATCGCGGCTCTCTTTTTCCAGTTCATGTTGCAGCATGATGATGCGCTGTCCGGCCCGCATACGCGCCAACAGCACCCGCAGGCTGACCGGCTTGGTCACATAGTCGTCGATACCGGCATCGAAGGCTTCCACCAAGGCGTCCTCATCTTCGGTCGAGGTCAGCATAATCAGGTAAATATTTTTGCCGAAATCCGACGCCCGTAACGCCTTACACAACTCCAGTCCATCCATGGGCTTCATGCGCCAATCGGTGATCATCAATTGCGGCTTGTGCTCGATCACATGCTTTAGCGCGGATTCGCCGTTGCGGCAAAGCGCAACCTGATTTCCGGCCGCGATAAGCTGTTTGGAAAGCCGCGCCAGAATCATTGGATCGTCATCGACCAGCAATACGTCCAAACCCGGCAAGTTCGAGTCACGGGACTCAAGCGTTTCTAATAAAGATTGACGAGTGTCGGTTTTGACGTCGATCAATTTTCCCCACTCGTGCCAAAGCTCGACGGTTTCATCGACGAACCCCAATAGAGCGGGCTCGTTCAGGCCGTGAAAGTCGGCCTCCGCGATTAAATCCGGCAGCAATACCTGGCGAAGCGCTTCGTCGGCGACACAGTAACTGCCGACCAACCGGGCGAAGATAAGTTGTCGGGCAAACTGCTCGGTTCGATTAAGTTTTGCGACTTTCATCTCAAAGCTCAGTTTCAGGGCCTCCAGGAACACGACCGGAAAGCCCCAGTCGGCCAGCAACATTAACGTCAAGGCGTTATGGTCGATGCCGAAACGTTCCCGCTCCAGGGCCAGAAGCGGTTCTCCTTGTGCCGCACTCAGACATTCTCCATAGATTTCGGACCAAGCGGTCGCCAGAGCGAGACTGCCGATTTCGCTGAGCAAGCCCAAGGTAAACGATTCCGCCGGCACCACGGTGAGTTCTCGGGCGGTAATCGCCGCGATGGACACCGATATGGCCAACGAACGCGACCAGTAGGCTTCATAATCAAACACCGGGCAGTGCCCCTTGCTGTTGCTGCCGATCAAGGAAAGACTTAAGGCGAAATTACGTACCGTCTGCATGCCCATCATCATGATTGCCGTCTGCACGTCGGCAATGGGCCGTCTGGCGCCGAAAGCGGCCGAATTGGCGAAGCGCAGGATGCGTCCGCTGAGCGCGGGATCGACTTTCACCAGTTGGGTCACTTGTTGCACGGTGGCATCGCTTCGTTGCACCAGTTGCATGATCGCCAGCGCGGTTCCCGACGGGGAGGGCAGGCGGTCGGCGGCTTTGAGTTCATTGAAATTGAATTCGCTATTCATGGATGTGTTCTTTTCTTCGTAGCAGGCTCTCGACCAATGCCGCCGTGGCTTGGCTCAAGTCATGAGTCATCGGTTGGAAATCCGCGTTTGCCGATTTACGGGCGCTATGTTCCAGGTTTGCCGCAAGAGTGATTAAGTTTTCGGCGCAAAAATGTCCGGCCATGCCTTTAAGCGCGTGGGCGGCATCGGCCAAGGCGGGAAGGTCGGTTCGCGCCAGCGCGGCGGCCAATTCCGCCAACTGCACAGGCGCCTCTTCAAGAAATAAATCGATCATTTCAATCAGTAAATCATGGTCGCCGTCCAGGCGTTTCAGAGCGGCTTGTTCATTCCAGTCCCCGAACGCCGATCCGGGAAGCTCTCCGGCGTTGTCAGGGCGCGCGTCCGGCGTGTGGATAGGCTTAGCTTGGGGGGGATCTGAATGCTCGGGATTAGCATCGTCGGGGAGCGCGCCATCAACGCTACTTAGAGCTTCACTTCGGTTATGGTCTAAAGGTTCGTCCTGAACGGAACCCAGCCAGCGTTCCAAAACCACGGCCAAGTCGGCTCGATTCAACGGCTTGCTAAGATAGTCGTCCATTCCCGCCGCGAGGCATTTCTCGCGTTCTCCTGCCGATGCATGGGCGGTCAGCGCGGTAATGGGCGTGTGGTATTTGCCTTCGTCGACCGCTTCTTGTTCGCGTAAACTGCGGGTCGCTTCGTAGCCGTCCATGATCGGCATTTGGCAATCCATAAACACCAAGTCATAGCTTTGCAGCGCCAGCTGATCCAGCGCCGCTTGTCCGTTATTGGCCAAATCGGGATTTATCTGGAATTTGGCGAGCTGGGCGATAATGACTTTTTGGTTGACCTTGTTATCCTCCACCACCAATACCCGTTTGCCGCTGTAATCGAGTAAAGGCTCCCGTATCTTGAGCGCCGGCGCGGTTTTCTGTGCGGGATGCTGCAAGGCATCGATAATCGCATCAAAAAGTTGCGATTGCCGTACCGGTTTCAACAGGCTTTGGCTGAATCCGGCAGCGAGTCTTTCCGCTTCCGAACCGATGGTGCCGGAAGATAAAAGAATGCGCGGCGTACCGGCAATCGTCGGCTTCTCGGTGATCGCATGAGCTAAGGCGAAGCCATCCATGCCCGGCATTTGCATATCCGACAACAACAAATCATAAGGTTCGTTGCGCAAAGCGGCGGCTTCGAGTTCAATAACGGCGGCAGGTCCGTTGTCGACTTCGTTTAAAGTAAAGCCCCAAGTGCTTAAGTAATGGGTCAGGATCATGCGATTGGTGGTGTTATCGTCGACGATCAAAGCGCGCTTGTCGGCAAAGTTGGCCTGCGGGATAGGGGCGTCGCTATCCACCTGCGCCAACGGCAGGGTAAACCAAAAGGTTGATCCTTGCCCCAAGCCGCTGTCAACGCCGATCTCGCCATTCATCAGCACAACCAAATCTTTACTGATCGATAAGCCCAGCCCGGTGCCGCCATAACGCCGCGAAGTGGTGCTGTCTGCTTGAGAGAATGCCTGAAACAACCGTGCTTGCGCTTCGGCGGTAATGCCGATACCGGTATCCATTACCTCAAAACGCAATGTAGTCGCGTCATGTTCCGACAGGCTGACTTTGACCGAGACTTCGCCTTTCTCGGTAAACTTAACCGCGTTGCCGATCAGGTTGGTCAGTACTTGACGGATGCGGGTGGGATCGCCCAGCCAGCGTAGCGGTAAATTCGCCGGAAGAAAGCAATTTAATTCAAGACCCTTGCTGTGGGCGCGACTGGCCAGTAAAGAGCACACTTCCTCGACCAAATCCGGCAAGTTAAACTCGATCAGTTCAAACTCGATTTTGCCCGCTTCCAGCTTGGAAAAGTCCAAAATATCGTTAATGATGGTTAACAAAGATTCCGCCGAGTTTGCCGCGATCTCAATCAGGTCCCATTGCTCGCGAGACAGTTGCGTATCCTGCAACAAATCCAACATGCCCAATACGCCGTTCATCGGGGTCCGAATTTCGTGACTCATATTAGCCAGGAAATCGGTTTTGGTTTGTGCAACCTGCAACGCGGCATCACGAGCCGCCTCCAGCGAAGTATTAGCCTGGTGTTGCAGCAACGCGAGGACGATCATGTCGCTTACCTGCTTAAGCAGGGCAAGGCGGGACTCGCTTTGCACCGGGTAGGGATCGGTAAAAGCCAACAATACGCCGAGAATGTCTTCGCCGGAAACGATGGGTACGACGTAATGGCCGTGAGATTGTTTATCGGCGCAACAGCAACATTCATTGACCACGGCAAGGTCTTTGGCCCCGACAACGTGTCCGCATAAATTGTCGCCGATGGCGATGCGCTGGTTAGGGCCCAGCAATTTTGTAACAAACTCGCCGTCGTTCCCCGCAGCTACATTAAGGTCAAGCGCAACGAATGGCTCCAGGGAGTTATCGTTCTGTGCCTGCAACAACACGCAGCCCTTACGCTGCAAATCGAAAGCTTTGAGACCGAATAAAATATTCAGCACTTGAAGGACGCGTTGTTCCAACGGCAGCGGCTGATGCAATGCCTCGGAAATGGCCAAGCGGGCGGCGGTATCGTCAGCTTCAATATGCAAAGCCGCTTCCTGTTCGACTTGCTTGCTGACATCATGCTGAATTTGGACATAGCCTAACAGCGTGCCGTTTGCCGTCAAAATCGGCGTAATATTGGTTTTTGCCCAGTATTCCAAAGTATCCGAAGCGGTAAAGCCGGGGCCAAGGTTGTTGTGTATAGGCTCCGATGTGGAAATATCGGAGCGGCGACGCCCGCGGAGTCGGCCGGACCAAGCTTCGCTGCAACGGAGCCGGCTTTGCATCTCGGCCAGGGCTTGGCGGTCGGCGGTCGGGCTATCCAGTATGTAAGGTTTTTGTCCGATCAGGGCGTCCTCCGTCCAGCCGGTGAACAGACATAGCGCCGGATTGGCGTAGTCGATGGAGCCTGCGGCGTCGGTGATCAGGATCATTTCACTGCTGGCGTCCAGCGCACGTTTAAGCGCGGTCAGCTTGAGCTCATTGGCTTTTCTTCGGGTAATATCCCGGCGTATCGAAAGATATTGTTTAGGCTTGCCGTCTTTATCCAGCAACGGTGCGATAGTACTGTCGACCCAATATAATTCACCGCTTTTGTTGCGATTGCAAAACTCCCCTCTCCACACATGACCTCCGGCAATGGTATGCCACATGCTGCGGATGTAATCCTGATCGTGATGGCCGGAATTGACGAGACGATGATCCTGCCCGATGAGTTCCTGCGGCGAGTAACCGGAGAGTTTGCAAAACATGTCATTGGCATACACGATACGTCCGCGAACATCGGAAATACTGATCAACACATGAGCTTCCAAAGCTTCCAGCAAGCCCTTGTTCGAGACGATCGGTTCATCGACTTGTGTTTGTTTTCGGTCGAGTTGCAAGGTCAGCGGGCGCAACGCCAAAAACCACAAGACAGGTGCGCATAAAGCTGTTAACAAAGCGGTATTCAGAACGACATTCTGTATCGGCGATAAAACGATTTGCCACTGATTAAGTAGATCAAGCAGCAATAAAACCAGCATCTCGGAACCGCCGATAACGGCAATGGTGAGGTATAGCGAACAGAGACAATTACGATTCAGGTAGTGCGGGGACGGGGGAGTTGGCATAAATCTCTTTTGACTTGATCGGTTTATCACTGAGTGGTTTAAGAATAATAGCCTGATTATCAAGGTATCGCCATTCTTTTCGGGCGCTAGTGAAAAGCTTGTTTTTCGCCTGTCAGGACTTTAACGAACACTCAGGTTTGAGACGGTTTAATAAAACCGGACTCTTCTAAACGTTATGTGTCAATGCTGTGCAGGTGGCATTTTGGCGACGAAAGCTCGAGCCTGGCCTACAGTGTCATTCTGATTGGGGCCGATACGCAAGCGACGAATACGGGGAACATGGGGATAATAAACAGGCAAAATCGCAAAGCAAAAGAACGATACCGTAAGGCATGGGAACAAGCTGTCTATGCGTTCAAAGCACATCCTTCGGCGGTGAGCCTTTGGGAAAGCGGCAAACTTCGCCGGCTAACTTGAGCGGCATCCATGGCAAGACAATTCCACCGGAGTTTATTGGCGGTTGCAGGACGCCATGGATGTCTTTCGCAGATGTACCATAAGGGTCGTGGGCTGAGTAAACGGCGATTGCAAGCGGCAAAGGTCATCCACCATTACGGCATTAAGCGAGAAGGGAACAACCGCAGCGATGCGTTTATTTGGAACCGAGCTCCCTGATTTATTTTCCTGATTGCTGGAACATATGGGCGAGCTTCCCGATTTTAACGGTAAGACTTTCGACACCTTGTAGCGTTAATTTTTTATCTCCGCCTTTTGTTTCTGAAATGTAATTACCGATTAATTGACCGTCATTAGCCTTGACTAAAGTTTTACAAAGAATGTGAGTAGGCAGTCGTAGCTTTTCCTAATCGATCATTGATTGCCTGCCAAGGTTCGGTTTGTAGTGGCTGTTCCACCAAAATAAAATCTAACTGCAAACGATCCAACTCGCGTAGAGCGGCATAAAACTGTTGCGCATAGGCATCGGCTTGTTGCGGTAAGCGTAACACACAGAGTCGACTGGTTTGGGGTATTGCTAACTGGCAACTCAGTAGTCCACACTTTTTACCACCGGTTTGTAGGAGTCTGATCCTGGCCGGCACTTGCTCTGCCGGGCACAGCATGGCGGGTGTGCTGGGTGCATAATGGACTTCCATCATACCAGGGGCTCGGATTTCTGTCGGTTTTGAAGTTTGTGGAATATTAATGTCGGTTTTTAAAGTGTCAGCAATTTCCTGGCGGGTAATCAGTCCTGGTCTGAGCAATCTAGGCATATTGCCGCTTAAATCAATAATTGTGGATTCCACACCGACCTGACAGGATAGACGTGCAACGCTTGAGTCGGGCTGATGCGGCAAAATCGATTGGCGGATGGCGCAGCAATTCCACCGCCAAAGCTTTTTAACAAGGCCAGAGCAACCGGATGATTAGGGATGCGTACCCCAACAGTTTGCTGGCCACCGGTAACTGCCAAGGGTACTTGCGGCTGTTTGTTCAATATCATCGCCAATGGGCCAGGCCAGAACTGTTCAGCCAGTTTTAGGGCGTCATCTGGCACCCGGCTTGCCCAATCGTTAAGGCTGTCAATGTTGGCGATATGTACAATTAAAGGATGATTGGCCGGCCGTCCTTTGGCTTTAAATAGTCCCGCTACCGCATTGGGATTGCCGGCGTCAGCACCAAGGCCATAAACCGTCTCGGTGGGAAAAGCAACCAGACGACCTTGCCTCAATAAGTCAGCGGCATAGGCAATGGTGTTAGCATTGGCTACCACCGGTTTCATGCCGGGCTGTTCTGCCAGGCACCCTACGGGCGGATACAAATCCGCTCCCGGTGGTTTGGTCATATTATTTTCCATCAAGCGGGTACGATTTCAATCAATACTTCATCCGGGTTAGCCGGTTCGCCTTTAATGACATGCACAGCTTTAACGGTTCCGGCTATTGGCGCAGTCACTTCCGTTTCCATTTTCATCGCTTCAGTGATTAAAACAGCTTGTCCGGCAGTCACTTGCTGACCGACTTTGACCAAAACATCAAGAATATTGCACGGCATACCGACGACTACATCGCCTTCTGCTGAAGGTTTGGCGCGTTTACGGGAAATCGCGCTTTTAACCGCGCCCTGGGTGCCGCCGTCCAGAACTATTTCGTCCAGGGTTTCGACAACAATGTCCTCGGGAACACCGTCCACCATGAAATAAAAATGCCGTAAGGTCTGATTTTTCGGGCCGGCGCCGGTGACTTTGACGTGATAAGACTCGCCATGCAGCGCCACATTAAACTCGGTAGGCGCTTTTTTAACGGCATCAGTTGCTCTTGACTCAAGTTCTAAAGGTTCAGGCACCAGGGTGTTATTAGCCCGCTGCTCTAAAAACAGCCGGCCCACTTCAGGAAACATCGCATAGCTCAGCACGTCTTCATCATTAAGCGCCAGTGCGCCGATTTCCTGACGAAGATTATCAAACTCCGGTTTAAGCAAATCAGCAGGGCGGCAGTCGATCACCTCTTCCTTACCAATGGCGCGGTTTTGCAAATTGCTATCCACAGCTGCCGGGGCTTTACCGTAGCCGCCTTGCAGATAACGTTTGACCTCATTGGTGATGGTTTCGTAACGTTTACCGGTTAACACATTCAGCACGGCTTGCGTACCGACAATTTGCGAAGTCGGCGTCACCAGCGGCGGATAGCCGAGATCTTTACGCACCAGCGGGATTTCCTTATACACTTCACCGATTCTATCCAGCGCATTACGTTCTTTCAGTTGATTAGCCAAATTGGAAATCATGCCGCCGGGTACTTGAAACACATGTACTTGAGTGTCGATTCCGGTGAATTCGCTCTCGTAACGATGGTATTTTTTCCTGACCTCGGCAAAATAACGGTTGACTGCCTGTAGCTTATCCAAATCCAAACCGGTATCGTAAACCGTGCCGCGCAACGCCGCGACCAAGCTTTCAGTCGGCGGATGGCTGGTGCCGCCCGCCCATGATGAGATAGCGGTATCGACATGTTGACAGCCCGCTTCGATGGCTTTCAGCTGGCACATTTCGGCTAAGCCTGACGTGGCATGGCAATGCAGATGCAACGGCAGGCCGACCGCATCGTTAAGCGCTTTGACCAGTTCGGCGGCGGCATAGGGCGTCAGCAACCCGGCCATGTCTTTAATGGCAATGGAGTCGCAACCCAACTCAGCCAGCCCTTTGCCGAGTGTGACAAAACCGGCCACATCATGCACCGGGCTGGTGGTATAGCAAATAGTGCCTTGTGCGTGTTTACCGGTGGCCTTGACGGCTTCGATGGCGGTTTTAAGGTTGCGGATGTCGTTAAGTGCATCAAAAATCCGAAACACATCCATGCCGTTTTCGGCGGTTTTAGTAATAAATGCCCGCACCACATCGTCGGAATAATGGCGGTAGCCGAGCAGGTTTTGCCCGCGCACCAGCATTTGCAGGCGGGTCTTCGGCAGGGCCGCTTTGAGTTTTGTTAAGCGTTCCCAGGGATCTTCTTTCAGAAAGCGCAAGCAGGCATCAAAAGTAGCGCCGCCCCAGCACTCTAGCGACCAATAGCCAATATCGTCGAGCATCGCGCAGGCCGGCAGCATGTCTTCGGTGCGCAATCGGGTAGCGATTAAAGATTGGTGCGCGTCGCGAAGGATAACGTCGGTAATATGAACTAAGTGCATCTGTTTTTCCTTGAATTACAAACCGGTATGAGCAGCCATTACAGCGGCGATAACGCTGGCCAGCACTTCGGGCCGGGGTTTATTGGAGTAATTGACCAGCTCCGGGTATTTATCGACAAAGCCGGTATTAAAGTCGGCGGCCCGAAACTCGGGATGTTTGAGAATTTCCAGATAATAAGGAATGGTGGTTTTAATGCCGAACAAGCCCATATCTTTCAAAGCCCGTTCGCCGCGCTTGATCGCATCCTCCCAGGTCAAGGCGCTAACAATCACTTTGGCTAGCATGGAATCGTAAAAAGGCGGGATTTCATAACCGGTATAGATTGCGGTATCGGTACGCACACCGGGGCCGCCGGGCGCATAATAACGGGAAATCAGGCCGAAACTGGGCAAGAAACTGTTTTGGGGATCTTCGGCATTAATCCGAAACTGGATGGCATAGCCGCGCCTGATAATTTCGTGTTGTTTAAAGCGCAAGGTCAATCCGGCCGCCACCCGAATCTGTTCTTCGACTATATCCACACCGGTCACCGTTTCGGTAATGGTATGTTCGACTTGTACGCGGGTATTCATTTCCATAAAGTAAAAACGATCTTTATCGTCGAGCAGAAATTCCACGGTACCGGCATTGGTATAGCCAACGGCTTTGGCGGCAAGCACGGCAAGACCGCCTATATATTGGCGTTGCGCCTCATCCAGCTGCGGGGACGGGGCTATTTCGATCAGCTTCTGGTTACGTCGCTGAATGGAACAGTCACGTTCGTAAAGATGGATGGTATTGCCATGATGGTCAGCCAAGATCTGAACTTCAATATGCCTGGGGTTAACCACGCATTTTTCCAAAAACACATCGGCGCTGCCGAACGCTTTGGTCGCCTCGGAAATAACCCGCTGGTAATTGCGCTGCAATTCATCGGCATTATCGCAACGCCGAATCCCGCGTCCGCCGCCGCCGGATGTGGCTTTCAGCATAATCGGGTAACCGATGGTTTCGGCCACAACAAGCGCTTGTTCAACACTGTCCAGATTGCCGTCGGTGCCGGGCGTGACCGGAATGCCTGCCGCAAGCATCGCTTTTCGGGCTTCGGTTTTATCGCCCATGCGATGAATGACTTCGGCATCCGGGCCGATGAAAATAATGCCGCGTTCTTTGCATGCCCTGGCAAATTGCGCGTTTTCAGACAGAAAGCCGTAACCCGGATGAATCGCATCGCAACCGGTCGCGGCAGCCAAATCGACCAAGCCGTAGACGTTCAGGTAACCGGCCAAAGGTTCGCTGCCGATGCAATAAGACTCGTCGGCTTTCTTGACATGCAAAGCAAAACGGTCGGCATCGGAATAAATCGCGACCGAGCGTATGCCCATTTCGGCACAAGCGCGAATAATGCGCACTGCAATCTCGCCTCGATTGGCAATTAGGATTTTACGTAACATAAGTATTTACCAAATCTTGTCGATTGCAGTTAGTGAGTTGAATGTAAGCTGGAAAACACCAAATCTTCCAGAAACAGAACAATCTCCGCCTCATCTTTATTTTTGCCGAAGTCAGTCAGCGAGGGCAAATTATTCATAAAAAAATGCTGGAAATGCGCCATTTCAATAATGGTGGACGCTAATGATTTCGGGTATTTGTAGTGGGGATTACACTCCAAAATCATATTTCCGATAACGGCGCAAAGATCTTTGTAAGGTTTAAACAAGTGATCCTTGTTGTCTTCGGATACCCGTTTGGTCAGATAGGCTTTGGAGCCTTCGGTAATAATGATTTGATGCAGGATGCTTTCATTGACATAACTGGTTCGACTATCGTCTTCCACCGTGGTAGCCAGCAAGTGAATGACCATTTTTAGCTTAACAACCGGATCTTTAATGTTGTTGGTCTGAAAACAGACCTGATATTCAAGCCAGCTCCAATACCAGGCGGTAAGATAGATCAGCAGCCTATGCTTGTTTTCAAAATACCGGTAAATACCCGCCTCGGTTGTGCCGATAGCTTCCGCCAGTTTTTTAAACGTAAAGGCTTCAAACCCGTTAAGGTGAATCAACTGAATGCTGTGCAGAATGATTTTTTTGCCCAGCTCGGATTGCTCCGGATCCCTGAGGAATAATTTTTCATTCATTTTAATTTGCAACTGTATTTCCATGGCTTTTCGATATGACTTCTTTATCTGTAGTTAGAATATCTGTCCCCGCGCTTTAACAAGGGCGGCGGATTTCGTTGAAAAAATGATACACGATAGCATTGCAATTTGTAAAGATAGTATTACTATCTTTCATGGCTGGCTTTGCTGCCATCAGTGCTTATTTTAACTTTTACTCTGAATAGCAGGTATGGCATGAAATATTTTTTACAGATACATAGCAACAAAGACGAATCCCCCGGTTTTTTGCGCGGCGCGCTAACATGGCGGGGTTCGGTTACCCCGCGTATTTTTTTCAGCCTGCTGCTGCTGACTTGTTACTGCTTGTTAATCGTTGCATTGGATCAATACTGGCAGCCCTTACCGCATCTTGCCGTGACTCCGTTTGAATATACCGGCGTGGTGCTCGGTTTGGTTCTGGTATTTCGAACCAACGCAGGTCATGAACGCTGGTGGGAGGCCAGAAAATTATGGGGGGGTATCGTTAATCAGAGCAGAAATATTGCCGTCGGGGCGTTAAATTACGGTGATAGTTTGAATGTCGACCCTGAACAGTCTGTGTGGACTAAAGACATCGTGAAATGGACGCTTGCATTTTCTTTTGCAGCTAAAGAATCCTTGCGCAATAGCAAGAACTTCGATGAGTTAAGCGATTTACTGAGCCAACAGGAGCTGGCGGCGCTGAAGTCTGCCGTGCATATGCCGCTGTTTGTTGCCGGAAAAATAGCGGAACTCTTGCAGCAGGCACGGCTTAGTCGTAATATCGACGGCTTTGTTTTTATGGGCTTGGAAGGCCAACGGGTGTTGCTGATCGATCACATCGGTGCTTGCGAAAGAATCCTGAAAACGCCGATGCCATTGGTTTATGCAATCAAAGCCAGACGGTTCATTTTGATTTTCTTAGTATTGTTGCCGTTTTCATTAATAGAAAATTTAGGGTTCAGCGCGGTATTTGTTTATTTTCTCGTGGCTTATCCCTTGCTGGCTTTAGACAGAATTGGCATTGAACTGCAAAACCCGTTTGTCATTAAAAATTTAAGCCACCTGCCTTTAGACACTATTTGCGAGTCCATAAAGTTTCATTGTTCGGCAATGCTGGAACAATCGCAACACGCGGTGGAAACCTTAACTTTCCTTGAGATCGAAAAATGAAAACATTAACCAAAGAAATGCAAGCCGCCATTACGCCGGCAATGGCGCTGGATTTATTAAAAGAGGGCAATAAACGCTTCGTCAATAACCTTAAAGTGAACCGTAACCTGCTGCAACAGGCCAATGAAACATCCGACGGGCAACATCCGTTTGCGGTCATTTTAAGCTGCATCGATTCCCGGACTTCGGTCGAGTTGATTTTTGACCAAGGATTGGGCGATGTATTTAGTGTGCGTATTGCAGGCACTATTATTAATGAAGATATTTTAGGCAGTATGGAGTTTGGCTGCAAAGTGGCAGGCGCTAAAATCATAGTGGTTTTAGGCCATACCAAATGCGGCGCCATAAAAGGCGCTTGCGACCATGTAGAAATGGGTAACCTGACGGCACTGTTAAGTAAGATACAGCCTGCGGTTTATGACGAAAAAACCGTCGCGGAAAACCGTAATTCGGACAACAGCGAATTTGTCGAAAAAGTGGCGGCGATTAACGTAAAAAGAACGGTGCATGCCATTATGGAGCGTAGTTCTATTTTGAAGGAAATGATCGACGCAGGTGAGATAGAAATTATTGGCGGCAATCATGATCTTTTAACGGGTGAAGTAAGTTTTTATGATGATACTTTAATCATTAATCAGCCTAAGTAAAACCACTTTGAGATGGATGTAAGTATCTGCCGCGACGGCCGCCAAGTAGAGCGGGCTGAGGATGAAACAATGCTATTAAAGCGCCAAACAAATTGGATGAGTTCTGTCATTATGATAATGGCATTAATGGTCAGTACTAATGTACAGGCTACTTCTGATTTTCAGATATGGGTTCCAATAAACATTAATGCGAAATTGACAGAGCAATTGCGTGGGTTTTTAGAACTCCAACCACGAATTGGCAATAACGCATCAAATCTTACCACTGCAATAGTTAGACCCGCTCTTGGCTGGGCGATTAATGAGCAGGCTACACTATGGGTTGGCTATTTAATGCAGGCCGATTCCGTTACACCCGATTCGGATACGTACAGGATTGAAAATCGTGCATGGCAAGGATTTACATGGAGAGATACCGCTAATGAAAAGCAATTTATATGGGAAGTCCGTAATAGGTTAGAAGAGCGTTTTTTAGCTGGGAATTCTGATCCCAATATCCGTTGGCGAACACGTTTTCGGGTAGAACAGTTAATCCCTGACCGGTCGCACTGGTCTGTCATTGCCTCTGAAGAAATATTCGTGAATCTAAACGACAATTCCAATAATGCCCAATTACAAGCTGGGGCGCAGCAAAATCGGTTATATGTGGGTGTCGGCTATCGATTTGCTCCTGAGGCTCAAGTCGAAACAGGTTATTTATACCAGCATGTATGGAGAAATTCCCCATCGGCTGACCAAAACAACACTATATGGATGACAAATCTTAATTTAAATTTCTAACTATCTCGTGGGCACCAACAGTAGGTGCTTTACGCAAGGATGCAGGAGGTAGAGCAATGCAGGAGCAATTTTGCCGAGGCGACGCTTTTCTGACCACCACACCTATGCGGGGTAGGTATTTAACGTACGTAGGGTTTGCTCGATTTATAGCAAACCCCACTAAATACGTTTTCCTTTATAGGCTGCTGGCTCAAAAACTGGGAAACTTCAGTTAACAAATAATCCAATCAACTATTTTTCAGTCGGAAACCAAATATGAATCCAGCAAGGCATTGGGTCGAAATGCTCACGCATACTATTCATCAATTTTTTATTTGGATAATTGTTGCTTCTTATTTTATCGCCGCCTTGCTACCGGGATTCGGTATCTGGATTCGTGAAGTTGAGCTGGGCAGCATCGTCTTTTTTCAAAATAAAATAGACTTATCCTTACCGCCACTGATGCTATCGTTGTTGTTATTCAATGCCGGTCTGGGGGTCAAGACCAAGGAACTCACCCAGCTGGCACATAAGCCGCTGTTACTGTTAAGCGCTTTGGCGGGCAATTTGGTGACACCGTTAGCCTTCATTATTGGCATAAGTTTCATCATGAAGTTTTGGCATAATCCAGAAGAAGTCCAACATATTCTTGTCGGTCTCGCATTGGTTGCCTCCATGCCGATTGCCGGGGCATCTACGGCATGGGCGCAGAACGCCAACGGCAATCTTGCCTTAAGTCTCGGCTTGGT
The DNA here is from genome assembly GCA_026399025.1 of Methylobacter sp. Classification (GTDB taxonomy): domain Bacteria; phylum Pseudomonadota; class Gammaproteobacteria; order Methylococcales; family Methylomonadaceae; genus Methylobacter_A. The sequence continues at coordinate 92,014 of JAPLRU010000114.1, forward strand.
ATTGCTTACCACATTACTTAGTCCGCTACTCACACCGCTGGTTCTCCATGCTGTCGGCTTCGTGACTACAGGCGATTATTCTGAAGATTTACACGAAATCGCCGCCGATGGTGTGATAACGTTTCTGGGAATTTGGGTCATCCTGCCGTCGTTACTCGGCATTCTGGCGCATCGCCTCATCGGTGAGCATCGTCTTGCTGGGGCAAAATCTCATGTAAAACTCATAAACTACTGCGTCCTGTTATTGCTTAATTATTCCAATGCCTCTCTAAGTTTGCCCAAAGCATTCTCCCAGCCGGATGTCGACTTTCTAGCTGTCATGTTGATCATTGTCGCTGCGCTGTGTATCGCTGCATTTGCTACCGGTTATCTGCTGGCGCAAATCTTCCGCGCAAATCGCAAAGACATGGCTTCGCTGATGTTTGGCCTTGGCATGAATAACAATGGCACTGGACTGGTGCTGGTCTCAGTCGCTTTAGCCGACCACCCGCAAGTCATGTTGCCAATTATTTTTTATAATCTCGTCCAGCATCTTACGGCTTCCTTCGTTGACTTTGCCCTGTTTCAGCGTGGGGCTAAATTGTATAAGCCCGCGTAGGCCATAGCTGTGTTTTTATTAAAGTGGGAGATTATCAACGTGACCACAAGCCGGATGGGGCATGTTGCCCCGTCCGAAATATTTTGCGTTGGTTAAGCTTAGGCATCGCGAAAACGTTAAGAGTGGGGTTGCAAACCCCGCCCTGCCCACCACACTAACCGATTACAGAACATGACATGAGCGAGAAAATATATCAACCAAACAATGAACCGTCGGCAAACAGCTATCGCAACCAACGGGTCGCCCTGCTCACCCAGCACGGTAAGGAAGGCGTGATCGCGTCTGTGTTGGCAGAGCTGCTGGGTTGCCGCGTGGAAAAAGTGGACGGGTTCGACACCGACCTTCTCGGCACCTTTACCCGCGACATCACACGCGAGGGAACCCAGTTGGACGCAGCGCGGAAAAAGGCGCGCATCGGCATGGAGCTGTCAGGGCTGTCCATCGGCATCGCCAGTGAGGGCGCGTTCGGTCCAGACCCTTTGGCCTTTATGCTGCCAGGGAACAGGGAGCTGTTGATCTGGATTGACGACAGGCTCGGCATTGAGGTCATCGCAACCTCGTCCGGCAAGACCAATTTATCTCACTGTCTGGCCGAGAGTTGGAAGGAAGCCGAAGATTTCGCCCGATCGGCCGGATTTCCTGAACATCATTTGGTGGTTCGTCCGGTGGACGAGAATCACCCCGAACTCCGCAAAGGACTGGCAGACTGGATCAGCTTAAAGGATGCGGTAACCTGGGCACTGGACTTGGCGCCGAACCGGCACGCTTTCATCGAGACCGACATGCGTGCGTTCGCCAATCCGACCCGTATGGAAAACATCCGGCTGGCCGCCGAGAATCTGGCGCAGCGCCTTACTTCACTTTGTCCGGCCTGCGGTGCGCCGGGATTTTCCTTGGGCGGACATGTGCGAGGACTTCCATGCGAGGATTGCGGTAGCCCAACCGGCGAGGCGAAAGCGGAAGTTCACCGCTGCGTTCGCTGCGACCATCAACTGCTGGTGGAGCGGGAGCGAGAACACGCCTCCGCCCGATATTGCGATTACTGCAATCCTTAACTTTATTGGACCGCCTCATGCTTTTCATGCGGCATATCCCTATGCCGCACCCTTTGGGCGCGATGCGTGCAAATCGGCTGTCCTGCCGATTTGTGGCTACACATGAAACGCCAAAGTTGTGCGCTCAAATTTATACACTTTTTAATATAGGAGATTACCAGCATGAGCTCATATCAGTTAACCCACCTAAAACAGCTTGAAGCGGAAAGCATCTACATCATCCGCGAGGTGGCTGCGGAGTTCGAGCGGCCGGTAATGCTCTATTCCATCGGCAAAGATTCCGCCGTCATGTTGCAACTGGCGCTGAAGGCATTCTTTCCCGGCAAGCCGCCGTTTCCGCTGCTGCATGTGGATACCACCTGGAAATTCCGCGAAATGATCGAATTCCGCGACCGACTGGTGCGTGAACTGGGGCTGGAGCTGATCGTTCATATCAACGAGGAAGGGGTAAGGAAGGGAGTCAACCCCTTCACCTACGGCAGCAAGAAACACACCGACATCATGAAGACCGAGTCGCTCAAACAGGCGCTCAATAAATATCGGTTCGACGCCGCATTCGGCGGCGCCCGCCGCGACGAAGAAAAATCCCGCGCCAAGGAGCGAGTCTATTCGTTTCGCGACCGGAACCACCGCTGGGATCCCAAGAACCAGCGACCGGAACTGTGGAATCTCTATAACGGCAGGATCGACAAGGGCGAGTCGATCCGGGTATTTCCCCTGTCCAACTGGACCGAACTGGATATTTGGCAATACATCCATTTGGAAAACATTCCTATCCCAACGTTATATTTCGCCAAGGAGCGTCCCGTCGTCCAGCGCGAAGGCACATGGATCATGGTCGATGACGAGCGCATGCCGCTGGAGTCTGACGAGATGCCTCAGATGAAAATGGTGCGTTTCCGCACCCTGGGCTGCTATCCGTTAACCGGCGCCGTCGAATCCACGGCTAGCACGTTGCCGGAAATCATCCAGGAAATGCTATTGGCCACCACCTCGGAACGGCAAGGCAGGCTCATCGATCACGACCAGACCGGTTCGATGGAAGATAAAAAGAAGGAAGGTTATTTCTGATGATAAAACGAATTCCCCGAGGTCTGTTCGTGACCGGCACCGACACTGGCGTCGGCAAGACCCAGATCACCGCAGCTTTGGCCTATCTACTCGCCGACCGGAATCTGATCGTGCGTCCCCGCAAACCGGTGGAATCCGGCTGCCAGCGGGAAGGAGGCCGCCTTGTACCCGAGGATGCCAGAACGCTGCAAGTCGCAGCGCGAACGGATGAGCCCTTGGCGCACATCTGCCCTTCTCCCATGGAACCGGCACTGTCGCCGGAACGAGCGGCAGCCTTGTCCGGTAAAATCTTGACATTGGATGATATGCAGGCAGCCTGCCTCGCAGGGGGGGGCCGATACCGATTTCCTGCTGGTGGAAGGCGCAGGGGGACTCTACTCGCCGCTGGCATCGGATGCGCTCAATGCAGACCTGGCCGCCGCTCTGTCCCTGCCGGTGCTATTGGTGGCTGCGGACCGGTTGGGCACCATCGGCCACACTCTAATGGCCGTGGAAGCGATCAGACAGCGTGGCTTGACTCTCGCGGGGGTGGTGTTGAACCGGTTTGGACCCCACGGCGATCCGCTTATGGACAACGTAACAGACCTGTCCCGCTGGTTGGGACAACCGGTGCTTGTGACTGACCGCTTTGAGGCGAGCACCACTGATCCCGGCTGGCTGATGCTTTGTCCTGCGCTGGGGGCCTTGGCTGACCGGTTGACGGCGGGTTAATCCGTCCAGCCGGAGTTTGATGTCAGATGAGACCACATGTTATTGAAAACCTTACAAATCTGTCTGGAACAGATTTGCATTTACCCGAAGGGCGTCAGGCAGGATAGCCTGACGTGACATCCTGATTCGGCATTGAACGTTTACGAGGAACTGTAGCCATGATTCACGCTCGCTTATCCGATGCCGCCCAATGGTCGGGCACAGAGCATTTCGGCCGGGATGCCGAATTTTCCGGAATTGAAATTGATTCGCGCCGGGTAACTCCCGGCTCCCTGTTTGTCGCGTTGACAGGTGCGCATCACGACGGTCACGATCATCTTGATGAAGTGCAATCTCGTGGGGCCGCCGCCGCGTTGGCCGCCCGCCCCGTACCGACATCCTTACCGCTTTTGATTGCCCCGGATACGGTGCCGGCCCTAGGACGGTTGGCGGCCGTCTGGCGGCAGCAGTTCCAATTGCCGGTGATTGCCGTGCTCGGCAGTAATGGCAAGACTACCGTCAAGGAGTTCACCTCCGCGATTTTGCGGCAGCGGTATGGCGATGCGGTATTAGCAACCCAGGGCAACCAGAACAATGCGCTCGGCGTACCGCTGAATCTGTTTCGTTTGAATTCGCAGCATCGCGCCGCCGTCCTCGAATTGGGAGCCAGCGGGCACGGGGAGATTGCACCTCTAGGCGAAATGGCATTGCCGGATATTGCGATAATCACCAATGCCGGGCTGGATCATCTGGCCGGTTTCGGCGGGCGCGAGGGTGCCGCCCACGCCAACGGCGAGGTGTTTTCAGCCATGAATAGCAACGTCATCGCCGTACTGAACGGTGACGATGAATGCCTGCCAAGCTGGCGTCAACAAGCGGGCGACCGGCTGTGTTTACACTTCGGATTCAAGTCAGGCGTGGATGTGCGGGGCAACTGGCAGCCACGGTTCGACGGCGGCGATCTGACCATCGAGTCGCCGTGGGGGCGGATCCAAACCCGTTTACAGCTCATGGGCAGACATAACGCCCTGAATGCCTTGGCAGCGGCAGCGGCCTGCCTGGTGCTGGATATTGAACCGGAAGCGATTGCCGTGGGTTTGGCAGTCGTGCGACCGGTAGCAGGGCGCCTACAGTTTCGACTGGGCGCGGGTGGTGCTTACATCATTGACGATACCTACAATGCCAACCCCTCGTCCTTGGCGGCGGCGTTGGAAAGCTTGGCTACCATGCCGGGCAAAAAACTCCTGGTGTTGGGCGACATGGCTGAACTGGGCGATGACGCGGACACCTGGCACAGCTGGGCCGGGTAGGCAGCGTGTGCGGCGGGCGTCGTTGAACTTTTCACTATAGGTGACTTAGCACATCTCGCCGCGGAAAGTTTTGGGCTAGGCGCTCACCATCTAACCGGCGATCAGGCATTGGTCGAAGCCTTGCTCCCGCGGCTTCAGCGCGGAGTAACTGTTTTGGTCAAAGGATCGCGGTGCATGACAATGGAAAGCCTCGTTGAGGAACTTATGCATCGAAACCGATAGCCAGTTCAGTGATGGGTAAGAAGACAAAGTAAAGAAATTATTATTTACCGAACGCTTTATCAGGAACTATCAATTCAACACTGCGGTTGCATTTAAAACGATTATTATCGTAGGAGGAAATATGCTGAAAACATCGACCCTGCTCAAAACATGGCTGGCCGCTTGTTTTAGCACCGTGCGACAACGGGTCAGCAACAAAACATTGAGCGTTGTGGTAACGCTGATCCTATTGCTCCTGTTTGGCGATACTCTTCTGCCGTTGCTTGGTCATGTGCTGCATGTGTTGATTGAGGTCATCGATTCGGCACTCGAACATTTCCTTGAGTCGGCCTTCCATCTCTCAAAGCGACAATCGCAAATTATCCTTTTCTATAGCGAGTTGGTGATAGGCATTACCGTATTCCGGTATCTTTTGCGCAAGGCATATGTTGCTGTGCTACAGGAATACGCTATCGTCAGGGCGAACTGGTTTTCAAAGCCAATTCCGGCCGGATTCGCCGCTTTTATTCGGGCTATCTTTATGCTCGGCGCACTGAGTGCAACCTTATTGATGTTTACCTAGCCTAGGAGTTTGTCTGACTTGTATGATTTTACAGACCTCATCCTCAAAAAACACTATCACCACGAAGACACGAACGACTTGCACGGGCAGATATTTTGCTCCAGGCAAAATCTGTATTCGCCACATCCCTGTGGCTTATGAAGGAGGTAGGGCAACGCATAAGGCCATGGATGGCCTGTAGTAGGGTAATGTAGGAGCAGTTGCCGAGGATACGAAGTTTTTATTTCTTCGTGTCTTCGTGGTGAATTCTTTAAGATTTTTAACCGAGTTTATCCGTTATTGACGACAAGTTATCTAAGTCAGACAGACTCCGAGTCGGTCCATTGTGCGTACCTTATTAATAAAGCGCCTACTGTGGGTGCTTGCGCTTGCGGGCAAAGTTTCCACTCCTCGACAATTGCTCCTGTATCGATACAGTCGTGCTCATGCCCCTGTCTACATATCTACAGGGATGCGGTGAATGCAGATATTGCAGGAGCAAATATCTGTCCCTGTAGGTAAAGCGGCAACTTACTCAAGTTATTTCATGCACATTCCACATGATGCTTCAGCCCAAAATAGAACGCAGATGGCGCGGACGATTATGATAAACACGGATAAGGTATGAAAAATCCGCGCCAATCATCACTATTCGCGTCGCCTACTGTTGGTCTCTGCGTTCCATTGGCGGGGGCGTTTATTTATTGCGAGTTGACTAACTCAACGAGATTAAGTTCTGTCAAGACCGACAGGTTCCTAAGTTTATCAACGATAAGCGGTCAAATCCGGGTTCGGTTTTTGATGCATTAATTGCTATTTTTGGTTTTTTGCTTCATGCGGCTTAAGTTTACAGCTGTTTTACCGCCGCCCCCGCAAAGCCCAGCTGCCGCCAAGCCTCGTACAGCACAATAGAAACGGTATTGGACAAATTCAAACTCCGGCTTGCCGCCTGCATCGGTAGATACAGGCAGTGTTCGGCACCTAAATCCGCCAATACCGTGGCCGGCAAACCGCGCGTCTCTGGGCCGAACAAAAAAGCATCTTCCGCTTTAAAACACACATCGCTGTATAGTTTCGCGCCTTTGGTGGTCAGCGCGAAAATGCGTCCCGGCTTAATGCTATCGATAAAATCCGCCAATGAATCATGCTCTTTCACCGCCACCCATTCATGGTAATCCAGCCCCGCCCGGCGGAGTTTCTTGTCATCCAAGTCAAAACCCAAGGGCTTGATCAGATGCAAGTACATGCCGCTATTGGCGCAGAGCCGGATAATATTGCCGGTGTTGGCGGGAATTTCCGGCTCATATAAAACGATATGCAACACGCTTAGAACTTGTTATCGATATTGACCGGCGTTAGTTTCCAGATGTCGTCGTTGTAATCGGTGATGGTTCTGTCGGTTGAAAACTTACCGCTGGCGGCGCAGTTTAAAATGCTCATTTTGGTCCAGTGTTCCTGATCCTGATAAGCGGCTTCCACGCGTTTTTGCGCATCGATAAAGCTGCGAAAATCCGCTGCGGTCATCCAGGGGTCGTGAGGGCTTCTTATTGACGCGAGAATTTCATCGAAAATTTTCGGTTCGAATTGATTAAAATGTCCGCATTCAAGCAGATTCATCACTCTAGCGAATTCTTCATCCTGATGGATAATCGCATTCGGATCGTAATGATGCCTCATGTCTTCAACTTGCTCTTCGGTCAAACCGAACAGGAAGAAGTTATCGTCGCCGACTTCTTCGCGAATTTCGATGTTGGCCCCGTCCAGCGTACCGATAGTCAACGCGCCGTTCATCATAAACTTCATATTGCCGGTCCCCGACGCTTCTTTGCCGGCGGTTGAAATCTGTTCGGAAAGATCGGCGCCCGGACAGATTTTTTCCATCGCGGAAACCCGGTAATTCGGCAGGAACACCAATTTTAATTTTCTGCCGACATCGGGGTCGGAATTAATAACGTGCGAGACATTATTGATCAGCTTGATGATTTTTTTCGCCATGTAATAACCGGGCGCCGCTTTGCCGCCGATTAATACGCAACGATCCGTCCAGTTCGCGATGTCGCCGCGTTTAATGCGGTCGTACAGATGAATCACATGCAATACATTCAATAACTGACGTTTATACTCATGAACGCGCTTAACCTGCACATCGAAAATGGCATCGACATTAAAATCGACGTCATGTTCAAGCTTTTTATAATCGATCAGTTTTTGCTTGGCCGCTTGCTTAATCTCGCGCCAGCGTTTGCGGAAGGCTTTGTCTTCGGCATAAGGCTCGAGCTTTTTCAGCAACGCCAAGTCGGTCAGCCAACCGCTGCCTATGGTGGCGGTGATCAGTTCGGCCAGCTCGGGATTACAGGCGGCCAGCCAACGGCGCGGCGTCACGCCGTTGGTTTTGTTATTAAATTTGTCGGGCCACAGCTCGTAAAAATCACGAAACAAGCCTTGCTGCAATAACTTGGAATGCAAGGCGGCAACGCCGTTGACCGAATAGCTGCCGACGATAGCCAGATAAGCCATTCTGACATGCTGTTCATTGCCTTCTTCAATGATGGACATGCGGCTTAAATGGCCGATATCGCCCGGCCAGTGCGCCGACACTTCGGCCATAAAATGGGCGTTAATATCGAAAATGATTTCCATCAGCCGGGGCAACAATTGCTTAAACAGGTTAACCGACCAACGTTCCAGGGCTTCCGGCAATAAAGTATGGTTGGTATAAGCCATGGTCTTACGGGTAATCGCCCAAGCCGCATCCCAGGTTAAACTATGAACATCCATCAGTAAGCGCATTAATTCCGCAACCGCTATGCTCGGATGGGTGTCGTTTAATTGAAAGGTATTTTTTGCCGCAAACTCGGAAAAATTATTGCCGTGACGGCCCACCCAAGTGCTGATTACATCCTGCAAACTGGCGGAAGCCAGCAAGTATTGTTGGCGTAGGCGCAAGGCCTTGCCGTTTTCATTGGCGTCATTCGGATACAGCACCATGGTGATGTTTTCAGCGGTATTTTTTGCCGCGACCGATTCGGCATAATCGCCGGCATTAAATTCCTGTAAGTTGAATTCCTCGGTGGCTTGGGCTTTCCATAAACGCAAAGTGTTGACGGTGCCGTTTTGGTAGCCCGGAATCGGCGTGTCGTAAGGAACCGCGAGGATGTCCTGGGTTTCGATCCATCGGGTTCTTTTGTTGCCGAACTCATCAATATGCGACTCGGTATGACCGCCGAATTTAATCCTGAAGGTGTACTCGGGACGCTCGATTTCCCAGACATTACCGTTGCGCAGCCAATGGTCCGGCTTTTCCACCTGCTCGCCATTAATAATATCCTGCGAAAACATGCCGTATTCGTAGCGCAAGCCGTAACCGGTCACCGGCAACTGCAAGGTGGCGCAACTGTCGATAAAGCAGGCGGCCAAACGGCCCAAGCCGCCGTTACCCAAACCGGCGTCCGGCTCGCTTTCAATCAGTTCCTCAAGCTCAAGACCTAACTGATACATGGTCTGTTCGACGGCTTCATTAAGACCCAGATTGAGCATCGCGTTACTTAAGGTGCGGCCCATTAAAAATTCCATCGACAGATAATAGGCGCGCTTACAATCGGTTTCTTTATAGATGTTGTAGGTTCTTTTCCAACGTTCGATAAGCCGGTCGCAAATAGCCAGCGACAAGGCTTCATAGGCGTAATGAGGCGAAGTATTGTGTTCATCCCGGCCCAAACGGTGGCTGTAATAGCGTTTGAAATCGGCGATCAGGTGTTTATCGTCCATGCCCAAATCGGGCAGCATGGAAATAGTGGCTTTGGGTTTACTGGTTTTAAAGCTTCTATGCGGCATGTCTTTTCACTACGAAGTTGATATTGGGTTAATGGTAACCAGTTTTTTTATTTAGCTAAAGCTATTCTTTGGCCGGATGTCTACTGCTGTGCTGCTACGCTTGAGTTGATATTGACCGGAAAATATAGAGTCCGCAGCTAATATAGCGACATTTGCTCCTTCTCCCTCAGGGAGAAGGTTGGGATGAGGGGAATATAAATAGCATTTTCCTTATTTTGATTTCCCCTCACCCAACCCTCTCCCGCTGGACGACTTGCAAGGATGCAGGAGGTAGGGCAATGCAGGAGCAATTGCCGAGAGGGCTTTACGTTGCTTTGTCAACTGAGGTATCTATATTTTTATCGCCTTTATTATCCTCCGATAATAATTAAAGTTATTTCCGCCAATTACCCGACCACAACGTTCAAATATAAAGCGAAGCCATGCGCCGCCAATAATAGCCTCTATGCGCCCTGTCGTCCCAAATCGAAAACTGATGGTTAATGCCTTTTTGCGACAAGATTGAGCTTAGCTGTTGGTTGTTTTCTAAAAACGGATCTTCCCGGCCGATCACCAGGGTAATGTCCATGGCTCTTAATTTATTTAAGCGTGAGGAGCATTCCAGATTCGGTAGAAAATGGTTAGGGGTATGAAAATAAATATCTTCATTGTAAAAGCCGTCGAAAAGATCGTTAAAACTTTCTACGCTCAATGTCAAATCGTAACGCCCGGAAAAGGCAACCAGCTTTTTAAAAAAATGGGGGTAGCGAAACGCAATATTGGCGGCATGAAATGCGCCAAGGCTGACCCCGTGAGAAATCACGCAATCATGCGGATTCTTGCTGTGCATGAAGGGCAGCACTTCGTTCAAAATGTATTCTTCAAAATCGACATGACGCCGAATACGCCCTGAAGGATGGGCCCAACCGCAATAAAAACTTTCGGCATCGACACTGTCGACACAGTAAAGCTGTAGCCAACCTTGTTCTATCTTGTGCTTTAACGAGTCGACGATGCCTAAATTTTCATACTCGTAAAACCGTCCCAAGCGTGAAGGAAACACGAGGACTTTAGCCCCCGAATGGCCAAACACCAGCAGTTCCATATCACGCTGCAAGCGATTGCTCCACCACTTGTGATATTCGCGGTTCATTTAAATCTCCTAAATTGGTTAAATTATTGGCTGAGAGAGGCAAAAAAAGCATCGAGTTCGTTAATGAGCTCGTATTCTTGCTGTGCCTGATTTGGATAGTTGTGATGCCCGGCATCCAGGATGAACAGTTGTTTCGGTCCGGGTAAAGCGTTGTAGATCGCAAACTGTCCGGGCGGAGCGACGTAAGGATCGAATGTTGCGCAGGCGCAATGCATGGGGACGGTAATCCGCTTCGCCGCCAAGGCTGCATCGTAATAAGCTAAAACTTTAAGCGTCATTTTTTTATGGCTGCAATAAAAGCGCTGAACGCTCTGTGCGCTGCCCTGAGTCGCAAGCCTTAAGCGTAAGGGATGATGACCGAAGGTGGGCACATTCAAATGCGCTTTGCTGATACGGGATTCACAGGCCAGTGCCAAAGCGCCGATGCCGCCGCCGAAACTAATGCCCAGATAGCCCAAATGCCCGGCCAGCATCGGAAACAACGACAGCATGGCGCTAACCGCCAGCCACAAATCCTCGACACAACCGCCCAAAATATAGCGGTCTTTTCGATCAATATCGTGCAGCACATGCCAACAAGGTTCGGAAGAAATCGGGGGGCGGGCGCTGAGCGCCAAGCCGCGAAAGCAAGGAAACAACAACGCCGCATCTTTAAAGGGTAGGTGGTAGTCGGGTTCATCGCGCCCGCCATAACCGTGCCCGACAATAAAACCGCGTTTAATCACCCCGGAAGTCGGCAGCAATAACCAGCCTCGGATAGGAAAATTATCGGTTGAGGTGTAAGCAATAGCAAAGACGCGCCAGCCCGGTTTGTCTGCATTGATGATTTTTATCTGCGGCTTGGGATCAACGGTGAGTGCGCGTTGGTAGCGTTTTTGCCAAAAACAGGCAAAATCCTGAGGTTGTTTCGGTGCTTTTACCGCTAATAATCGGTCTAGCGAATAGCCATAGCTCGGATCGAAATTGTATTTAACGGTATTCACTGGGTCTTTTATATTGTCTGAAATTAATGCCCACTCCTTAAAAGCACGGCGTTTTATAACACAGTCATTATTACAGAATTATTTACTTTGAGTCGCTGCCCGACATTTAGGTTGCCAACTTAAAGCCATGCCGCAAGGTTCCCAAGGACCAATTAATTATAGAGTCCGAAGTGAATAAAGCGACAGCGTTCCCACGCTCCGGCGCACTGCCATTAAGTTAAGGATGGACAGTCCCTTCTCCCTCCGGGACAAATCCGCCGGGAGCGGATTTGCACTCGCCCGTAGGGTGCTGGACAGGAGAGTCCAGCATGATTAGGTTAGGATGAGGGGATCAAATAAGGCTTTTTTCCTTATTTTTATTCTCCAGAGGGAGCTTTTTTCTTAACTTAATGGCAGTGACGCTCAGGCGTCAATGGAACGCCGATAACGCCGACGGTGCACACGGATAAACTATTCTTGATAGCAAAGCGATGTCTTCCATTCCTCCGGCATTTGCCATGCCTTCACCCAGGCGGCAAGTTCGGAGGCGGGCATGGGCTTGGCAATACCGTAACCTTGGGCCAAATAACAGCCCATATGCAACAGCGCAATGCCGTGCTCAAGCGATTCCACGCCCTCGGCGATGACTTGTCGGCGGAACGATTCGGCCAAACCGATAACGCCTTGCACAATTGCTAAATCGTCTTCGTCTTCGAGCATATCGCGGACAAAAGTCTGGTCGATTTTTAATGTTTCGACCGACAGATGTTTGAGGTAACTCAATGAGGAATAGCCGGTGCCGAAATCGTCCAACGCAAATTGTACGCCTAAGGCTTGACAGTCTTTAATCACTTGAGAAGTCAGCGATAGATCGGATAAGGCTTGGGTTTCCAGTATCTCCAGTTCGAAATAGGCCGGTTTGATAGTCGGGTGGCGTTCAAAGGCGTAATACAGTTGCAGCACAAAATCGTCGGCTTGCAGCGATCGGGCGGTGATATTGACGCTGATTTGGAGTTGCAGCCCCAAACCTTGCCAAATTTCCATATGCTGCAAGGCTTTGTCGATAACCCACGCATCGAGTTTGGTCGCAGTCTCATGATTTTCCAGCAACGGCAGAAAAGCGCAGGGCATCAGCAGGCCGCATTCAGGGTGGCGCCAGCGTATCAACGCTTCCGCACCGAATACCGTGCCTTGCTGCATATCGACTTTAGGTTGGAAAAAAAGTTCGAATTCTTCGTTGATAAAGGCCTGATCAATGCGGTTTAAAGCTTCGCGATGGGCATGAAGCTGACGATCCAGCTCCAGGTTATAAATATGAAAACAGTTTTTTCCTTCTTGTTTGGCCTGATACATGGCCTGATCGGCATGTCGTAACAGGGTATCCGGGTCGGTGTCATCTTCGGGGTAAATACTGATGCCGATACTGGCCGATACGCAAATAGCCTGGCTCTGCAACATAACCGGCTCACTGATGACTTGCAGCAAACGGTGCAAGGTTATTTCGCAATCTTCAACCTTGTCCAATCCCAACAGCAAAAATACAAACTCATCGCCGCCTAAACGGGCGATGGTATCGCCTTCGCGCAAGGCATTTTTGATGCGCCGGGCAATTTCGATCAGGAGCTGGTCGCCCGCTTCATGACCCAATTTATCGTTAACCGGTTTAAAGCTGTCCAGATCAAGATAACCGACCGCCATTAAGCAATGATCGCGTTTGGTTTGGGCGAATGCCAAACGCATGCGATCGGCCAATAAAATCCGGTTGGGTACGCCGGTCAGGGGGTCGTAGTGGGCAATCAGTTCTAACTTTCGTTCATGCTCTTTAAGCTGGGTAATGTCGGAAGAGGTGCCGATGTAATGGGTGATTTTTCCCTGCTTGTCGGTGACCGCCGAAATGGTCAGCCACTCGGCAAATATCTCGCCGCTTTTTTTGCGGTTCCACACTTCTCCGCGCCAGTAACCCTGCCGATCGATCGATTGCCACATGGTCCGGTAAAAATCGGCATCGTGTAGTCCGGATTTGAGCAGGTTGGGTTTTTTTCCCAGCGCTTCGTCTCGCGAGTATTCGGTAATGCTGCTGAACGCCGGATTGACGTCGACAATAGTGCGCTGGGCATCGGTAATGAGAATGCCTTCCTGAGTGTTGGCAAAAACGCTGGCGGCCATATGCTGTGCCGCTTCACTCCTTTTTCGCCGGTTGATTTCGCGCCGTAGTCGTAGATTCCAACCGGCAATAAGCGTTAGCAACAGTAGCGCCGTGATGGCATAAAGCAGAACGGTCCGCGTTTTTACCCCGGACTCGTATCTCAAACTCATCCATCGATTATGGATGGCTTCCTTTTCAGACTGCGGGATGTCGGCCAGCGCTTTAGTCAGCAGACCGGCCAACTCGGGATTCGCCTTCGTCGCGGCCATGCGATGCAGGCTTTTATAATTGGTGTCGCCGGAAAAGCTGAGGTTAAGCATACCTTCCCGTTTAACCGCATAATTTGCCGAAGCGGCGTCGCCAACATAGGCGCTGACCTCGCCGCGGCTGAGCAGAGTCAAAGCTTCGTGTACATTGGCGACGGGAACCAGCCTAATTTCAGGATGATCATGCATCAACAATTCCTGCATGAAGTAGCTCTTTTCCACGGTTACCCGCTTACCGTTCAGGCGTTCCAGGGTACCGATAAAGCCGTTGTTGCTATCGCCGATAATGATGGCCGGGGTGTTCAGATAGGCGTCGGTGAAGATTAAATAGCGCTCGCGTTCGGGAGTCTGATTAGCGTTGGAAAGCATATCCAGGTCGCCGCGTTGCGCCATTTCAATAATTTCAGCCCAGGATTTATTCTTCACAATGTCGAATTTCACGCCCAGTCGTTGTTCGATCAAGGCCATATAGTCGGCGCTCAGGCCGAGGTAATTGCCCTTGGCGTCAATCCATTCGTAGGGGGCAAAATCCCGGTCTATGCCTACGCGAACAACCGGATGCGCTTGCAGCCAGGCATTTTCCTCCGGGCTGAAATTCAGCTTGCCCGGCTTTATTTGATCGTAAATAAAACCCTCCAGATGATCGGTCGAACCGATCAAACCCAGTTGCCGGTAAGTCTCGACAATACGGTGAAAGCGTTTGATATCGGTGTGACCGATGGGAACGGTCTCCGGCAAGATCATCTTTTGCGTTTCTTGCGCCTCAAAACGCAAGTGTTCGGCGGAAAGCCGGTGCTTGGGATTGTATTTCTCAAGGATAATTCGGATCAGTTCGTCCTGATGTTTGAGCGCGTAATCCCAACCTTTGAGCGAGGCGCGCAGGAACCGTTGAACTCTTTCCGGATGCCGCTTTATCTCCTGTTCCGTGGTGAACAGATTATCGCTCAGAAAATCCACCCCATAACTTCTAGGATCAATGATGTTGATTTCGATGCCGCGCGTTTTGAAGTAATCAACTTGGTCGGTTAAATAGCCAATCAAAACATCGGTTTTTCCGCTAATCAGGTCGTCGGGATTAAAGGAGTTTGGCAAATGGGTGAACGCGGCGGTAGAAACGCCGGTTTCATACAGCATCGCAAGCAACGGCGCATTGTCGTAAGTGTCTTCCATGACCCGCTTGCCCTTTAACTCGTAAGGGCTGACGATGCCGGACGCCTTTAAACTAAGATACACCAGCGGACTGTGCTGAAAAATGGACGCCAAGACCACGACCGGCTTGCCGTCAAGCCGCTGTTCCAGCAGGCTGGTATCGGCTACGCCGTATTGGGATTCATCTTTTAGAACCTGCTCAATGTTACTGATGCCGGGAGTGCGTTCATGAAGCGTGACATCCAATTGTTCTTCCGCATAAAAGCCTTTTTCTTTGGCCGCATAGTAACCGGCAAACTGGAAAGAATGTAACCACTTGAGTTGTATAGAGACCTTTTCGGCCGGCTGTGCGGGTGCCGCCGATAAAAGAGAGGAACAAAGCGCCAGACCTAATAAAGTAAACAGCCGGAACAAGGGCATAAGCATCAGTATGGGGAAATGTGTCATTTTAGCATTTTGCTATCGAATAGTACGCTTGTCATTTAATGCTTACACTTTTTCTAACGACCAAATTTTGATTTTGAAGCAAATGCCCCTATAGTTGCCTAACAAAAATCATTAATCCTTTAGAGAGTACACCATGCAACATTTTCGTCTTTCTTTTATCGTCACGGCCGTTTGCTTGGCGGCCGCATTTTATTGGGGTGGCATATCGTCGCCGCAGTCCTTTTATTACGGGGGAATGATGGGCGTATTTATCGCCGTCATCCTGGGCGTGCTTGAAGTCAGCTTATCCTTCGATAACGCGGTTGTTAATGCAGCAATCCTAAAGCGGATGGATGAGCGTTGGCAGAAATATTTTTTAACCTGGGGGATTTTGATTGCCGTTTTCGGTATGCGTTTGTTGTTTCCTATCGTGATCGTCTCGGCGGCGACCGGCATCGATTTTATGGGCGTCACCAAGATGGCGTTAAACGATACCGCGACTTATGCCGAACATTTAGAAGCCTCGCATGTGCAAATCGCGGCATTCGGCGGCATGTTTTTGCTGATGGTGTTTTATTCGTTCATCTTCGATGAAACCAAGGAACTGCATTGGCTGGGCTATATCGAAGAGAAAATGGCTTCATTCGGCAAGCTTGAAGCGATTGAAATTATCATGGCCTTAGGACCGTTGCTGATTATCCAAAACTATCTGCCTCAGGAAATCCGCTTGGACGCGCTGGTGGCCGGTGTAAGCGGAGTGATTTTGTTCGTTATCGTGGATAGCTTGGCGGCTTTGTTCGAGCATGAGGAAGAAGGCGAGGAAGTCGTCGCGGTGCTCAAAAAAAGCGGCCTGATGAGCTTTATTTATCTTGAAGTGCTGGACGCGTCGTTTTCATTTGACGGCGTGATCGGCGCGTTTGCAATTACTCAGGATGTGGTCATTATTATGCTGGGTCTGGCTATCGGTGCAATGTTTGTACGAAGCCTGACGGTTTATCTGGTGCGGAAGGGCACCTTGGATGAATATGTGTTTCTGGAGCACGGCGCGCATTATGCGATTGGGGTGCTGGCGGGTATCATGCTGGTCAGTATGACCCATCATATTCCTGAAGTTATCACCGGTTTGACTGGCGCTATCTTAATAGCATTATCGGTATTTTCGTCAATCCGTTACCGGAAACGGATGGCTTGATTTTCGGTTTCCTGCCGCTGCTCGTTGGTCGAGCCAAGTCGAAGCCAACGAGCAGCGGCGGCTTTGTTAAATCTACGCGCGTTTAAGCGATTGACCAATTCTACAATTTTACCAATTGAGCCGGCTTTTCGTGTGATCTTGTCGTTAGCGGCTAACTCGCTATAAAAAATCTCTCCGGCGGGAACTTTTCGATTTTATGTTTGGCAAAGAGCCTAAGCTATCGGATAGCTCATTCCAGAGCTTGCCAATGGTGGCTTTCATTTGACTGTTCGATTGCCTGCTCATTATGCCGGTAAAGGTCATTCACCGGCCAATCCGGCTTTGAGCGAGAACAGCATCTCCAACACAATGGGTTATCAACGCATGTGCTATTCGATACTTTATTCGAGAGCAATGCGGCGTCAGTAATCGCAAGCCTGACAGCTTTTAATAAGATATTGGGACGAAACGGTGGGCGTGGTTTATCCTCTGTTCGACAATGTTGTGCGGTACAGAGAAAATTACTCTCCACGTTTTGCTGGAAAACGGGTAGAATCAATAACAGAGGGATATAATCGAATGGTGCCGAGGAGAGGACTTGAACCTCCACGGGGTTGCCCCCACCAGCACCTGAAGCTGGCGTGTCTACCAATTTCACCACCTCGGCAGAGGCTAGCTGTAAAAGCTAAAGTGAGCGCGCACTATACCCACCCTCCCTGATTTTGTCAATTAAGCATAAAGTTTTTTATCTAAACCAGCATGATTTTCAAGTTAGGCGCACTAACCTTAACTTGAACCAACGGAGAAAAGTTTTTTGCTTAAACCCCAAAAACTTTTCTCTTTCAATCCTAATCGATATACTAAGCCTATACATTTAACGCGGGTTTATGGTATCCCATTTCCTTTATTTGATTATTTATAATGACATTGAAGTCTAAAAAAAACGTTGATTTTAGTTCAACAAAAGATCCATATGCTCAGCGCGAAGCTGAGAAATATGAGAATCCTATTCCCAGCCGCGAATTGATTCTTCAATTTATCGAACATGCCGGCAAGCCCTTGTGCCGTGAAGAAATTGCCGCGGCCTTCTCCCTTGAAAGCGAAGACCAACTGGAAGCTTTACGCCGCCGCTTACGGGCCATGGAAAGAGATGGGCAATTGTTATTTAATCGGGGCAAAAAATATTGTCTGGTTAATAATGAAGATTTAATTGCCGGGCGTATTATCGGTCATGCGGACGGATTTGGTTTTCTTAAACCGGATGACGGTTCCGATGACTTGTTCTTGTCGCCACGGGAAATGAATCCCTTGCTGCACAATGATCGGGCCCTGGTGCGTGTTGCCGGCGTCGATAAAAAAGGTCGCAGGGAAGGCGCTGTCGTTGAGATTCTGCAAAGAAATACTCTTCATGTGGTCGGGCGACTCTATAAAGAAGACGGCTTTACCTACGTGGTGCCGGACAATAAAAATATAGCCCAAACTATCCTGCTGCAAAAAGGCGGTGCCGGTAAGGCCAAACAAGGGCAAATTGTTGTTGCGGAAATTATCGAACAACCGACCAAACTTCGCCAGCCTATCGGCCGGGTCACCGAGGTCATGGGCGAACATATGGCGCCGGGAATGGAAATCGAAATGGCGATTCGTTCCCATGAATTGCCTAATCAATGGCCCGATGAGTTACTGGCAGAAATTAAACCGCTTAAAAATGAAGTGCCTGAATCGGCCAAAGAAAACCGGACCGATTTGCGTAAAATTCCGTTAGTCACCATTGACGGCGAGGATGCGCGCGATTTTGACGATGCCGTTTATTGCCAAAAAACGCCCAAAGGCTGGAAGCTGCTGGTTGCAATTGCCGATGTTTCGCATTATGTGCAAATTAATTCGGAATTGGACAAAGAAGCGCAAAAACGCAGCACCTCGGTCTATTTTCCGGAACGGGTCATACCGATGTTGCCGGAGATTTTATCCAATGGCTTGTGTTCGTTAAATCCCCAAGTAGACCGCTTATGCATGGTGTGCGAGCTGTTAATTAACGAACAAGGCCAAGTTACCCGGTCACGCTTTTTCGATGCGGTGATGAGTTCTCATGCCAGACTGACTTACACCGAAGTTGCAAAGATGCTTGTCGATGGCGATCAGGTTCTAGCCGACAAATATAAGGCCCTGATGCCGCATTTGCAGGAGCTATACGCGCTTTACAAGGTGATGCGGGTAAGCCGTGAGCAACGCGGCGCGATGGATTTCGATACTCAGGAAACCCGGATTATTTTCGGCGCGGAACGTAAAATCGAAAAAATAGTGCCGGTAGTGCGCAACGATGCGCACAAATTGATTGAAGAGTTCATGATCACCGCGAACATGGCGGCGGCGCGTTTTTTAAACAATAAAAAAATGCCCAAGCTGCTGCGGATACACGACGGTCCGAGCGCCGACAAGCTGCTTAACCTGAAAACCTTTCTTGGCGAGTTGGGCTTGAGCTTAGGCGGCGGCGCTAAACCGACGCCGTTGGATTACATGCAGCTGATCGAGTCGATCAAAAATAGACCCGATGCGCATTTGATTCAGACTGTACTGCTGCGTTCGATGTCGCAAGCCGTTTACAGTCCTGAGCTAAAAGGCCATTTCGGTCTGGCCTTGGAAGCTTACGCGCATTTCACTTCGCCTATCCGGCGTTATCCCGATTTGCTGGTGCATCGTGCGATCAGGCATTGCTTGCAGGGTAAGCCGGTGGAAAGCTTTTTCTACGGTGTCCCCGATATGGTCATTTTGGGTGAGCAATGTTCGGCCCATGAGCGGCGCGCCGATGACGCGACGCGCGATGTCGTCAGCTGGCTCAAATGCGAATATATGATGGACAAGGTCGGCGAAGAATTCCCCGGCATTATTTCAGCGGTGACTTCATTCGGTTTTTTTGTTGAGCTTGCCGAAATTTATATTGAAGGTTTGGTTCATATCAGCAACTTGGCGCAGGATTATTTCCATTTCGACGCCACCAGCCATCAACTAAGAGGCGAGCGGAGCGGCATCAATTATCGTCTGGGCGACAGCGTCAAGGTCAGGGTCGCCCGTGTCGATCTGGACGAAAAGAAGATTGATTTTGACTTGGCGCTAAAACAAGTTGCTAGGGATAAGCCTAAAAAGAGACGTCGTAAGAAATAACATTGCTATAGTTGTGAAGTTATAAAGAGATTTGTATGAAAATTGACGTAAAAGTCAAAAACTTGGGAAAACTAAAGGACGCTGAGTTTAACATTCGTCCTATGACGGTGATTACCGGCCCTAATGGAACCGGCAAAAGTTTTTTTACCAAGTCGTTGTATTCTATTTTAAATGTCATTAATAAGAACGTTTATCATGAGTCTGTAAATAAGACGATTAGGCAACTTCAGCTTCAATTGCAAGCCTTTCTAAATAGGATTAGTTATGTAGGTCAAAATGATTTTTTTGTTACAAAACAAATTGAGCTTGACCTTGATAAGTTACAAAATGAGATTGAAGAAGCCAGTAGCTGGAAAATTGACGACTATTTTATTTTTGCAACCTCAAAAATAAAAGCTGTAGAGGCAATTCAAACACGTTATAGCTCTTATTTAAATAAACTAACAAAAACACCCGACAAATTTGCATCTATTATGAGCATATCTGAAACTATTAATCGAGGTTTTGACGATTTATTGCTTCAAATTAGAAATCCTCGAAAATATTATGCTAATTTATTTATCACTTATATTCAAAATGAGCTTAAAGATAATTTTCAGATTTCTAGGCTAAGTGAATTAGTCAGTTTCGGAGAAGAAAAAATAGAAATTGAAGTCGATGATCTTCTAGTGATTGAATTAAGTGCCAGTAAAAAACATTTTAGCTGGGGTGATGATTTTATTGATGAGGTCTCAGGCTTATCGAGTGTGGTTTTTTTTGAATCGCCAGCTTATTGGAAAGTGAGAGACGCATTAAAATCGGCCAAAAATAATCAAATCCGCCCAAGATTACTCGGAAAGAAAAATAGTGATGTTTTAACTGGCGTGCCAAAATATTTTTATGATTTGGATGATGCGTTAAATACCAAAACTAAAACATCAGGTGCTTTTTCAGCAGCTACCGATTTGTTAGAAGATGCTTTAGGCGGTGAGTTTATTTTTAAAGGCGATAACTTAAGTTTTAAAGATAATAAGTCCGGTCAAGAAATATCTAAGAATCTTGTATCCTTTGGTATGACTAACCTAGGTATGATTCAGGCTTTATTAAAACATAACGTGATTACAGCAGGCTCTTTCGTATTTATTGATGAGCCGGAAACCAATTTACACCCGGATTGGCAAGTTAAATTAATGGAGGTGCTGTTAGTCTTGGCGCAGGCAGGTGTAAACATCGTTATTACCACACACAGCACCGACCTGTTAAAAGCCTTGGAAGTGAATCTGAAAAAGCAGAAAATTGAAGCCGAAGATTTCCTGTCAGTACATTTTGTTGACTTGGACGGTAAATTATTTGAGTTTGAATCTAAAAAATCAAATCAACAGTTGATTGAGGCGCGCGAGTTGTTAAATTCAGCTTATGAGCAACTGTACTTTAGCGACTTATAAATTAACATGTTCGACAAAAATGAGTATTTGCAAAGCATTGTACATGCCTCTTGCGTTGCCGGAATAATTGAGTCTTCCACGTCACGAGCATTTAAAATTGATGATGAAGACGGCATTGCTAAAGCAATTGGTTTTCATGCGGGTATTGTCAATAAAGTCGATTATTTTGTAGTAGAGAATAACGATGTTCAGCTAATAGAGTTAAGCGATTTAGAAGAGTACATACGAAATTGTCATGTTTCGATTGAAAAAGAACTCCAACAGTTACGAGAAGTTAAAGGTGACGACATAACCAAACGAGATGAAAGCAAAATAATAAAAGCGGCATGGAAAGAAATTAAGGTTGAATTTTGCAAAAAATGGAGTGGTTCTATCGCCGTTATTGAAAGATTATTCCGAAAAACCAATGAATTAGGCGATGACGATCCGAGTTATAAACTACTGATTGTTTGCAAAAATCATACGGATATTAAGATGCTTGATGGGTTAAAAGCGCAGTTATCCGGGATGATGGGGAACGTTGTAGTTTGTAAAACAGAAACGCTCAATCATGTTCTTATCGGGCCAGTATTATGAAAACAAGGTCAGGGTCGTCCGTGTCGGTCCGGACGAAAAGAAAATCCCAACTCGATACTACTTGTTTCAAGCCTGAGAGTCCGTTCGACCTCAGTAAAAGCCTTGAAGTGGACGTAATACTTCATGATGCTAAAATTATGCGGAAAATACGAACCTATCGGACTATTGCTTAAATGTGAATTAAGAGCCAAAAATGTCCAAGCATGTAATTTCAATACGTTACAAACAAGATACTTTTAATTTTAGCCATTGCTTAGGGCTAAGTATCTGATTTTTCATTATCAGATTTAGCTCTTAATTCATATTTAACCTGCAAAAGTCACAGTCTGCCACAATCCGCACTTATACCCACACCGGGTAAGCACTCAGGATTTAAACTTATCCACCAAGCCGGTAACCCTGTCGATTTTTTGCCGAACTGTCGCGATAAACACGGCTTTATCGGCAACCAGTTTGATGGTTTTCTTGGCTCGGGTAATGGCGGTATACAGTAATTCCTTGGTTAACACGGGGTTGACGGCTTCGGGCAGGACTATTAATACTTCTTCAAATTCAGAGCCTTGACTTTTATGGATCGTCATCGCAAAAACGGTTTCGCAATGCGGTACGCGGGCGGGCAGGTATTTTTTGACGGTGCCGTCAGGGCGTTGAAAAAATACCATCAACTTCTCTTGAGAAGCCTGTACCTCGGCTACCGATTCTCCCGAATCAGCGCCGTCCGGCATACAAATGCCGATGTCGCCATTATAAAGATGCAGCGCCGGGTTGTTCTGCGTGACCATGACCGGTCGTCCCGAATACCATACTCCGGATAAATCGATCCGCTTTTGCTCGGCCAGTTTTTGCTCAACCCGGTAATTAATGTCGGCCACGCTGTTTTTGCCCTGCCGGTTCGAGCACAGCACCTGAAAGCGGCTAAAAGCCCGATAAATCGGCTCGAATTCCGCATCGGCTTTGATCAATTGCAAATAATCCGCTTGTCGGGCGGCGATATAGTCGATTAAATCGGTATCAAGACATTGCACGGCTTCATCTTCGCTATCGCTTAAAATGTGCCACGCGCGCTCATCGTTCTGGAGGTTGACCGCTTCGGCCAAGTCTTTGATTGCGCCGCCGAAACGATGCGACTTCGTTAAAGTGTAAACGTTGTTGCGCAGGCTTTCGGCGCAAGCCAAATCGGCTAACACCGCGCCGGATTCCACCGATGCCAGCTGATCTTTATCGCCCAGCAAGATCAAGCGCGCACCGGGTTTGAGTGCGTCAAGCAACTTGCTCATCAAGGCCAGATCGACCATCGACGCTTCGTCCACGACGACCAAATCGTAAACCAGCGGTTTATCCGCATGATGCCTGAAATACGGGGAAGGCGGCATGGCGCCCAATAAACGGTGCAAAGTAGTGACGGTTTCCGGGATGCGGTTTTTTATCGCGTCGGAACACGGCAGCTGCGCTTTGCTGGAACCGATCGATTCTTGAAGCCGCATCGCAGCCTTTCCGGTCGGCGCCGCCAACGCAATCACCAAGGGGTGTGGTTCGGCCAATTCCTGCAACAGCGCCAGAATTTTAACGACGGTAAAGGTTTTGCCGGTTCCCGGACCGCCGGTAATAATGCAGAACGGCTGCCGGGCCGCCATTTTTGCGGCTTCGCGTTGGCCGTCGATTTCGGCCGGCGCGGGGCCGAAATAAAAATCCAACAGCGCGTCGAGTTTTTCAACCGGGCTTTCGCTGCGGGCCATGGTTTTCAGCTGCGTCGCCAGCCGGTTTTCATAACTCCAGTAACGGTGCAGATACAAGCGGTCTTGCTCAATTACCAGAGGCAAGGTATCGGCCTGATCGCCAGGATTGGCTACGGCCAATCCGGAAGCCAGCAATAAGGCTTGTGCTTTAGCGTCGATTCGAATGCAGCTGTGGCCTTGGCTTTGCTCATAAGACACGGCCATCAGCAGGGCTTCAAATTCCTGTTTTTGGCTCGGGCCGAAGTTGGTGCGCCGACTCAGGAATCGGGCAAAAGCCATATCCAAGCGGCTGAATGCGCTTTGTTCGTCTGTCATTGCTCGCCCCCAAACAACGCCGCCAACGCTTCAACCCGCGCCAAGTCGGGCCGGTCCTGATAAACGCCGCTCATGGGCCGATCCGGCTGCATGCCGCGCACGAATAAATAGCGCACGCCGCCGAAATGGGTTTCATAGTCGTAGTCCGGCACCCGCGTTTGTAAATAACGATGCAGTACGACGGTGTAAATCCAGTATTGCAGGCCGTAATTATGTTCGCGCATCGCATGGCTTAAGCCGGCCGGCGTGTAATCCTGCAAGCCGTTGGTTTTATAGTCCATTACATAATAACGCTGGGTTCCGGCGCTGGGAAAGGCGCAGATAAGATCGATGAATCCGGTCAGATAACCGCACATCTGTTTGGCGGTCAACGGCTGAAATGCCGGGCTGTCGTGCAATATCCGGTTGATTTGGGCGGCGTCCATGGCTTGCATCGATAAATAAAACGGCATTTCCTTTAAGCAGTGGTTTTCCGGCAAATTCATCAGGCAAAAATCGGTATCGGTTGCCGACAGCGGCGTCGCGACCACGGCTTGCAACAGCTCATCCAGCAGGTGCGGCAGCTCCAATTTTAAACCATAGCGCTGACACGCTTTGTCCCGTTGCACAGCAATATCCTTGCGCCGGGCCAAATCGATGAATGCGTTGTTTTCCAGCAGATCATGCACGACATTGCCGGTGTGCGCGCCTCTGGGTAATTCCTGTATGTCGCTAGCGGTTTCCGGCCGACCAAGCAGCGGTTGCTCTCCGGCCTTATCTTCCGGCAATTCCGGCGCGTCGTGCCGGCTTAATGCCGACAACGCGGTATAACTGCTCATTTGCCAATAACTGTACAACGATCTTTGCCGCTTTTTTGCCTGTGCGTGAGTATCCGCAACGGCTTTTCGATACTTGCCGGTTATTTCGCCCGGAACCTCCAGTAAGCGGTACTCGGCTTTATCCCGAAAGGCTTGCAGCCGTGCCTGTTGCTGAGAAAAATCTGAATTCGTAAAATCAAGCAGCCAAGCCATCGCCGATTCATTCGCGCTATCTTGCGAGCGCACATCGGCCCAGGCGATATAACAGCGGTATTTGGCGCGGGTGACCGCGACGTAAAATACCCGCAAATCTTCGGCCAATTCTTCATTTAAGGCCAGTTTCCGGCGCCGTTCAAAATCGTCCGAACCCAGATCGATCAGTGCTTGGCCGTCTTCATGGCATTGAATCATCAAGCGTTCGCTGTTTAAACGGTCGCTGCGCTGCCATAGATAGGGACAAAATACGATAGCGTATTCCAGTCCTTTAGAGCGATGCATGGTAACGATTTTGACCGCGTCATCGTCGCTTTCAAGACGGAGTTGCTGATTTTCCGCGCCGCTCGCCTCGATGATCGCATTGCGCAACCAGTCCAAGGTTTTATTGATGCCCAGATGCTCGTCGATAGCGGCTTGTTGCACCAGTTCGAGCAGGTGATGCAGGTTGGTGAGCTGTCTTTCCGCGGTCCGTGTTTTCGACACCTGGGTGCTGATTTTTTCCCGTCTCAGCAAATGCTGCATCATCGCCATCAAACCGATTTTTTGCCATTCCTGAAAATAGCCGAGGAAGCGCGACATCCAGGCGTCCAGCTCAATCTCGCTATTAATCAGTCGGTACAGGGCTTGCCCATCCAGCTCAAACCAGTCTAAAGCCAAGGCTTGTTTGAGCAGCCCGCTGTCGCCGGGATGAGCCACGGCTTGTAACAGGCTGTACAAATTAACCGCTTCCTGCGCGGCAAAAACCGACTCGACGCTGTTTAATACCGAAGGCACGCCGGCACTGCGTAATGCGTTCTGATAGTCACGGGCCTGAGCGTTGGTTCTTACCAAAATAGCAATATCCTTGGGCTGCAACGACCGGCCGGCCGGTTGCAGGCTATAGTCGCCGGTCAGTAAATCGACCACTTCATTGACCACAGCGTTGCCGATGGCTTCCGCGGCATCCTTGCGGTCCGGCCGCCAATATCCTGTTTTGCTGTCGCTTTCCGGCAACTGCCAGAGCATCATCGGCGCGATGGCTTGGCCCGCATAATACACGGCGCCGTCATCGGCGGATTTAGCCGGGGCGACATCGTTAAATTCCAAGCCCTCCAGCAAAAACGCCCGGTCTTTTTGAAACAAAGCATTTACCGCCTCGACCAACTGCGGATGCGAACGCCAATTTTGGCCCAGGGTAAATTGATGCTCGGCCTGTTTTTGCGCGCCCAGATAAGAATGAATATCCGCGCCGCGAAACTTGTAGATGGCCTGCTTGGGGTCGCCGATTAGATATAAATATTGGCTGGGCGCCGCAAACAGCGAATAGAAAATAAACCATTGGCTGTCGTCGGTATCCTGAAATTCGTCAATCAACGCGACGCTAAAGCGCTGTTGCAATTCCGCCGTCAGCAACGCGCCTTTATCGCTTTGCAGCGCCTTTGCCAAACGACTGATTAAATCATCGAACGACAACACATTCAGCCGGTGCAAGCGTTTATCCAATTCCTCGTGCAAGCTGTCCAGCAGGCTAAGGCGAAAGGCCAGATTGATTTGTTTAAAGGCCATGGCCAGCGCCTCGAAAGCGGCGACATCAAGGGCTAATCCAGCCAGATATTCGGCCTTACGCTGATCGCCGGACTGGCTTTTATTGCTCCTGAATTTATTGCCGTTCAGCGCATCGATCAAGCCCTTTTCGGTCAATAAGGCAAGCGCTTCAAGGCAGGGAGTTTGTGTCGTATGGCCTTGTAACCACGTATTCAGCGCGTCATAGTGACTCTCGAAAACGTCGGTATAGGTGGTCTTGAATTTTTCATCGGGGAAGCAATTGCGCAAAACGGCTGCACAGTGCTCCAGTTGGTTTTTTGCCCGATCCGCCTGTTGTTGCAATTCTATTAACGCGTCATCCACGCTCCGGCACAGCGGATAAACCTTGGTTTTCAAGCCGTTGCCGGGAAACGCGGCGACGCCGGCAAGCAGCATGTCCGGGGTTTTAAAATCTGCGGTCAATACCGCGATTTCCCAGGCTGAACGTGGGTAAATCTGCTTGCGCCAGAAATCATCGGTGCAGGCCTGTTTGATTGCCGCCACATCGCCGGTTAATTCGGCATCGAATAATTGTCCGCTTTCCAGCGCATGTTCCCTTAAAACCCGTTGGCAAAAACCGTGGATGGTGAAAATTCCGGCTTGGTCTATATCCAGCAGCGCCATTTGCAAACGTTGCTTGACCACGTCCTGCGTGATGTCCAAGTGAGCCAGCCAGTCGACTATATTTTCGTCGATATTGTCGGTTTGACCGTCCACAGCACGCTTGGCTTCGACCAGCCTGGAACGGATTCGGTCTTTAAGCTCTTCGGTGGCGGCTTTGGTGAAAGTGACCACCAGCAGCTTATCGATGGCGATATCGTGCTCGACTACAAAACGCAACACCAGCATGGCTATGGCATAGGTTTTTCCGGTGCCGGCGCTGGCTTCAATCAGGTTTACGCCTTTTAGCAGTTCGGTATGAACCGGATTGAAAGTGTTTATGTTCATGGGTAAATTCGGCAGCATTAAAAGGGGGGGGGGTAAACTCAACGACATTGCTCACGCAATCCGAGCAGCGATGCATCATACAGCAAGTCGACAGCGCTTGGAAAATGCCGGTCCGTTGTTAAAAAACGCTTGGCATCGATAAGTTTTTCACGATTTGCCGGTACTACCGAGTCAGCCTGAATGAAGTGTGCGTTTCTTTGCAAGCCCGGTTTTTCGTTCCGATAGCCGCTACTATTAAATGGCATAAAAACAGTTATATTTATGCTATTGTAAAATGAGCAATTGAAAACACAGGACTTCGGATTATGATTATTGCTGATATTATGACCGCCAAGCCGGTGACGGTTGATATGGATACCGAGCTATTGGTGATCAAGGAAATTTTTGATCACGTCTATTTTCATCATCTGCTGGTTGAAGATGAAACGGACAAGACCTTTGTCGGGGTGATTTCGGATCGCGATTTATTGAGCGCTATCAGCCCTTATATCCATACCGCGGCCGAAACTTGGCGCGATCAGGAAACTTTAAAAAAACGCGCCCATCAGATCATGTCGCGCCAAGTCGATACCGTGACGCCCGCAACCGATTGCAATAGTGCGGTGCAAAAAATGTTGAGTGCGGATATATCCTGTATGCCTGTGGTTGACGACAATAACGTTATTTTGGGTATCGTTACCTGGAAAGATTTCTTAACAAGCTATTTAAAACAACAGTCCCCCGAAAACTATAAACATCTGATCATGAAACAGGATTAGCAATCGGTACAAGAAGTCGCATATATGTCGTTGTCGGCAGGAATCAATAAGGCTCAAACTGACAAGGGTTAAGGTATTCATCGTAAAAAATCAAATGACATCGAACAACAATCCTTTAGAGCTCACCCTGATGGCAATGGACTCTCAGGAAATCCCGCCCAAAGCGGTTACGGAACCCCACTCGCTTGCCGAATGGACGCATGTTTTATGCACCGAAGAAATGCCGATATTTTCTTATACCGCGTTATGCATTCACGATGTGTTGAACGATGACAGAAAAGGCGCGATGGAGCTGGCTTCTGTGATTTTGCAAGACCCGAATCTGACGGTTAAGTTATTAAAAATCAGCAACACCCCGCATTACAACCCATCCCGCCAAAAAATGGTGACGGTATCGCGCGCCATTATTATGATCGGTTCCGAAGTCATTCGGGAATTAACGCTGGTTTGTTCGTTTTTAGAGTCCATTTTATCGTCAGTCAACAGGCAACAAGCGCATGAAGAAATCGCCCAAGCCATTCATGCGGCGGTTCATGCAAAATATATCGCGCTTGCAATCAACGATCCATCGCCCGAGGAGATTTTTATCGCCACCTTGCTTAACCATATCGGCAGTATTTCCTTTTGGTGTTTTTGCGGCGAGCAGGGCGAGCGCATCCAAGCGCTGATCAATAAAGAGCATTACACGCGCGAAGAAGCCGAGAAACAGGTACTGGGTTTTAAGTTGATGGAATTGGGGGCCAGCTTAAGCAAAGCCTGGAAATTAGGCGGCTTGATTGAAGAAGCGATCAAACCGGCCGCATTATCCAAAAATCCCAGAGTCGGCTTGGTGCAATTGGGTTATGAAATCACCGAAGCGTTAAAAGAGGGGGTCGGTTCAAAAAAATACCAGGATTGCGTCCGGAAAGTTGAGGCGTTTACCCGGCAGCCTAAACAGGTCATCAGCGAAAAATTGCAAAATAACACCCGAACCGCATCGGATATTGCCTGTCAATTTGGCGCGACCGATGCGGCCGGGCTGCTTCAAAGCGGTCTGGATCAGGCGATTAACGCGGAAGAGCCGGTTATCGATAAAAAACAAGTGCAATTCCAGATTTCACAAGACATTACCTCGATTATCAGCGAGCAGTTTGATATTTATTTGTTGCTGAAAACGATACTTGAAGGCATTCATCGGGGTATCGGTATGGACCGGACTATTTTTTCTCTACTGCTAAGCGATAAACAATCCCTTAAAGAAAGATTGTCGCTGGGCTGGCGCAAAGACAGCTATGACTACAAGGTCGTTTTTAATATTTCGGAAACACCGGCCAATCTTTTTTTTCATGCGATGTCCGGCACTCAAGCTTTTTGGGCCAAGCCCTCGGAACATGCCAAACTGTACACGCTCCGCGATATTAACGTGATCGGCAAAAACGAATGTTTTATGATGCCGATTTTTTCTAATAAAGTACCGATCGGCTTAATCTACGCGGATCGCAGCGTGACTAAAGAGCCGCTAACCGGAGCCGATTTAAACGCTTTTAAATACTTTGCCCAACAGGCCAACATAGGCCTGACTATTTACCGTATGCAACGTGCGGCGATGAAAAAAGACAGCAGTATTTGACGGCTATTCAATATGCCAAGCGGAAGGCTTGGCTGGGATGTCGCAGTATTGGTCGAGTAGCTTAATAAAAGCGTTCCGGTCGATTTGCCGGGCGCCGAAACTTTCCAAATGCCGGGTATGCACTTGGCAATCTATCAGCCGGTAGCCCCAAGACTGAAGCTGTTCAACCAAGGTTGCGAAGGCTACTTTGGAGGCGTCGGTTTGAGTGTGGAACATGGATTCGCCGAAAAAAACCTGTCCCAGCGCAACCCCGTACAAGCCGCCGACCAGCTTATCGTCCTGCCAAGTTTCGACCGAATGAGCGAATCCGGCTTTATGCAGCTGATTGTAAGCCGAGTTCACGGCTGTCGTTATCCAAGTGCCGGTCGAGTCTTTGCGAGGATCGGCACAGGCCGTGATGACTTCATTAAAAGCCTGATCGAAAGTTACCGAAAAGGTAGCTTTACGCAAGGTTTTGCGCAAACTGCGGGAGATAATCAGTTGATCGGGAAACAAAACCAGGCGGGGGTCCGGCGACCACCATAAAATAGGTTCGCCGGGGTTATACCAGGGAAAGACGCCGTGCCGATAAGCGTTCAACAATCGGCTTTGGGACAGACAGCCGCCGATGGCCAGTAAGCCGTCCGGTTCGCGCAGGGCTTTAGTGACCGGAGGAAAGTCTTGCTTGGGGTTGTTCGGGTTAAGAACGGTCAACTGCATAGGTCTGAATCAACTTAAGAGAAAGTTTAGGTCAGTCATTAAACCATAGGCCTATAACTTAATCATTACTGCAAAAAACCTAAAAACTCAAAAGAACGCACCACGAAGACACGAAGTTTTATTTCTTTGCGCTCTTCGTGGCGAATAAAAAGTTTTAATCTCCTGCTTATCGGCCGTCCCGAACTCAACCGCTTAGTTCGTCAAGAAATTTTTCCGCATCCAGCGCGGCCATACAGCCTGCGCCTGCCGAGGTAATGGCCTGCTTATACACGGAGTCCATCACGTCGCCGGCGGCAAATACGCCGTCAACGCTGGTTGCGGTGGCGTTTCCGTGAATGCCGCTTTTGACCTTAATGTAGCCGTGCTCCATGTCCAGCTGGCCCTCGAAAATGCCGGTGTTGGGCGTGTGGCCGATAGCGATAAATACGCCATGTACATCCAGCTCTTTGGTCGAACCGTCCTCGGTATTTTTGATTCTAAGGCCGGTAACGCCCATGTTGTCACCCAGCACTTCATCCAGCTGGTGATTCCATTCGATGACGACATTACCGTTTTGCGATTTTTCAATCAGCTTGTCGGAAAGGATTTTTTCGGAACGGAACTTGTCGCGGCGATGCACGACAATCACCTTGGAAGCGATGTTGGCCAAATAAAGCGCCTCTTCAACCGCGGTATTGCCGCCGCCGATGACGGCAACCGGTTTGTTTCTGTAGAAAAAACCGTCGCAGGTCGCGCAAGCCGAAACGCCTTTGCCTTTAAAGGCTTCTTCGGAGTCCAGGCCCAGATAGCGCGCCGAAGCGCCGGTTGCGATAATCAGCGCATCGCAGGTATAGGTGCCGGAATCGCCGGTTAAGGTAAACGGACGGGCGGACAAGTCGGCGGTATGAATATGATCGAAAATAATCTCGGTATTGAAACGCTCGGCGTGTTTTTGCATTCTGTCCATCAAGTCCGGCCCTTGCAAGCCTTCAATATCGCCGGGCCAGTTATCCACTTCGGTCGTCGTGGTCAACTGCCCGCCTTGTTGCATACCGGTAATGATGACCGGATTCATATTGGCCCGCGCGGCATAAATGGCGGCGGTGTAACCGGCTGGGCCCGAGCCGAGAATCAAAAGACGGCAATGTTTAGAGTCAGTCATTAAAAATCCTTTGCAGTAGGGAAAATTTAATTATGAAGACGAAAGCCGGTTTCGTAAACTGTTTTATCGGCTTGGCGGCGGGATAAATGCCGTCATCGGAGCAGGATTTGTTGTAAATATTATTAATGTAAAACCTCTGCTTATTCATCTATAATTATGTTTTATTGGTAATTTATCTGACGAGTTATTGAGTATGGCCGCTGTAATGGAAGAAAAAGCCTTTCGTGGTTTGCGTGAAGTTGCTTTATTGGGCTTTATTGCAAGCGCATTATTTTTTTTAATTTCACTGATTACCTTTAGTAACGAGGATGCGGGCTGGACCCATAGCGGATCGGTGCAGACCGTCTCTAACGCCTGCGGGGTGTTTGGCGCCTGGATCGCCGACTTCATGCTCAGCTGTTTCGGCCTGGTCGCTTACCTGTTCCCGGTCATTATCTTCTGGCAAGGTTATCTGGTTTACACTCAGGGCCGGCAAGACCGCGAAAAAACCATTATCGGGCTGCAATGGCTGGGTTCCGTAGCAACCATTGTTTCA
The DNA here is from genome assembly GCA_026399025.1 of Methylobacter sp. GTDB lineage: Bacteria > Pseudomonadota > Gammaproteobacteria > Methylococcales > Methylomonadaceae > Methylobacter_A. The sequence goes on from JAPLRU010000114.1 coordinate 124,063, forward strand.
GGCTCGGCCTTATTGAATTTGTATTTATTAAGAATAGGCATTGAACTGCCCAGCAACACCGGAGGCATTTTAGGCCAGGAAACCGGTAACGCCTTGCTGGTCGTATTCGGCAATTCGGGAGCGACGCTGCTTTTGTTAGTGGTTTTATTGGCCGGAGTGACCTTGGTGACCGGGCTGTCATGGGTTGCCCTGATCGATGTGATCGGCAAATATACCGTGTTTATCTGTAGAGCTTTGGCGAATAGCGCTGCCGTTTTGCTGCAACAACAGGCGGCCCGGCGCACCCAAGCGCTGATCGATAAGCCCGCAAAGCCGGAGCCTAAGAAAAAAATCGCGGTGAAACCCATTGCCGCTATCGAAAAGCCGATAGAAAAACCGACAGAAAAAAAGCCTGTAGAAAAATTAATAAAGACCAATCCGCCGTCTAAAAAGCAACCCGCCGTTCAATACGATGTCAGCAAAGGCGTGCTGCCTTCGCTGGAGTTACTGGATCAGCGCGACACTCGCGTTATAGGCTATTCGCAAGCCGATCTGGAAGCCATGTCGCGCTTGGTGGAAGAAATCCTGGCCGATTTTAACGTCGCCGTCGCCGTGGTCGGCTTTCATCCCGGCCCGGTTATCACCCGTTTTGAATTACAACCTGCGGCGGGCGTTAAAGTCAGTCGTATCAGCACTTTGTCCAAGGATTTAGCCAGAGCGCTGTCGGTTACCAGCGTGCGTATCGTCGAAATCATTCCCGGTAAATCGGTGGTCGGACTTGAAATTCCGAATCGGGAACGGGAAATGGTGACTTTGCGTGAATTATTGGTGTCGGTGCCGTTCGAGCGCTCCAAATCCATGCTGACCTTGGCGATGGGCAAAGATATTTCCGGTACGCCGATGGTGGCCGATCTGGGTAAAATGCCGCATGCGTTGGTCGCGGGCACCACCGGTTCCGGTAAGTCGGTCGCTATTAACACCATGATTCTCAGCCTGCTTTATAAAGCTAAACCGGAACAGGTGCGCTTGATCATGATCGATCCGAAGATGTTGGAATTGTCGGTTTATGAAGGCATTCCGCATTTATTGACGCCGGTCGTCACCGACATGAAAGAAGCCAGCAACGCGTTACGTTGGGCGGTTGGCGAAATGGAAAGACGTTACAAACTGATGTCCAAAATGGGCGTTAGAAATCTTGCCGGGTTCAATCAGTTGGTGGAAGACGCGACGGCAAGAGGCGAGACCATCAGAGATCCGATGTTTCAAATGATCACTCCGCTGGAAGAGGGCGAAGAGTACCCGACCTTAAGTACATTGCCCAGTATCGTCATCGTCATCGACGAACTAGCCGACATGATGATGATCGTCGGCAAAAAAGTTGAAGAATTGATTGCCCGGTTGGCGCAAAAAGCCCGAGCGGCCGGTATTCACTTAATCCTCGCGACGCAACGCCCCTCGGTTGACGTATTGACCGGCCTGATTAAAGCCAACGTGCCGACCCGGATTTCATTTCAGGTGTCGTCGCGTATCGATTCGCGCACCATTCTCGATCAAGGCGGGGCCGAAGCTTTGCTCGGCAACGGCGACATGCTGTTTTTACCTTCGGGCACCAGCATTCCGATTCGCGCTCACGGCGCTTTTGTCGACGACCATGAAGTGCATCGCGTCGTTGAATTTTTAAAACAAACCGCGCCGCCTAATTATCTGGATGACATCACCCGCGAGTCCTCGGATTCCAACGATGGCGGTTACGGTGTCAGCGGCGGCGGTAGCGGTGGCGGCGATTCGGAAAGTGACGCGTTATATGACGAAGCCGTACAGTTTGTTACCGAATCCCGTAAAGCCTCAATCTCCAGCGTGCAACGGCGTTTTAAAGTCGGCTACAACCGCGCTGCAACGATGATTGAAGACATGGAAGCGGCGGGCATTGTCAGCCCTCCTGAAAGCAACGGCTCGAGAGTCGTGTTGGCGCCTGCCCCGATTAAAGATTAACGATTCTTTTCGACAGCTCCCGCCGGCGCGTCATCGGGTACAAAACCAGCGGCGGGGTTACTTGCGTTAGGGGCTTTTTTACCTGAGCGACCTTGCAACAGCAGGGCGCGAATACGTTCGGCTTGCTCAAGACGGGCTCTTTCCTGATCGGCTCGACGTTTTTCAGTTTCCTGGTTGGCGACAGCTTGCCGATAGTTGCGCCAGCTATCGATGCTAAGCTGAGCTGCCAGCGTACCTAAAAACACGCCAAGGGCGATTTGCACTATGAGTTTCACGGTTTTTTAGAAAGATTTTTATCGTGTGGGTAAACAAGCCGCCGACCTGAACGGCTTGTTTATGTTCAGATGAGGTTATTGTACTTTGGGTAACGCCGCGGCAATTTCCGCTTCTCCCGGCGCGCATAAAGGATGTCCCCAGCCTTTCGCGCTAACGCCGTCAGTGATGTCGTACACGATATTGTCGGGGCGTAAGTTATCGCCGCTAACACCGCCCGGAACAAAGTCCAGATTAAGAGCATGGCGTGTCCGCCAAGCAATGTTGTGATCGGCGCAAGAGGAGTCGCCGCTGACGCCGATGGCTCCAACTAAAGTTCCGGCATTATTATAAAGCGCTAAACCGCCGCCAAATACGTTAACGCCGCCGATTTTACTTTTTACTAAGGGATCGTTGGGCTGGCCATAGTTTTTGAATGGACCTTTATAAGCCGCCGCGGTATCGACAGGATTGCTCAGTTGCAGGCCGAATAGACTGCCGCCGGGCTGAACCGCTGTGTAAAGATTGGCTGTCGACAGAACCAGGCCGGGTAAGCTGAAAGCATTGGCCGTATTGGCTTTTTGTGCTGAGATGACGCGGCTGCCGGGCCACTGATCGCCCCTGTCGTTGCCGGTAAAGGCTACGGCGCAAACAACGCCGTCTCTATCGACGATAGTGCCCCACATATCAAGATCGAAACCGCCGTTACTTTCATTGCGTGCTGCAATTAAAGCGGCTTTTAATGCGGCATGATTGGGCAGCAGTTTTTTGCAGTTATCGGGTTCCGGTGGCGCCATTGGAGTCGCTAGAGCACTGTTAGCTGTCATTGCTAACGATCCGAGAAGCACTAAATTAGTAAGCGTTTTTTTCATTATTATTTCTCTTTGAAGTTAGGTTAAAACGGTTGTTGTGAATAAGCTTGGTTATATTCTCCCTGCGTTGTTTTCAGCACCGTGAACACTCTTTCCATTCGCGTTGCCGTTCCATTGATCGATACCGGCTATCGAATTTTGTTGATAAATTCGGTGCCGTTTATTTAACAGCGGCTTACCGATAGTTGCCGATTTTATTAAGTCGTTAGTTTAACGGCAATTTCAATAGTACCAAGTTTTTAAAGCCAGGCTCAATAAACCCCGATTCTAAGCATTTGTATTGCTTTGTCTATAAGTAAGTGCGGTTTTCAAGATGCCATCCAGGCAGTGCTTTTGCAATAATCCGGGCCTATTTTATTGGCGATGAGCTGAAACTCCCTGTTACCGCTACATCAGCGGTTGTTAATTGCTTTTTAATAGCTTAGCATTGCCCGTATGTTGACTACATTGCGCAAATTTACCGTTATCTTTCTGTCCATACTGCAATTTATTGCACCGTTGGTGCATGCCCATGCCGGAGAGAAAGTTTCAGACTTGGGCCTGCATGTTCCCGGCCTTGAAATGTATGACGTCCATCATAGCGCTCTTATGTTTCGGGCCGTGAGCTATGATTACAGCGCCGATGGCGTCATCATCGGGATCGATGCCGGCATAAAAAACAAGCCCGCTAAAAGAATTGCAGATAACAGCCATTATTTGTATCAAGAACCCCCCCCTTTTAATACTGCAATACCTCCTTTCGCTATTGCAGTGCCTGCGCAATCGGCACAGTTCATCTGCCGCTTGCTCATTCCGTCGCTATCTCCTCGCGCCCCCCCTGTTCCATAATCTGTTGATGTCCGGTTCCGCCGCAGAATGTTGCTGACTTGTAATGACTTAGCAACTGGAAAAACGGATAACTCACTTAAGCCGGGGCACTGGCTGAGGCTAAAGAATCTGTGCGGCTATAACAGCCGTGGAACCTTGAACACACGGCCTGCGACTGTTTCAAGCGGAAAGCCAAAAACGGCACGTAGAAACATTGATTACCGGAGTTAAATGGATTCTTACCGAAAACCCAAAGTAGCCCGCGATCAGTGCTTATAATTTTTATCGCGCAACATTACAACTGCATCGAGCTCAACCTATGTTTTTTTTAAACCTTCTCAGAAGGCTCATTCCCAAACTTTTGCTTGGGAGTATTGCTTTTTTCGCGGCAGCACTCAGCTTTGCCGATTCATCCTCTATTGTCGAGCATCATGACCCGATTGAAATCGATGCAACATTAAGCTTAGCTAAAGTTGTTGATTTAACCTTGGAAAAGCATCCTGATGCGGCTTGGCTGCAAGCGCTGGAAGAAGAAGCCGTGGCGATAGTACGCCGCGGCGACAGCTGGATAGCCGGGGCTGCGCAAGTAGGACTGCGTTATCAGGAAGCGACCGGCGGCACCCTGCATTATATAGACGGTACGGTGCAGGTGCCGCTATGGAATCCAGGCCAGCGCGATGCCGAACAAAGAACGGCAAAACTGGCCGAAAGCAGCGCCCTGTCACAATCGGAAGCGGTTAAATTACGCGTAGCGGGATTGGTCAGAGGCGCATTATGGGACATGGCGCTGGCCAACTTGAGTTACGAACAGGTAAAAGCCGAGCTTGCGATCACCGATCAGTTATTGGCTAAAGTGCAACGCCGCGTCGAATTGGGCGATTTACCCAGAGCCGATTTGCTGTTGGCGCAATCGGAGTCGCTGCAAAAACGTTCGGTATTAACCTTGGCCGAGGCGGAGTTAATGCATGCCCGCAAACGTTATACCAGCATCACCCAAATAACCAGAATTCCAGGCGTATACCGAGAAAAGCTGGTCGGATTAAGCGAAATTCAGCAAAACCATCCGGCCTTAGCGGCGATTAACGGGCAGATTGAACGTAAGCAGGCCGAACTAAACGCCATCAAATTGGTGGGTTCCGGCCAGACTAATGTGGCTGTCGGCATCAACAGCGACCGGTTTACCCATGATCCCCGCAGTAATCAAACGGAAAGTTTCAATATCGGCGTTACCGTTCCTTTCGGCGGCGCCGCGCATCTGGCGCCGCAAGTCGCGGCGGTTAATGTCGAATTGAATAAATTGATTGCTCAGCGTGAACAGCTGTTCCGCGACTTGGAACAGGCGCATCATGAGGCCGAACATAACCTGGAGGTCAACCGCGCCGAATTAGTTATTGCCGATGAGTTGCAGCAAGTAGCCGAGGAACATTTAAAAATAACCCACTCCAGTTTTTCGGTCGGCGAAATCGACCTGATGGATTTGTTAAAAATCCAGTCCAGAACCCAACAAGCGGTGTTAAACGCGAAGCAACGGGCCATTATGCTGCAACGCGACATAGCACTTTATAACCAGGCCGTAGGAGTCACGCCATGAGACTGTTTTTTATCCGGCCCGCACTGGCCTTGCTGTTAAGCTTCGCGGGTTGCGGCAGCTACGCCGCTGAAAATGCGATTCGAATTTCACAGCAAAATATTGATAACCTCGGCGTAAACCTAAGCAAACCCAAAGCCGTTAGCCAAATTCCGGTGTTATCCGCCCCGGCTAAAGTAGTGATCCCTCCCACCAGGGAATATATCGTCAGTGCAGCGCAAGCCGGCATCATCGATAAAATGAATCTGGCGATAGGCGATAAAGTTGCCAAGGGCCAGATTCTAGCCCAGCTTAACAGTCCGGATCTATTGACCTTACAACGCGAATACCTGAAAGCGAGCACGGCACAGCAAGCGTCCTTGATTAATTACAACCGGGACAAAAAACTGCTGGAGGAAGGCGTGATCCCCGATCGGCGCTGGCAGGAAACCCGCAGCCTGTATAATTCCGCCGTTTCCGAGACCGATGAGCACAAACAATTGCTGGAGATTGCCGGGATGACGCCCGGCGAAGTTAACCTGCTGGCTAAGACTCACCAATTAACCCGTCAACTCAATGTTCGCGCCCCCATTACCGGGGTGGTGATGGAGCGCTTGGCCATCGCGGGAACCCATATCGATATGATGGCGCCGTTGTACCGCGTCGCCAATTTGGATGAGCTTTGGTTGGAAATCGCGATTCCGCAGGAACGTTTGGGCGATATTAAAATCGGCGACCGGGTCGTGGTTGAAAACTCGGATATTAGCGCAAAAATCGCCTTGTTGGGGCAAAGCGTAAACCCGGACAATCAGACTATCCTGGCGAGAGCCGTAATCGAGCCCATTCGCCCGACCGGAAGCGCATCGCTACGTCCCGGACAAAGGATCAATACCCGCATTATTCAGCCTAGTAACAAAGCCGCCTTTAAAATCCCCAATACAGCGATTGCCTGGCACGAAGGCAAGGCCTTTATTTTTATCCGCACGCCGGAAGGCTTTTCGGTCAGCCCAATCGTCCTGGTCGGTAAACAGGACGATGAGTCGATTGTCAGCGGCGATTTCAGCGGTAATGAAGAAATAGCCGTCAACGGTGCTGTCGCACTCAAAGCCAATTGGCTGGGCTTGGGGAGTGGCGAATAATGGCTAATCTGATTCGTTTTGCACTGAGCCGGCGGCTGGCGCATCGTTCCCTCGCCGGAGCGCTCATCGTTATACACAAGCGCCAAAGATACACCGTCATTCCGGCATGGATGCCGGAATCCAGTCACAGGGATGTGAATTTATCGATTGGCACTGAACTTCGATCAAGCTCCGGTAAAGCCGTCAAGTTACCGTCCATGGCATTGGATACCGGTATCCATGCCGGTATGACGACTGAAACGCATTTTTATAGTTCCCACGTTCCGGCGTGGCAATTCAGTCCGCAACGCTCCAGCGTTGCGGGACGCTGGAGCGTCTACCACTGCATTCCCACGCCGGAGCGTGGAAACGATGATCGTCGTCAATGGCGCCGTTGCGCTCAAAGCAAATTGTCCGGACTGGGGAGTGGCGAATAATGGCTAATCTGATTCGTTTTGCGCTGAGCCAACGGCTGATGATGTTGTTGTTGGTCGCGCTGCTGGCCGGTGGAGGTTTTTACGCCTTTAAAAACATTCCGATTGACGCTTTTCCCGAAGTCTCGCCGACCCAAGTCAAGGTCATCGTTAAAGCGCCCGGTATGACGCCTGAAGAAGTCGAAGCCCGGATCACCGCACCGATCGAAGTCGAACTGCTGGGTATTCCGCATCAAACCATGTTGCGCTCTGTCGCCAAATACGCGTTGACCGACGTGACCGTCGATTTTAAAGAAGGCACCGATATTTTTTGGGCGCGCCAACAAATTGCCGAGCGCTTGAATACGCTATGGGGCGACCTGCCCGCGGGCATCGCAGGCGGTATTGCGCCGATGACCACGCCTTTAGGCGAGATGTTCATGTTCACCGTCGAAGGCGGCGACTTAAGCTTAATGGAACGCCGCAGTTTGCTGGATTGGGTGATACGGCCCGCGTTACGCACGGTCGCCGGCGTGGCCGATGTCAATTCATTGGGCGGTCTGGTCAGAAGCTTTGAGGTCATCCCCGATAATGTTCGCCTATCGGCCAGGGGCATCAGCATCGATCAACTGATGACCGCCCTGCAAAACAACAACCGCAACGACGGCGCGGGCCGCATCAGCGATGGCGAAGAAGCTTTGATCGTGCGCGCCGAAGGCCGCATTAAAACCTTGGATGATGTCAGCGTTATCGTGGTCGCCAACAAAGACGGCATTCCCGTGACCGTCGGCGATGTGGCCGAAATTAAAATCGGCGCCTTAACCCGCTACGGCGCGGTCAGTAAAAATGGCGAAGGCGAAGCCGTCACCGGCTTGGTGCTGAGTTTGCGCGGCGCTAACGCCCGGCAAACCATTGCCGGTATCGAGAAAAAACTGGCCGAACTCAGCCCCGGTTTTCCTAAAGGCGTTGAGGCCAAGGTTTTTTACAATCGCGGCAATCTGGTGGACAAAGCGGTCGACACGGTTTTGCATGCGCTGCTCGAAGCTATCGCGCTGGTTGTCGTGTTACTGATTTTATTTCTGGGTAATTTACGCGCCGCGTTGGTGGTTGCCTTGGCCTTACCGCTGGCGGCGCTGTTTACCTTTATTTTGATGAACGCCATGGGCATGTCGGCCAACCTGATGAGTTTAGGCGGTCTTGCGATTGCGATCGGTATGCTGGTCGATGCCGCCGTGGTGGTGGTTGAAAACCTGATCACCCATTTGGCCCATGTCGAAAAAGCCCGGCGCCTGCCGCGTTTGCATGTGATTTACCGAGCCACCCGCGAAGTTGCCGGTCCGGTGGTGTCCGGCATCTTGATCATTATTATCGTGTTTTTACCGCTGCTGACTTTACAGGGGCTGGAAGGCAAATTATTTACCCCGGTGGCTTTAACCATTGTGTTTGCGCTCAGCGGATCGTTGATGTTGTCGCTGACGGTAATCCCTGTTATCGCCTCTTATTTGTTGAAAGAGGTCTCGCACGAAGAACCCTGGTTGCCTAGGCAATTGCAAAAACGCTATCAGCCCGCTTTGCTCTGGTGTCTCGCCAACAGCAAAAAAGTCTTTATCGCGGCGGGCTCCCTGTTGGCCGTAACCGTGCTGGTATTCAGCCAAATCGGCAGCACCTTTATGCCGACCATGGATGAAGGCGATATCATTTTGCAACTGGAGAAATTACCGTCGATTACTTTAGATCAATCGGTAGCCCTGGATATGCAAGTGCAAAAAAAGCTGCGCGAAAATATTCCCGAAATCATCGATATTGTCGCCCGTGTCGGTTCCGACGAGTTGGGACTTGATCCGATGAGCCTTAACGACACCGATACCTTTTTGATCCTCAAGCCCAAAAAGCAATGGCGCATGGACAGCAAAGAACAATTGCAGGATGAGATTCGGAAAGTCATGGCGCAAGTGCCGGGCATTGCTTTTCAGTTTACCCAGCCGATTGAAATGCGGGTTTCGGAAATGCTGACCGGCACGCGCGGCGATGTGGCGGTGAAATTATTCGGCAGCGATCTTGCCGTGTTAAACGAAAAAGCTCAGCAAATAGCGGAGATATTGAAAACTATCAACGGCGCCAGCGACGTGTTCGCCAAGCAGAACGACGGCATGCAATTTTTGCAAGTGAGCATCGATAAATCGGCTGCCGGGCGTTTAGGTTTGGACAGCGACAGTATTGAAACGTTGCTGCGAGCGCAAATCGAGGGCTTGAAATTGGGTGTGGTTCAGGAGGGCGTTAAGCGTACACCGCTGATTTTACGCGGCAGCAGCAATACCGCTAATTTCGACAACCTGCAAATCACCCTGCCGGATGGCGGCCATGTGCCGGTGACCGCCATTGCGAAAATAGAAAAAGTGGAAGGCGTCGTGTCGGTGGGCCGCGAACACGGCCAGCGTTTTACCGTCATTACCAGCAACGTGCTGAACCGGGATTTGGTCAGTTTTGTTGATGAGGCCCGCAAAACCGTGGCTGAAAAAGTCGACTTGCCGACCGGCTATACCGTTGAGTTCGGCGGTCAATTCGAAAACCAGCAACGCGCGGCGGCGACGTTGTCGCTGGTCGTTCCGGTGTCGCTCGGCTTGATTTTTTTGCTGTTGTTTTCAACCTTCGGCTCAGTCCGCCAAGCCGTGTTGGTATTGTCCAACATCCCGTTGGCGATGATTGGCGGCGTTTTTGCGTTATGGCTATCCGGCGAGTATTTATCGGTACCGGCAGCGGTCGGGTTTATCGCTTTGCTGGGGATTGCGGTGTTGAATGGCGTAGTCATGGTCAGTTATTTCAATCAATTGCTGGCCACCGGTATGGACTTGGCTAAAGTGGTATTGCTGGGTTCTTCGCGGCGTTTGCGCCCGGTGCTGATGACCGCCGGCATTGCCGCATTCGGTTTGATTCCGTTGCTGTTTGCAAGCGGGCCGGGCTCTGAAATTCAGCGGCCTTTGGCTATTGTGGTGATTGGCGGCCTGGTGTCATCGACCTTTTTGACCTTATTCCTACTGCCGATTTTGTTTAAATTATTTGGCCTGCCGAAGGAGGCAAGACAATGAACGTTAATGAATATTTAGTCACGCTCAACGTGCCGCCGAGTCTTGAAGAAGCAGTGGTCGACTGTTTGCTGATGGTGGAATCGGAACACGGTTTCAGTAGTTTTCCGGTCAGTTCCCATGATCATAGAAACGAAGGTTTATCGCAGGCCGAACAAGTGACTGGGCGGCAGAGAAAAGTCCGTATCCAAATGTACGTGCCGGAGCACGAATTAGCCGACTTATTGGCGCAATTGCGGGAGGAGTTTTCCGGAGCGGGGATTAACTATTGGGTGCTGCCGGTGATTGAAAACGGGGTTATTTGAAGTATAGAGCCCAGAATTAATAGAACGACGCAAAATCTGGAGGGGGCTACTATCGTTCCCACGCCGGAGCGTGGGAACGATGTCGCTTTATCCACTTAGGCCGCTATAACGCAGATTTTTTATGATTTATCCGTGTTGATCATAATCATCTGCGCCATCTGCGTTCTATTTCTGCCCGCCGGTAGTTATGTCTATCTTCGTCCCTAAAAAGGCAGCGCAATATCGGGTTTGATTTTTTTCATCGGCTGTTTGAATTGCTCCTGAATCCGGTGCAGTGCGGCTTCGGTATCGGCCTCAAAGCGGATAACCAGCGACGGCGTGGTGTTCGATGCCCGCACCAGCCCCCAACCGTCCGGGAAGTCGACGCGCAGGCCGTCTATATCGGTAATCTTACCGTTGCCGAATTTTGCCGACGCGATCAAACTCTTCATAAATTTGACGTTTTCACCTTCTTCCAGCGCCACATTCAATTCAGGCGTATTGATGCTGTCGGGAAAATCGGCAAACACCTCGGCGCTGCTGCGGGTGTCGCGGGACAATATTTCGATCAGGCGGGCGGCCGAATACAAGGCATCGTCAAAACCGAACCAGCGGTCATTGAAGAAAATATGCCCGCTCATTTCACCGGCCAACTTGGCTGCGGTTTCCTTAAGTTTGGCTTTCATCAATGAATGCCCGGTTTTCCACATCGTCGGCCTGCCGCCGTATTTTGTGATTTGATCGGCCAGATGGCGCGAGCATTTCACGTCGTAAATGATTTCCGCGCCGGGTTTGCCTGCCAGTACATCTTTGGCAAACAGCATCATTTGGCGGTCCGGCCAGATGATTTTGCCGTTCGAATCGACCACGCCCAAACGGTCGCCGTCGCCGTCGAATGCGATACCGACATCGGCCTTATAATGTTTGACCGTCGCTATCAATTCGCTCAGGTTTTTGGGATTGCTGGGATCGGGATGGTGATTGGGAAAAGTGCCGTCGATGTCGCAGAACAGTTCCATCACTTCGCAGCCCAGCGTTTTCAGCAACAACGGCCCCAGCTTGCCGGCGACGCCGTTACCGCAGTCGAGCACCACGGTCATCGGTCTGGCGATATGAATATCTTCCGAGATAATGCCGATGTATTCATTGCTGAATTGACCGTTTTGCTCAATGCTGCCGGGTTTACCGGTGGCGTAAGCCTGATCGTCGATACAGGTTTTGATTTGTTTGATTTTTTCGCAGGCCAAGGTTTCGCCGTTGATGACGATTTTCAAGCCATTGTAATTGGCCGGATTATGACTGCCGGTCACCATCACGCCGGAACGCCCTTCGGTGTGTTTGGCGACAAAATACAGCAACGGCGTCGGCACCATGCCAATATCCAGCACATTAAGCCCTGTCGTTATAATCCCTTTGCTCAGCGCTTCCGCCAGCGTAGGGCTGGAGGTTCTGCCATCTCGGGCGACCACAATGGTTTTAACGCCATGCTCTTTAGCTTGGGTCGCCAGCGCACGGCCTATGTCGTAAACCACTTCTTTGGTCAGGGTCTGGCCGACGATGCCGCGAATATCGTAAGCCCTGAAAATAGCGCCAGAATCGGCGGCTTTTTTCGGCGATAACGGCATGTCAAAAGAATCCGGCACGGTTTTTTCAATGATTTCCACTTTGGCGGGCTGGGCGATTTCCTGGATCGGCAAGTTAAAACCGACGTCGTCGAGTTGAACGGCGGCTTTGGCTGTTTTAGGGACTTTCTTTTGTGTCGGGAAGTCTTCAGGCTCATCGAAAAAACCGCTCATTTCAAGATCGCTAACCTCAGTGTCATTGACGACAAAGTCATCCTGATCCATGACCCGCTTAAATTGCACCAGTGTTGAAATAACGGCATTCATTTCGGCTAAGTTAACCGGATAAGTCCCCTGGAGTTTATTCGTCATCAGATCCTTACAGGCTTTCAGGACACTGCCCAAATCCTGCGTCAATAGACTTGAAAGTCTACGGTAGCCCATCACAAAGGCCAGCACCGCCAATAGCGCGGAAAAAACGATGATGCCGGCGACGATGGACAGTTCGGTATTACCGGTGCTGTCGGCAGGCTGGTAATGCAATTCCCAACCGGTATTGGCGACTTTTATCGGGGCATCATCGGTTTGCCCAGGCTCGACAGGTGTGCCGGCGCTGCCCAATACCAGCGCCGCCTGTTTTAATTCAAGATGACCGTCTTTGAGTTCCGCCGCCTGTAGGGTTTTGTTAATAAAGCTATAGTTCAAGCTGGCCAGGATAACGCCTACCGCTTGGCCATCCTGCATAATCCGGCGGGTGATCGCCAAGTGCCGGTCGGGGCCGTTATCGCCTTGTATCGATGGCAGTTGGTTTTTGCTGAACGACTCCCGTACCATGTCCAGATCGGCATAGCCCATTTTGGGTACGCTCTTGTCATCGAGTTCGCTGACGCCGGGCAAGAGCAGACGGATCTTCAGGATGTCGGGTATATGTTTTTCCAGTTTCTCCGCCATCGGGGTTAATTGACCGGCATCGGCACTGGTAACCGCCGTCAACACCTCAGGATCCCGCGCCATTTTTTCCAGCGTATCGCTCAGCAGATTAATCTGTGCCGTTATGCTTAAGCCGACACTTTTTGCAACCGTCGCCGCCGAGTCTTGCTTGGCTTGCGTGATTTTTGCCGCACTTATCCAGTAAACACCTGCGCCGACGGCTACAATCATTAAAACCGCAAACGCTGACAGCAAAGAAAATAGTCGTACCATGTTTATACCTTTATTAGAAATAAGATAACGATTCGGCCAAGAAAATAGCACGCGGACCGCCGATAACCGATAAACGCGGATTTTTTACCGTGTTTATCCTAACGCCTTGCGTTCTATCGATTTTGTGGGTGGTTGCTTAATGACGACCGGTATGACCGAAACCGCCGGAACCGCGCAAACTTTGATCGAACTCGCTAACCTGTTCAAACGCCACCTGCACCACCGGCACAAAAACCATTTGTGCGATGCGCTCGCCTATATTGATGGTGAAAGCGGTATTTCCCCGATTCCAGCAAGACACAAAAACCTGGCCCTGATAGTCCGAATCGATCAGCCCGACCAGGTTACCCAACACGATGCCGTGCTTATGTCCCAGGCCGGACCTAGGCAATAGCACCGCAGCTAACTGGTGGTCATTAATATAAATAGCCAGACCGGTCGGAATCAACACCGTTTCCCCCGGTTTTAACTCGACCGGCTCATCCAAACAGGCGCGCAAATCCAAACCCGCCGAACCGGTGGTCGCATACTCCGGCATCGGAATGTCCTTGCCTAAACGGCCGTCCAGAATTTTAAGCTGTATTTTTTTCATCTGTGGTTAAATTCCCTTCTTTCTGCGATTAAACCGATTAATTGTTCGGCGAGTTGGTTTTTATCGGTCATGGCCAAGCTTTTTTGACCGTTTTTCCAGAATACCTGCAATGCGTTTTGTTCGCTGTCAAAGCCGCCTAAATCCCGGCCTACCCAGTTTGCCGCAATCATATCCAAATTTTTTCGCGCCAATTTGTCTTGAGCGTAATGTTCAAGATCGTGGGTTTCCGCGGCAAAGCCGACCGTGAACGGGCGCTCGGCGAGTTGTGCCACTTCGGCCAGAATATCCTTGGTTTTTTGCAAGGTCAGCGTGGTCTGTTCGGCCTGCTTTTTTATTTTCTCCGCTTCCGTCAGTGCGGGAGTGTAATCGGCAACGGCCGCCGCGCCGATGTAAATATCATGTTCCGCGGCTTTGGCAATGACCGCCGCATACATTTGCGCCGCTGTTTCCACGTAGACAATCTCTGTATTTGCCGGTGCGGCTAATGCCACCGGCCCGCTAACCAACGTTACTTGCGCACCGGCTTTTAACGCCGCTTTGGCCAGCGCATAGCCCATTTTTCCGGAACTGCGATTGGTGATGTAGCGTATCGGGTCCAACGGTTCTCGGGTTGGACCGGCACTGATTAAAACTTTAAGTCCGCTTAAACAGGCCGCGCTCGGCTCGCCGATTAAACGCCTGCAAATGTCCGAAGGCTCGGACATCCTGCCGAAACCGGTTTCGCCGCAGGCTTGCTCGCCCGGCTCGGGGCCGATAATAATGACGCCGTGACTTTTGAGTTTTTGAATATTTTCCTGCGTGACCGGCTTATGCCACATCGCCTGATTCATGGCCGGAGCGACGTAAACGGGACAGGTCGCCGCCAAGTAGAGCGTTGACAATAAGTCGTCGGCCAAACCGTGACTGCATTTTGCAAGGGTGTTGGCCGTTGCCGGAGCGATAATCAACGCATCGGCCCAGCGTGCGAGGCTGATGTGGCCCATGGCGTGTTCTTGATCCGCATCAAGCAATTCGCTATGCACCGGATTGCCGGACAGCGCCTGAAAAGTCAGCGGGCCGACAAATTGCATGGCGGAACGGGTCATTACCACGCGCACCTCCGCGCCTTGTTTGCGTAGCAGCCTGATCAGTTCGGCCGACTTGTAGGCGGCAATACCGCCGCTGACCGCCAATAAAATATGCTTATTAATAATGATGCCCGGATAGGTCGATAAAGCCGATATTATGGCAAGTATAAAGAAATTCTTCTATGCTTAAATGTCAATCAGAGCAAGGGGGAAACGCATGTCCATTAAGGATTGGTCGGCACAAGATCGGCCCAGAGAAAAATTACTGCATCGTGGATCAGCCGCTTTAACCGACGCGGAACTGTTGGCTATTTTTCTACGCACCGGCTCGCCCGGCAAATCGGCGGTTGATTTGGCCCGTGAACTGTTGCTCGATTTCGGCTCCTTAAACGCCTTATTAGGCGCCGACCAACAACGTTTTTGCCAGGGTAAAGGCTTGGGCGAGGCGACTTATGTCCAACTCCAGGCGGTGCTGGAAATGTCCCGGCGGCATTTTAAAGAAGTCCTGCAACGAGGCGACGCGCTGACCAGCCCGGAAATCACCCGTTTTTATCTCAGCGCCCAGCTGCGCGGCTACAGCTATGAAGTCTTTGCCTGTTTATTTCTGGATAACCAGCACCGGGTGATACAACTGGATGAATTATTCAGGGGTACTATAGACGGCGCCAGCGTTTATCCGCGGGAAGTCGCCAAGCAGGCGTTACGTCATAATGCGGCAGCGGTCATCTTCGCCCATAATCACCCGTCCGGCATTTCCGAACCCAGCCAAGCCGACAAACACATAACCGAGAAGCTTAAGCAGGCACTGGCTCTGTTTGATATACGGGTGCTGGATCATTTTATTATCGGCGACGGACAGCCTTATTCGTTTGCCGAGCATGGTTTGTTATAGAGTCCGAATTTGATAAAGCAGTGCAAAACCTGCTCCGGTGTGCGAGCTTTATTGGTAAAAGAATGATTTTCGGGATTAGCTGAACTTTATGCCGAGCTTGGAAAGCTGTGTAATAAAGTGTCGCGGGCTCAGGTGATAGTCTTTATAATTGTTGCTATGAGCTTACAAAATCGCATAATTAATCATTTCAGTAACAGCATTCAAACCCAGCAGGATACGCTAAGCAACCTTAGCGAACTGATCGAATTCGCCTCGCAGCGGCTGGTCGCAACGCTGCTTAACGATAAAAAAATAATCACATGCGGCAATGGCCGTTCGGCGGCCGTTGCCCAGTTACTATCCTCGTCGATGCTTAACCAGTACCAGCGCGACCGGCCTTCATTGCCCGCGATTGCGTTGACCACCGACACTGCCACCATCACCGCGATAGCCAGCGACTATCATTTTGACGATATTTTCGCGAAACAGCTCCGGGCTTTAGGGCAAAGCGGCGATATATTGGTTGCTTACACCGACGGCAACAATTCGGCCAATATCGCCAAAGCCATTGCGACGGCTCACGATAAAGACATCGGCATTATCGCCCTAACCGGCAATAATGGCGGTATGATTGGGCCGCTGCTCCATGAAACCGATATAGAAATTCGCGTTCCGTCAAGCTCCGGCAGCCATATTCAGGAAGTGCATGTAGTGGTTACTCATTGTTTGTGCGATTTAATCGACCATCAATTATTCGGAGGCTAGGTCATGAGGAAACTGGTGTTACTGCTGTTGGCGCATAGCCTTTTTATGACCGGCTGTTCGACGATGCAGGCGGGCGGCGCGGAAATGACTGGCTTGTCGTTATTAAACGACCGTCGCGGCCGCGATGCTATTTTGGTTGACGAGGCAATTGAAGATCGCGCAAGCGTCAAGTTGAACGCTTATCATGATTTGCGCGATAACTGCCATTTTAATATCACCGCTTACAACGGCGCGGTGCTGGTTACCGGCGAAACGCCGAAGGAAGAATTTCATGACCGGATTATCGAGATTGTCCGCGTCATTCCTAATGTAAAAGGGGTATATGACAAGCTGACTCTCGACGACCCGAGCCCGTTAAATTTTCGCGCCACCGACACGCTGATTACCGGTAAAGTCAAAACCGCGCTGACTCAAATACCGGGTTTCGATGCGTCGTGGGTAAAAGTTGTGACCGAACAAAGAACGGTTTACCTGATGGGGCTGGTGCATAGAAACGAAGGCGCGGCCGCCATCGAAGCGGCCCAACATCAAGCCGATGTCAAACAAATCATCACGGTTTTTGAATATCTTGACTAATATAGCCCCCCTGCCTGCCGGTTTTTTAAGCTTACTGGCTGAGATTTTCTCTTCTGAAAACATTTTAACCGCTTCTGAAGATTGCTGGACCTACGGCTATGACAACAGCCGCCGCCATGTACTGCCTCAAGCCGTGGTCTTCCCGACCACGCATGAACAAGTCGTCAATGTCGTCAACGCCTGCAATCGCTACAACGTTGCGTTGACCGTCAGAGGACGCGGCACCGGCACCACCGGCGCGACCGTGCCGCTGAAAGGCGGCTTGATTATGTCGCTGGAGCGCATGAACAAATTGGTCGAATTTTCTCCCGATAATCGCTACATCATCGTAGAGCCGGGCATGACCAACCAGCAAGTGCAGGATATCGCCAAGGAAAAAGGTTTTTTCTGGCCGCCCGACCCAACCAGCGCGGCTTTCTGTAGCGTCGGCGGTAATCTGGCTTATAACTCGGCAGGTCCCCGTGCGGTAAAATACGGCACCCCCAGAGAGAACACTCTAGGTTTACGCGCCGTGACCGGGGCGGGCAAGGACATCCGCGTCGGCGTTCGCACCAGCAAAGGCGTGGTCGGTTATGACCTGACCCGGCTGATACTCGGCTCCGAAGGCACTTTGGCGATTATTACCCAAGCCACGTTAAAGCTGACGCCGCTGCCGGAAGCGACCAAAACGCTCAGGGCTATCTACAATTCGGTGTTTGATGCGGCCAAGGCGGTTTCGGCGATTATGTCGCAGCCGGTGGTTCCTTGCGCGCTGGAGTTTATCGACGGCAATGCGATTGACATGATCCGGCAATATTCACAATCCGATTTGCCCGAACATGCCGGTGCTATGTTAATGATCGAAGTCGACGGACAGCGGGAAGGTTTGGGTACGGCGGCGGAAAAAGTAGCCGCGGCGGCTAACAACGACGGCCTGTTGGATATTCGCTTGGCTCAGACCGACGCGGAAGTTAAAGCGCTGTGGCAAACCCGGAAAGCGCTGTCCCCGGCCTTGCGCAAGGTAGCGCCGAAAAAAATCAATGAAGATGTGGTGGTGCCGGTGACCGAAATGCCGGCGCTGATAGCGGGCCTTGGCGAACTGTCAAAAAAATACGACTTGGCCATTATTAATTTCGGCCATGCGGGCAACGGCAATATTCATGTCAATTTATTGCTCGATCCCGATCAGCCGGAGCAAGGCAAAAAAGCCCATGCCTGTCTGGATGAAATCTTTTCGTTGGTGCTGGCGCTGAACGGTACTCTGTCCGGCGAGCATGGCGTGGGTTTGGAAAAGCGGGATTTTGTCGATCGGGAACTGGATGCCAATTCCTTAGAGTTGATGCGCAACATTAAGCGCCAGTTTGATCCGAACGGCATCCTCAATCCGGATAAGATGTTTCCGCTGGTTTAATTATTCGGTAAATGTCGGCTTTACAATAGAACACGGATGACGCGGATTAGACTGATAATCACGGATAAAAAAGCTGTGTAAATCCGTCTAATCCGTGTTCTATCTCCCAACGGGTGATTAATACAACTTGCTGCTGCCGTCCATGTCGCCGGTCTGACTGTACAACAACGGTCGTCCCGGATTGAGCGTTGCCGCAGTCAGCACTTCGCAAACGGCGATTTTATGATCGCCCGCATCGGCATAATGGCTGACTCGACAATCAAAATAAGCCAAGCTTTCGGATAAAATCGGCGCGCCGGTCTCGGCTTGCCGCCATTGAAACCCGGCCATCTTGTCTTTCGCCGACCGGCCAAAATGTTCGGCTAGCGCAAACTGATCCCGTCCCAGCACATTAACCGTGCAAACGCCGCTGTCCTGCAACAGTTGATAAGAATAATGCGCGGGATTAATGCTGATCGCCAGCAATAAAGGATTAAAAGACACCTGCATCACCCACGCTGCGGTAAAAGCATTTTGACGCTCGCCCGTTCCGACGCCGATCACATAAACGCCGTGATTGATTTGTTTAAGCACTGTGTCCGCATGTTCAATCATGTTCATGCACCAGCTTAATGCGCATGGATAAATCAACCGCTGTAACATGCTTGGTTAAGGCGCCGATAGAAATGTAATCGACGCCGGTTTCGGCAATCGCTCTTATATTGTGCAGGCCGATATTGCCGGAAGCTTCAAGTTCTATAGCGCCTGAATTCAATTTTACCGCCTCGGCCATGTCTTCAAGGCTGAAATTATCCAACATGATGCGGTCGGGTTGTGCCGCAACGGCTTCTAAAAATTCCTGCAAGGATTCGACTTCCACTTCCACCGGAACCGACGTCAATTGACGCGCCGCCCGAATGGCTTGAGCGATCGACCCTGCCGCGATGATATGGTTTTCCTTGATCAAAACTCCGTCATACAAGCCGATCCGGTGGTTATAACAACCGCCGCAGGCGACCGCGTATTTTTGCGCGTTTCTAAGGCCCGGAATGGTTTTACGGGTATCCAGCACTTTGCAGCCGGTGCCCGAAACCGCATCGGCATAGCGCCGGGCCACGGTGGCTGTGGCCGACAAGGTTTGCAGCAAATTCAGCGCGGTGCGCTCGCCGGTCAACAAACTTCTGGCGGAACCGCTGAGTTTGCATAACAGCGTATTCTTGCCGACGGTTTCGCCTTCAGCCGCCAACCATTCGATCACAAGGTCGGCATCCAGCGCTTTAAAGACCGCCTCGAACCAAGCCCGACCGCAGAGCACCATAGCTTCTCGCGTCATAACCTCGGCTTCGGCGCGCATCGCTTCAGGGATGATCGCGGCGGTTATATCGCCGGAACCGATGTCTTCTTCGAGGAATTGTTTTATTTCCATTGTGTTCAATTGTTCCGTCATAACGTCATGAGTTCCGTAAGTACGAGCTCGGTGAGCGATTGTTCATTAACCTTAACCATAACGGCCTGCCTTAAGCGCAGTTTTTTTGCCAGTTCGGCCGTTTCCATTTCAAGTATTTTTACCCCGTTTTTTCCGACAAACAGCATATTTTCCGCCTCCTTCCACAGCAGCTTGGCCCATTGTTTGCCGGATGCCGTGGTGAATGCAAGCCAGCTTTCCAGGGCCAGATTTTCGGCCTGTGTCGCGCTATCGTCGCTTATCGGCTCGACTTTTTCTTCAACCAAAACCGCGCTGTCTTTAGCGCTTAGCGGCTTGGCCTTTTTATCCATTAAGATAATATGCCAGACCGCAAGGTCTTTAAAAAAACGCGACTGCGCGGATTTATCGTAGGCGATTTGCTTGAGGCCGTTTCTTAATTCCGCAATCAGGCCGGGCAAAAGTTTTAATATCTGTTTTCTTGCGTACTCGTCCGCCGGAGGCATCACACTGACAATCAGCTCATCCATGGCTTGCACCGATTTTTGCCAGTGCTCGGGCTGTTCATCTTGGTGTGCATACGCGTCGAGCAACACCTTCGACCAGACTTCACTTAAAAATTCGGCTATCGCGGCGGGCAATGCTTTGCCTTTCATGCTGTTTTCAAGGGCTGTGGCGACTGTTTTGCGGCTTGATGCTTCGGCTTGTTTATCGCGCAGCAACTGCCGTGCGTTGTCTTCGATAGTCCGGCTGCGCTGTTTTTGCTTGTTCAGATAAGTTGAAAATTCGCCTGCTTCGGTTATCCACGTTGAAAGTTCGTCGGCACCGTTTCGGGTTATTTTTTTTACGGCGTTGGCGATGCGCTCCTGAATCAAGCGGTCATCAAGTTCGTCCGTATTTAAAAACATGCCTGCCGCGAACACATCGTCAAGTAGCTGTCTGACCGGGCTGTTTGGATCGGTAAAAAGACGGCCTTGCCCCAAAGAGATCGCCGCCAGAGGCGTTTCCAATTGTAAAACGACGGTTTTCACGGTCTTCGGCAGCACTTCATCGCGCTCTATTCGGCTAAAAATCAATGCGGTCAAATCCAGCGTGTCTTCGTCCTGTTTATTCAGGTATCTAGGCTTATGGTTAAAACTCAGCTCTTCGAGTTGTTTTAGCACTCGCGCTTTTAACGGCGGTTTGTTTGCAGTGGGCACCCGGTCATCGCTCAGTTGTTGAAGAATTTGCAAAGCGTTCTTGATTTCAAAATGTTCGTAAAAATCGCCTGCGGCCACTGACGCCAAGCCATAAGCGGAGTCGGAATGAAGCGAGCGCCAACGCTCCAATTTTTGCTGCAACAGCGTAAACTCGGCACTGGCTTGTTCGACGGCAGCCGCCGGTTCAGGCTGTTGCTTGTCCTCGCCGACGCTATGCAACTGCGCCGGAGCGGCGGTTTCGCACCCTTTAATCAGCTCCCGATAAATAAAGCCCAACTGACTGAAAACGCCCGCATCAAACGATTTATACAGCGCGATTTTACTATCCGTGTTTAATTTCAGCGGATTCACGACATCGGCTAAGGCGCGGAGCAATTTGTCCGGAAATATCGGATTTTGACTGTCGGTAATCGTTTGTTTGCCCTGCCGGAGTGCAAGGTGTTTGTTAAGGCTGGTCAATTCCTCATAAAACGACTGCTCGCACTGACGGATAATCTGAGTTATCACATGGTTTTCTTTGACCACCTCATGACTGAGCAGCGCAACCTTGGAAAAATCCGGTGGTTTATTTCGGTCATTTTCAGGTCTCTGCGAGCTGTCGCCGAACAGAGCGTTTACGTTGAGTAAATAATTTTGCTTAAGGTCTTTCCGCACCGAGCGCAGGTATTCCAGTAATTTGATGTATTGATCTTTGCTGAATTTTTCCCGGTTTTTGCCTAACTGCACACCGAACTCAAGCTCAATGCGCATACAACAATCATTAACCGCCGGCTCGAAATAGTGAAAAAAAACCGGCTTGATTTTGTCCAAGTTATCGGCCTTGTTGGTTTTCGTCAACGCTGAATCGAGTTGCTGGCTGTTGTCCATTGTCCGGTATCTGTGATTACTTGAAAATAAATGAGTCATAACCTAGCCTCCCTTTAGCGTTTTGACCAATAATAGGCGGCATTGATGCCGATTACCGTGTTTCGTTCCCGTTTTTACTTTTATCTAACTTATGAAAATAGAGCAACACCGCTTAACCGGCAGTAACCACATTGCTACGCCTAACTTTGACGACAGGCCGGACTCAACGGATATTTCCTTGCTGGTTATTCACTGCATCAGTCTTCCGCCCGGCGAATTCGGCAATCATTATATAGACAAGCTGTTTTGCAATCAGCTTGATCCTGACGAACATCCGTATTTTAAAGACATTTATCAACTCACCGTATCGGCGCATTTACTGATTAGGCGCGATGGCAGTTGCGTTCAGTATGTGCCGTTCGATAAGCGGGCTTGGCATGCGGGGAAGTCGGTTTATGAAGGTCGGCAACGCTGCAATGATTTTTCTATCGGTATAGAACTTGAAGGGACCGAAGAGATTGAGTATACCGACCGGCAATATACGCAACTTGCGGCGGTGGTTAGCGTATTGCTTGAAGCTTATCCCAAGCTGTCGCCGCAACGCATTGCCGGGCATAGCGATATTGCGCCGGGACGGAAAACCGATCCGGGCGCATCTTTTGATTGGCAACGGTTTTTGAGTTTGCTGGAAAACCGGAACACGGATAGCGCAGATAATGATGATTAGGTGATTTCCATGAAAGAACATAGCGGATGTTACGTATTTTTACTCACCACGAAGACACGAAGAGCACGAAGTTTTATAATCTTCGTGCTCTTCGTGTCTTCGTGGTGAAGCGTCTGTTTTTCAACGGGCGTTAACTTTTTGCCTCTACACTGAATCCGGCTTTTTTGCTTGTCCCCAGCCGAAGGATTCGGCCAGCATTAACATTACGCCTAAGGTAATTGCGGAGTCCGCGATATTAAAAGCGGGCCAGTGCCAAGTCTCGTAATAAACA
>JAPLRU010000045.1 GCA_026399025.1 Methylobacter sp.
ACTTGTGTATAACGACGAGCACAGGAACGTGGGAACGATTCGAGTCGGTGGGGTATTTATTGCGAGTTACCTTAAGTCGTTCGAGGGAAATCATCGAGACTGCTACAAACCTTGCACCAACATCAGCCAAGGCGTGATATGCCTTATTGTTAACGGCAACGATTGTTCCAGCATTGCCGTGACCTCGCCGGGATTATCCAACGGAAATGCGCCGCTGACACGCAATTGCGACAACCGCTTATTGGTCATGACGATTTTGCCGGGGTAATAACGGTTTAGATCGGCAATAACGGCGGCCAGGGGTTGGCTTTTAACAATCAGTTTGCCGCGTTGCCAGGCGCTATTTTGTTTGAGATCAACCGTTTCGATAGTTGCCAAGCCTTTGCCGATGCGGTAACGCGCCTGTTGACCGGCTTCAATGCGGGCATTGTCCAAGTAGGCCGCATCGTGCGGCGCTTTGATGCTGACCGCATGCTCCAGTACCGTTACGCGGGTGTCTTGTTCGTCATCGAGCACCTCAAAAATCGTTCCCAACGCTTTGACGACCGCATGATCGGTAGTGACTTCAAAAGGCCTTTGCGGGTCGTGCGCAACAGTAAATTGCGCTTGTCCGCGCAGCAGCTTGATATGCCGCCCGGTTGCATTCAGTTCTACCGCCAGCGCGGTATCGGTATTAAGTATGACCTGACTGCCATCGCTTAAGGTAATGTTTTTTTGTTCGCCGACGGCGGTATGGTAATCGCTTCGCCAGCGCTCGGTAAAAGCGGAAAATGGCGTAATCAGCGCGCAAAAGATCAGGGCTGCCGCCAAACTTGCCGCTTGCCGTCGATTAATGAGGCGCGGCTGTATTGCCGGTGCTTTGGTCTCAGTGGCTTGAAACGCCAGCCCCATCTCCAGCCATAATTGTTCGGCGTCCCGATAAGCGTTTCGATGCGCCGCACTCCGATTTTGCCACTGTTGCGCCTGTTGCAGGTTGGCTTCCGTTGCCTCGCCTGAATGCAGCAATATGACCCATTCTATGGCTTGGTCCGATAATGCGGTTATTTCAGATATAGACACGGTTGATCCTAAATATTTTGGGAGGACGTTTTATAAATATGACGTTTAAGCGCGGGTTTGTTGCCGTTATTGTACACAAAATAGCTTGTTCATCGGTTTTTCAAGCGGTCGCGGCAATGAGTCATCGCCCTGAACAGATGTTTGGCGACCATACTGGTCGATAGTTGCAGTTGCTCGGCAATTTCGGCGTGGGAATAGCCTTCGACGCGATTGAGATAAAACGCCTGTCGGCATTTGTAAGGCAATTCTTCCAAGGCTGCGTTAATAATATCGAGGCGCTGTAAGGCCATGCACTGTTCATCGGGTTCCGATACGGTATCGGCAATGGCATGCAAGACTGCTTCATCGCTATCGTGCGGCATTCGGTTGCCGGCGCTGCGCTGGTAATCAATCACCAGATTCGCCACGATACGAAACACAAAGGCACGCGGATTATCGACGTTGTCCAGTGACGGGTAGTGTTGCAGGCGCAAATAAGCATCTTGCAAAATATCCTCTGAAATATCCGTGCTGCCGAGTTTGCGGGTGATAAAGTGGCTTAGTTCAGAACGATGCTGATTAATGAGAAACGCAAAAGGGTCAACAGGAAATTTCAGCAAGTTGGTTTTGGACATAAGCAAAAGCGCGGTAGGTAGTGAACCTTAGCGATAAGCATTGTTTATGCCATAACTTCAAAGCTTTGCCGGTGTTGATGGCTCAGGAAAATTAAAGGCGCTTGGCGCTGTGTCATATGACGTGGTTTAGGTGATATGCCGCAGTTTTTTGATAGGTCCATCGCTCCTCTTAAGTTGCTTGCCGCATTGAGTTAAGCCAACATTTCCGCGAGTTTGTTGGCTTGAGTGATAGCGGGATAGCTGGATTGGGCTTTTCATTTAAAGCCGGGACAGTTTGATGATGCAGTAGGAGCCCGCACTCTTGTTTTGTCCCGTTTTAAATGGAAAGCTTTGGATTGAATGCTATAAAACAATCGGTATCAACGCTGGGTTTCGCGTTACTCCACCCAGGCTACGGATCTAATCAGATTGCACGCATTAAACAATATGGCGATGCAATTTAGCCCGGCGTTTTTGCAGCCAACGGAGCAGCCCGGTAATGAACAATACCGGGCATGCCAAGCCGGATAAAAATACTAGAATCCGCCCGGTCCAACCGAAAGCCCTGCCGCTGTGTAGCGGCCATTGCCATTCGACAAAGGTTTGCCCGGCGGTAGCGCGGGTAGTGGGATCTTGCACTTTCAAAATCGTGCCGTTGTATTGATCGATACTTACCTGCCGTTCCGACCAGAACCGGCTGAGTTCCTGCACATTGATGATGCTAATACGATAAACGCCTACCTCGCCCTCGGGAAAACTCAGCCAATCGATTCGACCTTCAGGATAACGGCTTCTAACAATGCTGAGTGCCAGTGCCAAATCAATCGGCTGTTTACCAACAGCCGGCAATGAATGCGGGCTATCCATAAAACCTTGAGTACCGGGCGACAGCTGTTTGACCAGCGCCATGAATTGATCGGGCAAATTCATGTAAACGCCTGAAAGCAGCACCACGAATAAAACCGGGAATGTGTAGAATCCCGAGGTTTGATGCAAATCATGATTAAAGCGTTCGGCGCTGGCGCGGGATTTAATGGTCAAGACCCGCCGCCAGTTTCCCGTTAACGGCCACCACACAATCAGGCCGGTGAGCACCGAAAACAGCAGAATGACGCCCATGATGCCGACAATAATCCCCCCGATTTCGCCGGACAGCAGCGCAAAATGCAAACGGAACACAAACGGAATCAAAGCGCTGGGGAACATATCCTCGGCCTTTTTGATCAAATGTGTGCCCAATACTTGCGCTGTATAAGGATTGACGTGCACCTGCCATTCGTCTGTTTCATCCTCGACCGCAGTAGGAACGGCGAAGCCAAGCCTATAGGAGGATGCTGTGTCGGCAGGATAATTGACAAACTTTAGCTTTGCCTGGGAAGGCATGGCCGCGATGGCGGCAGACTGAATTTCGGCAATAGAACGGTAAGCCGCTTCGCCTTGGGCCGATGCTTGTACGGTTCTTAAATCGGCGTTTAAAACGTTATCGATTTCTTCGTAAAATACCAGAATACTGCCGGTGACGCCGAACACCGTCAGGAAAAATCCCAGCAGCAAGCCCAGCCATAAATGCACGCTGAGCCAAAGTTTCCGGCGTTTTTTTAAGCGCAACAGGCGTTGTTGCTCGGCATCGGTACTATTGAATGCCTCACCTTGCGGTAAATCAAGCGCAAATCGTTTCATATTTTCCTCATGCATTGAATCAAGCTCCAGGCGTTGTCATAACAACGAACAAAAAAACAGTGTTACTTGATAAGACGTTTGAAGATGTAGAAATACGCATCTTTAAATTGAAATTAACCTGAGCGGGATTGGTAACGCTAACCGAGAGCAAATTTTTCAGAATGTTGCGAACGATCTTTCTGAGCCGAACGGGGCATATTGCCTCGTCCGCAAGTTTCACGTTGATTAACGCAGTCGGGAGGCATCGCGAAAACGTTAAGGACGGGCTTGCAAATCCATACGCGCCAACTTAAGGAAAAACGGCGGCTGGACGGGTTATTTAACCCGTCCACACGTTTAATAGTTCAATGCAACTCATTGATTGAAGGCTCTTTAAACGTTACGGTCGGGGCGAATGCCCCGACCGGCGCCTTCCAACTTTCAACGCCTTAGCTCTTAAGTTGGCGCGTATGGGTTGCAATTCCCGTCCCGCCTATTTTAGAAATCCAAACGAACAGAGCCGATAAATGAAATAGGCTCAGCGGGCAGTGCTTTGCCGCCGCGCCTTTGACCACTTCAACCCGCTCAATATTGGCAAGGGTCAGACGGCTGGCCGGCCATCTGAAGCCGTCCAGGTAATTGTTAAACTGGGTATTGAAGCCGCGGATCAGGAAAGTTTCGGCAAAACCACCGAAACTTAAGCCTTGGAACACGCCGCTGACGTTTTTAATCGCATCGCCGACCTGGATGCTTTGCTGATCCTGCATGACTGCCCTGGGTACGACTTGAATGGAGATCGGTGTTTCCATGATCGGCGTATCGGTCTTGGTGGCGGTGGCGGCATTGGAACGGTTGTAGTCGGAGTTGTAAGGATCATTTGGCTCAAAATCCCTGTTCCCTTTTACCGTCATCGGTTTCAATGTGGCCGGATCGGCTTTATTGTGCTGCTCCGGCGCAGGCTTGGGCTCAATGATAGCCGTATTGTTATCGATAATTCGGTAAACCAAGCCTGAATTTTTCAACAGCCTATTCAGGCCCTGGTCGATCGAAAGCTTTTCTTGTAACGCCGGTGATTTCAGATCGCGGGCTAAATCGGCATTGAACACCAGTTTGATATTGGTCTGATCGGCAAATTCGGTCAGTGCTTCGTTCAACGTTCCCGCCGGGATTGCATAAGCGTGAACGGTATCTTGCGGATTTTCCGCGGCGGCGGCATGGCTTGCGAGGACTAAAGCCAGAGCCGTAAAGGCGAAGGGTATGGGTTTTTTTTCACAAAAGCTCCTGAATGTTAAGGCACAATGCCGATTATTGGCGTACACAACAAAAGACGTATCAGTGAAAAAATCAGGAACTCAGTAAATGGATTTTATTGGCCGGTACCCATCGCTAAAGGATCAAGTGCGGCATATCGCGCACCCGAATAGGTTATATGCCATAGCGACAGGTAGGTGTTTTTTATGTGACTGAATTTTATACTTATTTTTATGGCACCATAATTGCTTTTAGAGTAGAAGCATTGTTGGGTATATCGCCTAACACCTGTTCCCGCTTCAATATCTTGATTATGATTTCTACGATTGAAACATTCGGCCAATTCTTTTTGGAAACCCGTGAAGATTTGACCCGATTTTTTCTGCGCCGCTTGCATTGTCCCGCCACCGCAGCCGACTTGGCTCAGGAAACTTATCTGCGTCTCCATGTCTCAGAGCAAAGCGTGCCAAGCCAAAACCGCCGGGCGCCGGCATTTTCTATTGCCGGCAATCTGGTGGTCGATCATGTCCGTAAGGAACGCGTCCGCGCTAACTATGCCCCCAATCAGAATGACGAGGTCGATTTTTTGGAGCTTGTTCCCTGTAACGATCCCGATTCCGAGCAAAGGACAATGATGTGGCAAGATCTGGACCGGGTACAAACAGCGTTGGAGGAATTGCCGGAAGACTGCCGGACCGCTTTATACCTGAGCGCAGTCGAAGGTTTAACCTACGCCCGGATCGGCGAGCGCCTAGGCATATCGGAACGCATGGTCGGTAAGCGTATTGCCCAGGCGCTAAAGCATTGCCGGGTCCGCTGCGATGAATCTTGAACCGGGAAATGATGTCTTTCCGCATCGCCGTGGTTTATTTTTGCTGTTCTTCCCTATTAAAGACTCCTTGTTAATGAATACCGAACCAGAACATTCAGGCGAGACACTTGCCGACGAGGCCATCGATTGGTTGGTGCTGCTGCGCTCAGGCTCGGTCAGCGCCGAAACGCGGTGCGAATTCGAGCGGTGGCTGCAACAGGACGGCGCGCACCAAACGGCATTTGCCGAAGCGGAGAGTTTGTGGGGCACGACTGCCCAGGTACTTAAGGCAAAGCAGACCGCCGACGTAGCTCTGCAAGGTCTGAATGCGAGGGGTAACATCAAGCCCTCCCGCCGGAGTTCATGGAGCTTGGGCTTGGCAACGGCGGCGTCTTTGTTGTTGGGGGTTGGGATGGCGTGGTCGCCACTGGCCGATTGGATGCTGAGCGATTATTCAACGGTGGTCGGCGAACAAAAAAAAGTTGTGCTGGCTGACGGCAGTTCGGTGTTCTTGAATACCGATACCGCCATTGCTTTGGATTTGTCGAGAAAGCTCAGGCGAGTCGAGTTGCTGAAAGGCCAGGCTGAATTTAGAGTTGCCAAGGATGCCGCCCGCCCGTTCGAAGTAGTGGCTGGAAATACGACAGTTCGTGCGCTGGGAACCGTGTTTGAGGTGTTCGAACAGGCATCCGGTGCGGTCGATATAACCGTGAGCGAGCATGCGGTAAGTGTGCGTTTGCCCGGCAAGTCCGGGGTGGAGCCGGTGCGCGTCGTCGAGAGCGAGCGTCTGCATTATGCCGGATACGGCGAGTTAAACCGGGCCGAACCGGCCAATCTTAACCAGGCCAACGCTTGGCAGCGCGGCAAGCTTATTTTTCGCGATCAGCCGTTGACCGAGGTCGTTGCCGAGCTAAATCGCTATGCCAGGACGCACATTGTGCTGAAAGGCGCCGAAATTGGGCGGTTGCGCGTCAGCGGTGTGTTTCCGATTGACGACGCCGCAGTGTTGGGCGCATTGCAGAAAGCGTTTCCGATTCGTTCCGCGCGCTTGGGCCCTTGGCTGGTTATTCTGTATTCCTGAAAAAGGGTTAATTCAGTTTTCCACAGCGTAGCCCTTTTTCCTTAAAATCAGCCTTATTATGCGCTTGTTCCAACAGATAAAATTTCAGCTTGATAATCAACAAGGACTGCATCGACGTACTTCTTTTGATGAAGAATCGGGCTTCGTCAGCCACCGCAAAGAGGAAAACCCGCAGAGTCGTTTACCGCCGATTGTCAGTGTCGGGTTAAATAACGCATCGGCATCGTCGGCCGGCAACAGACCGATGAAAATTATTAGCCGGGGGGGGAGTGGAATGTTTGGCAATCTGTTTGCCAAGCGGCGAACGGTCAAAATGCTGACCTTAAGTTCGATTATAGTCGTGCTGCTGCATGGATTGGGGTTGATATGGCTAGGTTTTTTTGCCGAACAGGTCGCCCCTGTCCGTCCTGTAGCGATGGAAGTTACGATAATTCCTGTTTCGGCGCCCAAACCCAAGATTGCCCCGCCGCCACCTCCTACAGCGCAACCGGCGGCTAAAATAAAGCCGTCCCCGAAAAAAATTCAACCCAAGCCAACGCTTAAAAAAAGGCCTGTGGTGCAGGAACCGGCCGATTTTGCGCCGAAGCAACAGGTTTTTGAAACGCAACCCGTTACACAAAACACGAACGTGACCGCAACGCCCGACATAGCGCCACCGGCTAAAATCGAGCCGTTTATCGAATCCGCTATCAGCGCCGACTATGAAGAAAACCCCAAACCCGACTATCCTTCCCTGGCAAAAAGCATGGGGTGGCAAGGGAAAGTGCTGCTAAGGGTGCTAGTTTCCGAGGAGGGCTTAAGTGTCGCAGTAGAAATTGAACATAGCAGCGGCTATGAAATACTTGACGAGTCGGCCGTTGAAGCTCTCAAACAATGGCGGTTCACCCCGGCCAAACGCGGTGAAACAGCTGTTGCCGGTTCGGTCATCGTGCCGATTATTTTTACGTTGCAGGATTAAGATCGGTCGTGATTAATGCCGCTCCGGAGCACGGGTTATTCACTGCCTCTGTGTAGTATTCATGATTCAGTAGGTTCTCGATAGTACAGTGCAATCATGAGTTATAGAGTCCGGAGTGAATAAAGCGATATCGTTTCCACGCCGGAGCGTCACTGCCATTAAGTTAAGGATGGACAGTCCCTTCTCCCGCCGGGAGAAGGTTAGGATGAGGGGATCAAATAAGGCTTTTTTCCTTATTTTTATTCTCCTCACCCCAACCCTCTCCAGCAGGATGCCTACATGGATGTAGGTAAGTAGAGCAATGCAGGAGCAATTGCCGAGAGGGAGCTTGCCGGAGCGTGGGAACGATAGCAGATCCTCTCCAGACTTTGTGTCGCTCTATTAATTCCGGGCGCTATATAACTTAAATATCAGGCGGCAACATGCACACGCCTAACGGGTGAGTGCTTATCAATGGCGGCGACAGGCCGGTTTAGGGCGTGGTGCTGTGACGCGTCTTATTCGGCCACTAATGTTCGGAATACCGTCGACCAAGGTAAAACCGGCGAACTGTATAAATAGCCTTGTCCTTCGTCACAACCTAAATCTCTAAGCCGGTTTTGCTGGGCGTTCGATTCAATGCCCATCGCGATAACTTGTAAATGTAAACCATGGCCTAAGGCGATCACCGCGCGGGCAATGTCTTCATCATTAGCGTTATTCAAGACATCAACAACAAATGAACTGTTAATTTTTAATTTTTTGACCGGAATGCGTTTTAAATTATTAAACGAAAAACAGCCGATGCCAAAATCATCGATAGTCAAGTCTATGCCCGCTGCAACTAACTGATTAAGCGCTTTGATGGTTTGATCGGAATGGTCCATAAAACTGCTGCCGGTAAGCTCCAGCTCAAGGTAGCAAGGATCCAGTCCGATCGAATGTAATACCCGCTCAACCGTAGCAACGAAATCGGAGCGCAAGAATTGGATGGCGGAAACATTGACGACCATTTTATTGATCTTTAAGCCCTCATCCAACCAACGGCGCATCTGCATACACGCATTTTTTAATACCCATTCGCCCAGCGCGACAATAAATCCGCTTTCTTCGGCTATGGGAATAAAGTGTTTGGGCGGCAGTAAACCCTCGGTCGGATGCATCCAGCGCACTAAAGACTCGACGCCGACCAGTTTTCCGGTTTTAAGACAAACTTGCGGTTGGTAATACAAAATCAGTTCATGCCGCTCCAGCGATTGGCGTAATGCCCGTTCCCTCGACATTTTTTCGAAAGCTTCGGTGGTCAGCTCCATGCTGTAATATTGAAAGTTGTTCCGGCCTTCTTTCTTGGCGCGGTACATGGCCGCATCGGCATTCTTGATCAAAGTGTCGGTATCCTGCCCGTCCTGTGGAAATAAACTGATGCCGACACTGGTCGATATTTTTAACCGGTGTCCTTTAATATAAGCGGGCGCGTTAAAGGTTTCGATCAGCTTTTGCGCGAGCTTGGCGGGATTTTTAGCATCGGGAATATTTTCCATAAACACGACGAATTCATCGCCGGCATAGCGTGAAACCGTGTCTTCTTTCCTGACCAGGTTTTTGATGCGTTTTGCGACTTCTCTTAATAAACCGTCACCGACTTCATGACCGTAAGTGTCGTTAATGCCCTTAAAACGATCAAGATCAAGAAACAATACGGCTGCCTGCGAGCCTTCCCGCAATGCGGTTTGTAAGGAATGGTCGATGCGATCTTTCAGCAATAGCCGATTGGGTAATTTGGTTAAAGGATCATGGTAGGCCAAAAAACCCAGATGATCCTGAGCTTTCTTAAAATGCGTGATATCCATGAATACATGAACACAATGGGACACTTCGCCGTTTGCATCTTTTACTTCGCTAATGGTTGTCCACGAAGGAAAATCCGGATTGGTTTTACGGCGCCGCCAGATTTCACCCTGCCAACTATTTAGCCCTGTGCCAGGGGCGTTTAAGTCGTCGTCACTTGTTAAATGATGTTTCTTTGCGTGTAAAAAACGCGCGTTTTTGCCGTAAACATCTTGTTGGCTAAAACCGGTCAGGGTGGTGAAGGCTTCATTAACCGAAATGATTTTTTTGTGTTTATCGGTCACAAATATGCCTTCTCCGATAGTGTTAAAAATGACCGAGGCCATACTCAGTTTGCCTTCAGACTGCTTTTGCCGAGTAATATCGGTCAAGGTCATTAAAATCTGATGCGGCTGATGCTCGTTCATTCTGAATTCGGGGACTGCGTGAACGACAAGCCAAATGTAATTTTGCCGCGCGGAATTGAACAAGCCCATAATCACGCCCTCGACCGGCTTTCCAGTATGCAAGGCCTGCATTGGCGGCTGTTGTTCCTCGGGAAAAATGGAGCCGTCTTCCTTGATCACTTTAAAGCAGGAATCGGCAAACTTACGCCCGACAATAACGTCGCGAGGTAAGCCGAGAAGCTGCTCTGCGGCTTGGTTGACGGCGATTACCACGCCTGTTCGGTCCAGGTAAATAACGCCCTGATCGATATTCTCGAATAAGCTGCGGTATTTGGCTTCGCTAATCCGTAAGGTATCGATGGCCAGTTTGCTATTTGTAAGTTGCGGGATCATTAAAAAAAACGAACTAAACATGCCAATATCTTCCTTAAGTTTTTCAAACATTGCATTTGTACTCCTTGGATAATAAAAATATCTTTTATCACGATAATTTTTAATGATCTTTTGGAACACCCCAGAGTAGCGCGCAACAAGACGAACCCTGAAACAAGACGCCGGGAACTAAGACCTCGCTAAAAAAGGTGAGCTTGACCCAGTCACCCGAAATGAAATATGCCGTTTTAGGCGCTACAGCCAGTCTAAGCCGCGCAGTACTCAAGCCTGCTTTTAAAACGTTGATGCAGTCACATTTCTACAGAAAAAAATCGGGTGGTTTTATCTTCCGCATGTGTATTTTTCTTTGATTTTGTTTTGAGCAATTTGTAATACTCGGCTTCTTCATTCATAAATTGCATTTCCTTGAGTTCAATATCGATCCCGGAAATTTTATGTTGCCAGGGTATATTCAACTGTCGCTCATCGTTTTCTATATTAGGTGTCATGTTAGTCTCCGGACTCTCCAGCGGTGGTCTCCGGTTAAATCTTATAATAAAGAAAATGACTGCAAAATTCGTATACATACCTAAGTGGTTTAGCTTATGTATTTCCACACACTAATATCGTACATTATGAGCTAGTGTTTAAGATTATGAGGTAGATGAGGTTGTTCAGTTGCTTTCATCGATCTCAACTTAAGGTATTGCTATGAAATTATTCTTTTCTAAGCAGAAGCCCTGATTACGCTCATGCAATAACGGGCTTTGTGTTTTCAAGGCAACCTCGTTACTTACATTTCATGGTTTTTCGGTTTAAATTGATGACGGGGGCTGTTCAACTGCTCTTTTTGACAAAGAGGATTGTATGGCGCCAATGCTGAGGCATTAGAAGTCATTATCAATGAACTCCTTAATAGGCTGCTAAAAGGCTGAATGCCCCATAGGCCGGAATTTTATGGAGGACTGGGTTGTGTCAAGCTGAACGGTAAATTCGGTTTTCCCGTCTTTATTTCAACAATTTTAACAATACTTATAGAGTAAGCCGGTAAAGTCCGGCATAGTCAAAAGTAGTGAATAAATAAGATAATTTTGCGAAAAAACGCAGGCTTATTCCGGGGGAGGGCGCCCCGGAACCGAATATTAATTATGAACGACTTAAATATATGAATGCTATGGGTATTAACAGGAAAGCGGAAGCCTTGTTAGATAAGCACCGCGAAACTATCCGAAAACAGGCGGAAATCATGCTTTCTCATTCCGGGGCCGATATTGCACGAATGTCTACTGAGGATGTTCAAAAGCTGCTATTTGAGTTTCAGGTTCATCAAATAGAGCTGAAAATGCAAAATGAAGAATTAAACCGGGCGCATCAAGATCTGACCGCATCTCGCGATAATTACGCACAACTTTACGACTCATCGCCTGTCGGTTATCTGACGCTGAATGAAACCGGGATTATTCAAAAAAACAATGTTGCGGCGGCCGCTTTGCTGGGTTGTTCAAAAAAAGAGCTGATCAACCAGCGCTTCGGAAAATTTATTCATCCTTCGGATCAAGATAATTATTACTTGTTTCTGCGTAAACTTTTAGAGCCGAAAAACGCTCCAATCCTTAACGCTAAAATTAGCGACAGCGTCGACGCGCCGGATCATCCGGAATGCCAATACTTCCAACTTTGCAAGAAGGTCCCAGCGCAATCCTGCGATAAAACCAGTCCCACAACTTATGTGGAATGCTATGCAAGAGTTATTTACAACGACAAAAACGCATTACAGATCTGTCTGACCATTAACAACATAACCGAACGCAAGCAAGCGCAAGAAACCATCGCCAGTCTTAATGAGAGGTTGGAAGAAAAGATTCGCCGGCAGACCAATGCGTTGACCGCCAGCAATCTGAGTTTAATGAAGAAAGTTGAAGAGCTGCGTCGTTCCCGGCATCAATTAGTGGAGCGTGAGGCCAAGCTTAATTCCATTTTTAATGCTTCGGTAGAAGGTATTATTACTATCGATATGTCCGATATGATCGTATCCGCTAACGCCGCAGTGGAAACTATTTTCGGTTATAAACCGGAGGAACTGATCGGTTGCTACATTAGCAAGCTGATGCCGTCATCGCAAAACGATTGCAACAATTTAACCCGAGGCCTGTTATGTGTCGGTCAAATTCAGGAGATTGAAGGGATTCGTAAAGATGGTTCGATAGTGCCTCTGGATTTGTCGGTTGCGGAGTTTTCGATCGATAACGAGCACTATTTTACCAATATTGTGCGCGATGTGAGTTTGCGCAAACACCGCGAGCAACGGGACAAGGAGCACTTGGACGAGCTTGCCCATGTCACCCGTCTTGGGCTGATGGGAGAAATGGCCTCAGGTATTGCTCATGAAGTTAACCAGCCTTTGTCGGCTATCTCCAGTTATACCCAAGTCAGTTTAAATCTTATTAATTCCGAAGAGCCTGATTTAATAAAATTGACGGATATTTTGCATAAAACCCAACAACAGGCTTTAAGAGCGGGGCGGATCATTCATCGCATGAGGGAGTTCGTTAAATCTCATGCCAAACACCGATCAATGACCGATCTTAATGCTTTGATCCATGACGCGGTCAGTCTGTGCATCGCCGAACTTAAACAAAATGACATTAAGCTGATATTTGAACTGGAAAGCCATTTACCGTCTGTCGATGTCGATCATGTTCAAATTGAGCAGGTCATCATCAACCTGATCAGAAATAGCATTGAGGCCTTACAGCATTTACCCGCCAAACAACAACGCCAGATAACCATTCATAGCCGTTTAACCTTGAATGACGGCATTCAAGTGAGGGTGAAGGACAATGGGCCGGGACTTAATGAAGAACAGCAACAAAAAATTTTGACACCTTTTTATACGACCAAAATTGATGGCATGGGCATGGGCTTATCCATCAGTCGTTCACTTATCGAAGCCCATGAAGGTACATTGCATTTCAATAGCCAAGTTGGAAAAGGCACCACTTTTTATTTCACCTTACCCATACGGAGAAAATCAGATGAGCGTTAATAACTCAACACCTGTCATTTATTTAGTGGATGATGAATTCGCAATACGCGATTCGCTAACTTTATTGATTGAATCAACCGGACAAACAGTTCGGAGTTTCGATTCCGCC
This sequence comes from Methylobacter sp., assembly GCA_026399025.1. Lineage (GTDB taxonomy): Bacteria > Pseudomonadota > Gammaproteobacteria > Methylococcales > Methylomonadaceae > Methylobacter_A. Next base: position 13,153 of record JAPLRU010000045.1, read on the forward strand.
GAAGCTTTTTTGAATGATTATGACCCTGCGCATCCAGGATGCCTGCTGTTGGATGTCAGAATGCCGTTAATGAGCGGACATGATCTTCAGAACGAGTTATTGAACCGAAACATTAGCATTCCTATTATATTCATCAGCGGTCATGCCGATATCGCCGACTCGGCCAAAGCCTTCAGGGCCGGTGCCGTTGATTTTCTGGAAAAGCCTTTTGATAATGGGGTATTGCTGGAACGCATCAATGAGGCTGTAAAAAAGGATATCGTGTTCAGGGAAGAGCGGGTCAAGAAACGCCGTATCCAAGATCGCATCGATCATTTAACCGCTCGGGAAAAAGAAGTTTTGGGTCTGATCGTTAAAAGCCATTCCAACAAAGAATCCGCAAAAATACTCAATATCAGCAATCGCACCGTGGATGTGCATCGGGCAAGCATTATGGAAAAGATGCAGGCTGAAAATGTTGCCGAGCTGATAACGATGGTCATGTATTGTGAAGCGCCCAATAAGTACGTACAGGAAGAAAGGTTTCGTTAGCGCTGAGTCCGCTAACTGAACATTGATTTACCATTCAAACAGGTTTTGTTCTGTAGGCGTCATACGCTATAAGCTTTAGCTCCAAACACATAAAGTTATGCTGAATTCAACAAAAATAGAACGCAGATGACGCCGATAGTTATGATTAACGCCGATTTTTTTACGGCTTATCCGTGTTTATCATAATTATCTGCGTCATCTGCGTTTCATTGTCTGAGGTTTTTGCCGTTTACTTTATTGCATTATCATTTGCAATGACGGTGCAACCGGAGTGCGGGCTTCGCTTGCCGGTATAGGTAAAATCGACACTCCAGCGACGATGTAATAAATGACGATAGTGTCTTTTAGTCGGCGAATTCATCAAAATTGACGCTGCCGTAATGACGGCTAAGGCCTTTTATCGAGGCGATAAAGACTGTAACTAAAACAATAGACAGTATATAATCCCACGGTTTTATTCAATCATTTACTAAATTCATACCGGAAAAAAACATGCTGGGTAAGTTGGTTAGATTTGTTATAGGGAGCCGTAACGACAGGCTGATAAAGAAGAAAAAGTCGTTGGTCAAGAAGATCAATGCTCTGGCTTCTGATTACGAAAAATTATCCGATGATGCGTTAAAAGCAAAAACACAGGAGTTTCGTGATCGCTTGGCGCAAGGCGAAAAACTGGACAATCTGCTGCCGGAAGCATTTGCGACAGTCAGGGAGGCATCGACCAGAGTCTTCGGTATGCGCCATTTCGATGTGCAATTGATCGGCGGCATGATTCTTCATGACGGCAAAATCGCCGAAATGAAAACCGGCGAGGGTAAAACCCTGATGGCGACCTTGGCGGCTTACTTGAATGCTTTGCCGGGACGCGGCGTCCATGTCGTTACCGTTAACGATTATCTGGCCAAGCGCGACTCCGAATGGATGGGCAAGCTTTACGGCTTTCTGGGCTTAACCACCGGCGTGATTATCAGCCAAATGGAAAGCGATGCTCGGCGCCAATCGTATGCTTCGGACATCACTTACGGAACTAACAACGAATTCGGTTTCGATTATTTGCGCGACAATATGGCTTTCAGTTTGGAACAGAAAGTCCAGCGCGATTTAAGTTTTGCCATTGTCGATGAGGTGGATTCGATCCTTATCGATGAAGCGAGAACGCCGCTGATTATCTCGGGTCCTACCGAAGAAAGCACTGAAATCTACACCAAGGTCAATGAAATCATCCCCTCTTTGACCAAACAGGAAAAAGAAAACGGACCGGGCGATTATTCGGTCGATGAAAAAGTTCGCCAGTTGTACCTGACCGAAGAGGGCCATGAACGGGTTGAGCGTTTGATGGTCGAACATGGCTTGATGGTGGACGGCAGCAGTTTGTATGACGCGACCAATATCCGTCTGATGCACTATCTGACCGCTTCCTTGCGTGGTCATGTGTTATTTAAAAAAGATGTGGACTATATCGTCGCCAATGATGAAGTCATTATCGTCGATGAATTTACCGGCCGGATTATGCCCGGACGGCGCTGGTCGGAGGGTTTGCATCAGGCCATTGAAGCTAAAGAGCATGTTTCGATTCAAAATGAAAACCAAACCTTGGCCTCGATTACTTTCCAGAACTATTTCCGCTTGTATGAAAAATTATCCGGTATGACCGGTACGGCGGATACCGAAGCGTTCGAGTTGAACAAGATTTACGGCCTTGAAGTTGTCGTCATTCCTACGCATCGCAACATGATTCGTAGGGATTTGGGCGACGTCGTGTTCCTGACCGCCGATGAAAAATATAGCGCCGTTGCCGATGATATTAAAGAGTGCGTGAGTCGTGGACAGCCGGTGTTGGTGGGAACCACGTCGATTGAAAATTCCGAGCGGCTGTCCGCGTTATTGAATAAGCTGGGCATTAAACACGAAGTGCTGAATGCCAAACAACACGAACGCGAAGCGCATATTATTGAACAGGCCGGTATGCCGGGAGCGGTGACTATCGCCACCAACATGGCCGGACGGGGTACCGATATTGTACTCGGCGGAAATTTGGACGCGGAATTGGCGGCGTTGGGCGAAGATGCCACCGATGCCGATAAAGAACGTGTTCGCGGCGCTTGGTTGGATCGGCACGAGCAGGTTATCGCTACCGGCGGTTTGCATGTTATCGGTTCCGAGCGTCATGAGTCGCGCCGTATCGACAACCAGTTAAGAGGCCGCTCGGGCCGTCAGGGCGATCCCGGTTCAACCCGTTTCTATTTGTCGCTGCAAGACGATTTAATGCGTATTTTTGCATCGGATCGGGTGGCGGGTTTAATGCAAAAATTAGGCATGGGCAACGGCGAAGCGATTGAGCATCCTTGGGTAACGCGCTCTATTGAAAGCGCTCAGCGCAAGGTTGAAAACCGCAACTTCGATGTGCGTAAAGAAATTTTGGCCTATGACGATGTCGCCAACGATCAGCGCAAGGTTGTGTATGCGCAACGTAATGAATTGATGGCGGCGGAGGAAATATCCGGCATTATCACAGCTATTCGTGAAGATGTGGTCAATAACGTAATCACTCAATATATTCCGCCCAAAACTATGGTGGAGCAATGGGATACCAAAGGTTTGGAAGAACATTTGCACCAGGAATTTAATGTTGAAATTCCGGTGCGAAAAATGCTGGATGAAGACCATTCATTGCAGGAAGAGTCCTTACGCAAACGCATTATTGCTATCCTGGAACAAAACCATAAAGATAAAGAACAGCAGATGACCAAGGAGGTGTTGCATCACTTCGAGAAGTCGGTGATGTTGCAAGTGTTGGACAACAGCTGGAAAGAACATCTGGCGGCAATGGATTATCTACGTCAGGGCATACACTTTAGAGGCTACGCGCAAAAAGACCCGAAACAGGAATACAAGCGTGAAGCGTTCGAAATGTTTACCAATTTGCTTGAACATATCAAATACGAAGTGATAGGGATTTTGTTTAAAGTTCAGGTCAGGCAGGAAGAAGACGTTTACGCTATGGATGAGCAGATGCAAGCTCCCCGAGAAATGCATTTTGAGCATGCGCAGGCGCCGACTCTGGATGCTTATGAAGAGCCGTTAATTGAACAGCCGCAACCTGAACAGGAAGAAGTTATTGCGGCAGAACAGCCGTTTGTTAGGGAAGGCAATAAAGTGGGCCGTAACGATCCTTGCCCTTGTGGTTCAGGTAAAAAGTTTAAACAGTGTCACGGTAAGTTAAGCTGATTTAACGGGTTAAAACATATCGCCACGAAGGCTACGAAGAAATAAAAAATTCGTGCCCTTCGTGTCTTCCGGCGATACATAAACCATACTTTAATAAAAGCGTCTGTACTACCTAATGCTATTTCAAAACAGGCTTTCTGTCGTCTTTTCATCGGACCGATCGGCATCGGGTGACGAGTTACCGGACGATGCGAAACGGGCCGGTACATGTTCCGCTTGGAAAAACTCCCATATCCCTCCCTTATTCGCAGATGCGGTTAGCAAGCCGGTTTCCGGGCTTATAAACGCCTTCACTATTCCTTCCGGCATTTCCAGAGGAGTTTCCGGCCTGTCTTTTAGAGCAACTCGCATAAACTCTATCCACATCGGCAATGCGGCTACACCCCCTGTTTCAGCACTCCCCAGCGGAGAAAAGTCGTCGAAACCAACCCATGCGGTGGCGACATTGGATTGTGCGTAACCATTAAACCAAGCGTCGCGTTGTTCATTGGTGGTTCCGGTTTTTCCGGCAAGGTCTTGCCGGCCCAGTACTTTTGCGCCCGTTGCGGTGCCGTGTTGGACCACGTCCCTTAATAGCGAATTCATTAAAAAACAGATTTGCGGTGTAATAATTCTAGGTGCGTAGCTGCGATTTAATAATTGATTGCTATCGCATGAAGGGCAAGCGGTGGCAGGTTTGGCCTGGTAAATGCTTTCCCCTTCATTTGATTCAATGCGTTCAATAAAATAAGGCTTGATCAGGAAACCGCCGTTGGCGAAGGTGGCGTAAACTCTTGCCATTTGTAGCGGCGACGCATAGCCGCTGCCCAGTGCCAAAGACAGGGTTTTAGGTATTTGTTCTTCAGTAAAGCCAAAGCGCAATGCGGTTGCGACGGCTTTTTCAATGCCCATTTCTTTCAATAAGCGGATGGAAATAATATTTCTTGAGTGGGTGATAGCAGCTCGGATGCTGGTGGGGCCGTAGAATCTTTTGTTGTAATTCTCCGGTCGCCATTCGTTTTCTTGCCCCGGAATGTCGATGACTAAAGGTGCATCGTTAATAAGACTGGCCGGGGTGTAGCCTTGCTCAAGCGCAGTGGTGTAAATGATGGGCTTGAAGCCTGAGCCCGGCTGCCTTTTTGATTGCGTGGCCCGGTTGTATTTGTTGCGGAAAAAGTCGAAGCCTCCGGTTAATGCTAAAATGGCGCCATTGGTAGGATTTAATGAAACAAACGCGCCTTCTACTTCGGGTACTTGGGTTAAGGCCCAACTGCCATTCGGCAATTGACGAACCCGGACAATATCGCCGGTTCTCAATAGACCGGAGCTTATGCTGCCGGTCCATTTCATGTTTTCCTTCGGTATTTCAATCAGCGTTTGGTCTTGAAGGCCGGCCGTTGCGAGATTGCTGTTTACACTCAAAACGAGGGCCGGCAAAGTATCGCCGATGACAGGGAGTTCATGGAAATCGGTGTCTTTGTTAACGCTTGGGCGACGGTATCCGTGGCGTTCGTCATACCCATGCAAGGTGTTGTTAAGCGCCTGGTTGGCTGTAGTTTGCAAGGCGCCGTTTAGGGTGGTATAGACTTTGAACCCGGACGTGTAAGCTTGTTCGCCATAGAGTTCGAGCATTTTTTGGCGGACCATTTCGGCTAAATACAGCGCTGAAATTTCAGGCGTTACAAATTGCAGCTTTGCGGTAGACCGTTGCTTTAACGCGTCGTCATAGTCCGATTGAGTGATATGCTTAAGCTCAAGCATGCGGTGCAACACATAATTGCGCCTTTCAAGGGCTCGGGCCTCGTTAGTGATAGGGTTGTACAGGGACGGCGCTTTAGGCAAGCCGGCAATCATGGCGTACTCCGCCAAACTCAGGTCGGTTAAGGCTTTGCCGTAATAGACCTGAGCCGCGGCGGCAATGCCGTAAGCCCGATGACCCATGAAAATTTGGTTTAAATAAAGCTCCAGTATTTTATCTTTTGAATACTCGTGTTCTATTTTTAACGCGAGCATGATTTCCTTTAACTTGCGGGTATAGGTTTTTTCATTGTTAAGCAGGAAGTTGCGGGTAACCTGCATGGTGATCGTGCTGCCGCCCTGCTTTTTCTTGCCGGTTAAGGCAAGTTGCAGGCCGGCTCGGAGCAGACCGTTAAAGTCGACGCCGGGATGTTCGTAAAAGCTGTCGTCTTCAGCGGCAAGAAAGGCATTAATAAGTTGTTGAGGGACGTCTTCTATGTTGACAGGGATGCGTTTCTTCTCGCCGAATTGGGCGATCAGCAAATTATCGCTGGTGTAGATGCTTAAAGGGGTCTGGTATTGGACATTATGCAGGGTTTTAATATCGGGTAAATCGGCTGAGAGCTTGTTATATAAAAGGATAGCCGGTAGTGTAGCGGACAAGGTTGCGCTCAGAAAAAAAATAGTCAGCCATTTTAGAATTTTAGCCACAAGTCATCCAGGGAACGGTGCGGAATTGATAAAAACGGTAGGTGTTCGGCTTACAAACGGCGATCCTGCCGTGTTTTCGCTGTAGATAAAAAGCAACAGGTCCAACAAATTAAATAGGCATTTTAAGCATCAAAACAAAAAAGGCTACTATACTTTCGCCAATCAATGGGTTTTGTGATCTTGATTGCTTATATTGCAGCCGACAGATCACGATATCGTCAAGTTTTTCAAGGGTTAGTTCATGAGCTGGTTTAGTAAGAAACAGAGTGCCGTTCTAGGTATTGACATCAGTACTGCGGCGATAAAATTGCTCGAATTGAGCAAAGTCGGCGCTCGTTACCGGGTTGAAAGTTATGCGGTCGCGCCTTTGCCGCAAGACGCTGTTATCGACAAAAATATAGCAAATATTGAAGTGATAGCCGATGCGATAAAAATCGCGTTAAAGCAATCCGGATCAAAGCTAAAGCAAGCCTCGGTTGCTGTTGCAGGATCTTCGGTAATGACCAAAGTGATACCGATGCCGGCTTCCTTAAGCGATGAGGAAATGGAAGAGCAAATCATGGTGGAAGCCGACCAGTATGTGCCTTATTCGCTGGACGAGGTGAATTTCGATTTTGAAGTGCAGGGCGAAAATGAGAGTAACCCTGAAATGGTTAATGTGTTGCTGGCCGCATCGCGCAAGGAAATTATTGAAGACCGTGTCGAAGTGTTGGCCAAGGCGGGCTTAAAGGCCAAAATTGTCGATGTCGAGGCCTTTGCGATGGAAAATGCGTTCGCCTTGTTGATAGACCAATTGCCGGATGGCGTGGAAGGCCAAACGGTTGCGATTGTCGATATCGGCGCGACGATGACCGCGTTAAATGTTTTGTACAGTTGCCGTACCGTGTACACCCGAGACCAAGGCTTTGGCGGTAAACAATTGACGGAAGAGATTCAGCGCCGCTATGGCTTAACTTATGAAGAGGCCGGTTTGGCAAAAAAGCTGGGCGGTTTGCCGGATAATTACACCGTGGATGTGCTTGACCCGTTTAGACGGGCAATGGTTCAGCAAATCCAGCGTTCGATACAGTTTTTTGTGTCATCAAGCGCCAATAGGCGTATCGACAGTCTTATCCTGGCAGGCGGTTGCGCATCAATACCGGGTATTGAAAAAATGGTTCAACAAGCGCTGGGGGTGCCTACGGTTATAGCCAATCCCTTTATCAATATGTCTTTATCAAGTAAGGTAAAACCGCAGTCCTTGAGCAATGACGCTTCGGCTATGATGATCGCCTGCGGCTTGGCATTAAGGAGTTTCGACTAATGGCAAAAATCAATTTATTGCCTTGGCGCGAAGAACTCCGCGCGCAGAAAAAACAGGATTTTATCAATGCTATTGGCGTGGCTGTGGTGTTTACCGCCCTTATTTTTGGCTGCGTTCATCTGTATATCGATGGCTTAAAGGCGCATCAAGAACAGAGAAACAAGCTGATTCAGGACGAAATAGCCTTATTGGATATAAAAATTGCCAAAATTAAAACGATTGAGGAGCAAAAAAGTAAGTTGCTGACCAAAATTGAACTGATTCAAAAATTGCAGGAAAGTCGTCCGGAAATCGTGCATTTGTTTGACGAGCTTCCCAAGGTAACGCCTGACGGCGTTTTTCTGACTAAATTTACTCAAGTCGGTGCCGAACTCTCGTTTGACGGTAAGTCGCAATCGAATGCGCGCGTTTCCGCGTTCATGAGAGCGATCGAAGCCTCGGCTTGGCTGAATAACCCGGCGCTTACTGTGATTCAAACAGGGAATAAAGACAAGGTCAGCCACGATCAGTTAAGCGATTTTACGCTGCATGCCAAACAAGGTAATAAGAATGCGCAAGCAGCGCCGGCTGCGGAGGGCGGAAGCGCCGCAAACGCCAAGCAACCGAAGCGGCCGGCTGGGAGCAAGTAATGAATCTGTCGGAAATTAATTGGGATCCTAATGAGGCGGGGACTTGGCCGTTACCGATCAAAGCCGCAACCATTGGAATTATCTGCGTACTGGTGTTCGGCGCCGGCATTTATTTTGACACGATGGATCAATTGAAAGCGCTTGAAGCTTCCGAGAAAAAAGAGCTGGAATTGAAGCAGTCGTTTGAGACCAAACAAAAAAAATCAATCACGCTTCAAGACTATCAGGATCAATTGGCGCAAATCGAAACAGAACTGGATGATATGATTCGGCAAATGCCCACTCAAGAAGAAGTGGCGAGCCTGTTGATCGACATCTCTCAGACCGGATTGGCCAGCGGCCTTGAATTCAGGTTATTCAAGCCCGGCGCGCCGGTGCGCAAAGACTTCTATTCAGAGCTGCCGATTAGTATTGAAGTCATCGGTAAATACGAAGAACTGGGCTTGTTTGTGAGCGGTTTGGCCTCATTACCCCGCATCGTTACGGTACACGACGTCAACATTATTCCCGAAGGTAAAGACGGTAAAGCCGGGGAAATGAAAATGAATGCAACGGTCAAGACTTATAACGAAGGAAGCGGCGAAGCGCCAACGCCGGACGTCAAAAAGAAAAGAGGGAAAAAGTAATGGACTACTCTAAATTGCTGCAAAAGCGAATTTATTCGCGTTTTTTAAAGTCTGGCGCACGACTACTGCAATGGCTGCAGTTAAGCTCAGGTCCCTCTTTGCGAATCAATTGCGTCGTTTTTATGATTTTACTGTCGGGCTGCGGCAGTGATGATTTTTCGGATTTAACTCGTTATATTGCAGAAGTTAAGGCGCGGCCAAAGGAAGCTATTAAACCTTTGCCTGAAATTAAGGTGATTGAGCCTTTTCTGTTTAAGCCGGAAGGCCTGCGTGACCCGTTTAAGCCGCTGGAGCAGCCTGAACAGAACGAGGGGGCCGATGTTTCAACGGCTAGCGGTATTAAACCGGATACCACACGGCGTAAAGAAGAACTGGAGGCTTTTCCTTTGGATGGTCTAAAAATGGTAGGGACGGTCAACATGAAGTCGAATTTATGGGGATTGGTAAAAGCGAGTGACGGCACTATTTATCGGGTCAAGGTTGGGAATTATATGGGTAAAAATTACGGAAAAATTATACGTATAGTCAGCGATAAAATTGAATTAATGGAAATAGTCCCCGACAAACCGGGAACATGGCGGGAACAACCGTCTTCAATAGCGTTGACAGAGTGATGGGACAGGATAAAAAATGAATAATAAGCAAGGTGGCCTTACGATGAACTCTTACAGCATGCGAGTAAATTTGCGAGCAAAAACATTCTATTTATATATTGGACTCGGGCTGTTCTTATTTGTTTTCCAAATCGCATCTGTCAAAGCCGGTGATCTGGCGATATCGGCAATAAATTTTGCGACTCAGGCCGGCGATAAATTGCAGATTGAAATGGAAATGACCGGGGCTGCGATGACGCCCACACTATTTAAAACGGATAATCCCGCTCGTATCGCTTTGGACTTTGTCGGCGTAAAAAGCGCGCTGCCCAAGAAAATGTACCCTATTAATCAGGGCGTAGCGAACAGCATTTATGTGGTGGAAGCGGCGGGCAGAGTTCGTGTCGTTGTTAATCTGGTGGAATCGACTCCGTTTGAAACCAAGGTCGTCGGCAATAAAGTATTACTGACTTTGACTTCCGCAAAGACCGCGCCAGCTCTTGTCGCATCGAAACCTACTAGTGCAAAGCCTGCAACGCCTGTTACAACCAAGGCAACTAATGCGGTCGTTTCCGCGTTAGTGCCGGCCCAAGATATCAGCGGCTTCGATTTTAAGCGTGGCGATAGAGGGGAAGGGCGCATATTAGTTTCACTCGCCAACCCGAATACTATCGTTAATTCCAAAAAAGAAGGCGGAAAAGTCATTGTCAGCTTTCTTAACACTCGCTTGCCCGCTGGCTTGGCTAAAAGGTTGGATGTTTCGGAGTTTGCAACGCCTGTTAAGTTTGTCGATACGATTTCATCCGATCAGCAAACCACCCTTACGGTGACGACGCAAAATGAACTTTACGATTATTCGGTGTTTCAAGCGGATGGCTTATTGACTGTCGAGTTTCGTCCTTTAAGCAATGAAGAGAAAGATGCGTTGGAGAGGTCGCGTACCAAATATACCGGCGACAGATTGTCTTTAAATTTCCAGGAAATCGAAATACGCAGTGTTATCGCTATTTTAGCTGAGTTTACCGGACAGAATGTGGTCGCCGGCGACGATGTAACGGGTACAATTACTTTAAAGTTGGATGACGTGCCTTGGGATGAAGCGTTGGACTTTATTATGATGACCAAGGAGTTGGGCAAATATGAATCGGGTACGGTCACGCTGATTTCAACCTTGGATAAAATTAAGGACTACAAGAAGAAACAACAGGAAACCGAGAAAGTCGTTGAACAATTGGATCCGTTGGTCACTGAATATATTAAAATCAATTACGCTAAAGCCCAGGATTTTAGAAAACTGTTGAATGGCTTTGACTCCGGTATTTTCGGCAGTTGCGGAGTGACCGGCAGTACATCGGGATCGTCCGCGTCTTCCGGTAGTTCATCTTCCGCGTCTTCCGCGTCTGCTTCGGGTGGTTCTTCGGGAGGAGGCCAAACCGGGCAAAGCCAAGGAGCCGGGGCCGGTGCTGCCGGGATCGAAAACGACAAGTTAGGTTTGCTTTCCGCTCGCGGCTCGGTCGTGGTGGATGCCCGAACTAACACCTTGATTGTTCGCGAAACGACAAAACGTCTGGAAGAGGTCAAGAAACTGATACGCAAGCTTGATATTCCGGTGCGTCAAGTGATGATCGAGGCGCGGGTGGTTATTGCCAATGACAATTTTACTGAAAATTTAGGTGTCAGGTTTGGTGCGGCAAAACAAAATGGCAACTCATTTGCCATCGGCGGCGCTGGAAGACCGGGGGGGGAAATAGTAAATCCACCAACCCCGGTAGTCGGCATGGGTAACGGTGCAGTCAACGCGGCAGGAACTCCCGATAACACCAATATGCTGGTTGATTTGGGTGTGGCTGCGTTGACATCCACTCCCCCCGGCGCTTTGGGAATGACTCTCGCCCGAGGGGCCGATTACGTGTTGAACCTTGAACTTCAGGCCTTACAAATTGAAGGAAAAGGTGAAATAGTCTCCAACCCCAGGGTCATGACAATGGATCGTTGCACGGCCGTGATGAAGCAAGGCGTCCAAATTCCGGTTACGACGCCTCCGACGGCAAATTCGCCGGCAACCGTTACTTATATAGATGCAACGCTTGAATTAAATGCAACGCCGCAGATTACCCCCAGCGGATCGGTGGTTATGAATCTGCTGGTAAAGAAAGACAATGCGAATAGCACCAGTAACCCTGTGTCGGGTAACCCCGGAATCGATACCAGACAGATTAAAACATCGGTGCTTGTTGAAGATGGCGAGACCGTTGTTCTAGGCGGTGTTTATGAAGGTACTGAAGCTTACGGCAAGAATAAAATCCCGTTTTTCGCCGATTTACCGGGTATTGGATTTTTATTTACCAATTCAACAACTAATAAAACCAAGCAGGAATTATTGATTTTTGTCACGCCTAAAATTATGAAAGATACGGTAGCCGGCGATTGAGTGTTTGTATTTAGGTGGCGTATAGAGTCCGTAGCTAATATAGTGACATTTGCTCCTTCTCCCTCAGGGACGACTCCATGGATGGAGGAGGTAGAGCAACGCATGGAGCAGTTGCCGAGAAGGTTGGGATGAGGGGATATAAATAAGTATTTTTCCTTATTTTAAATCCCCTCACCCAACCCTCTCCCGCTGGAGAGGGCTTTGCGTCGCTTTATCAACTGAGGCATCTATAACAAGAAAAAATACGAAAGGCAGTGCTCACAGGCCGGAGTGTCACTGCCGTTAAGTTAAGCATAATGTACCTGCGGCCTTTGCACAGCGATTGCAGCGTTGCAGCGCCCTCATCGCAGGCATGGCCCGCTCCTACAACGCTTACCTCGGCGTTTTTCCCAATAATTCAAGTGCTGGAGTATCCGGCTTCATTTGCCGCCGCACCGGGTTATCCACTCGTGTAATGTCATCCGATTGTTATGATACGCATAGCGTATTTTTTGGGGTTCAGCGTTCCGGCTTATGCGCCCTTTTCTGCTCTCAGCAAAGAAATATTAATGAAATCCAGTCTTACGATGCTGTATAAAAGCCATCGTTAGCCAATGAAAAAAACTATTAACTATGAGTTGCCGATATAAAGGAGCAGAACAAATGAATTCCCAAACCAAAACATCCGGACTCGATCATTTGATGTTCGATAATCGTTTTATTCGCGAGTTACCTGCCGACCCGCAAACCGTGAATAGCCGCCGTCAAGTCTTCGGCGCTTGTTATTCTCGGATCATGCCGGCTCCGGTCGCTCATCCGCAAAGGGTCGCTTATTCCAGGGAGATTGCGGAATTATTAGATTTGACTACGGAAGATTGTGAGTCCGCCATATTTACCCAAGTGTTTGTCGGTAATCGTCTGTTACCCGGTATGGATCCTTACGCAACGTGTTACGGCGGACATCAGTTCGGCAATTGGGCCGGTCAACTCGGTGACGGTCGCGCTATTAATCTCGGGGAAGTAGTTAACAAAAATGGCGAGCACTTTACCTTGCAACTGAAAGGCGCGGGTGAAACCCCTTATTCAAGAAGCGCTGACGGTTTGGCGGTGTTGCGCTCGTCGGTGCGCGAATTTTTATGCAGTGAAGCTATGCATCATCTGGGGGTGCCGACGACGCGGGCATTGAGTTTGATACTGACCGGCGAAGAAGTTATCCGGGATATGTTTTACAACGGCAATCCCCAGCCCGAACCGGGTGCCGTGGTTTGCCGGGTTGCGCCGTCGTTTACCCGCTTCGGTAATTTCCAGATTTTTGCCGCCAGAGGCGAGCTTGAGTTACTGAAAAAGCTGGTGGACTACACCATTCGCACCGATTTTCCGCATTTAGGCGAACCCTCATTCGAGGTTTATCTTAAGTGGTTCGAAGAAGTCTGCCGCAGAACTGCGGAAATGATAGTCCACTGGCAGCGGGTCGGCTTTGTTCATGGCGTGATGAATACCGACAATATGTCGATACTCGGCTTAACAATAGATTACGGCCCCTACGGCTGGCTGGAAAATTACGATCCCAACTGGACGCCCAATACCACCGATGCAACCGATCGTCGCTATCGTTTCGGTAACCAGCCGCAAATCGCTTTCTGGAATTTGGGACAACTGGCTAATGCCGTTTATTCGCTGATTGAGCAGGTTGAACCTCTGCAACAGGCCATCAATACTTATAAAGATAGCTTCGAGCGAGGCTGGCAAAACATGGTTGCCTCCAAGCTGGGACTTGATGCGTTTGACCCGTATGTCGATAACGAGCTGAATACCGAATTGTTGATCCTGTTGCAATTGGTTGAAACCGATATGACCATTTTTTACCGCAACCTTGCGTTGTTGAGCATGGACACTGAACTCAGCGACGAGGCTTTAATGGTGCCGTTGATGGAGGCTTATTATGTACCGGAGCAATTAAACGAGGACTACAAAACGCGTCTTGGCAATTGGCTCAGGCGTTATATAGAACGGATTCAAGCTTCCGGCATGGATGATGCCGAACGGCGCAAGCGCATGAACGCAGTCAATCCCAAATACGTGTTGAGGAATTATCTGGCTCAATTGGCGATAGACAAAGCGGAGCAGGGCGATTTCTCGATGGTGAATGAATTACTGGAACTATTGCGGCATCCCTACGATGAACAGCCGGGTAAAGAAGAGTTTGCGTTAAAACGCCCGGATTGGGCACGGCAACGAGCGGGATGTTCGATGTTGTCGTGTAGTTCTTAAATCCTGCTTTGTAAAGTTACAGCGTTTTCAGCGCCAGCTTCGCGACACGGGAAGCTGGAAAGCATTCCCAGGCTATACATTTTTAGACCAATAATCATGCTAAACCATGTTGATTTTAAAGGTTTTTAATGGGTAGCGTTGAGGGGGTAACGGCTGAAAGTCTATAGGATTCGGGAACGGGCAAAATTTCACTACGAAGTTTTAACAAGTACCCTGTTGTGCCGATGAAATTTAGGGCGCCCTATCGCCTATTGAAACCTGGTGCTCAGTCTCTAAAGTAGTTTAAATAATCCGGCTAACTAACTATTTTTTAAAAAGTATCTTGAAAATCAGTCTTTTCAATCGTTAAAAATAGATTATAATAATCCAGCGCTTTAAGGGCAGGATGCTCAGATCGGAGTCGCACTCAATCATTTTTTACAACATTCATTTTACGACAGAAGAAAACAGTTATGAGCAGTGTTTGGGCGGTAGGCAATCATGTGAAGGTTCAGGGTATGCCCAATGATTATAGAATACTCTCTTATAATTTTATCTTGGATGGTTATGTTGAAATGATTCTGGAATCATCCGAAGGCAACAGATTCTTTTTAAAGCGCAGAAAATCGCAAATTTCTTATATTAAGGATGAATATTTCTTTGACGCCGGTTCTAACGATAAAAACTATCACCATTAGAAACGCTTCGACGCATGTTTTTATGTTGAACGGGAATACCCGGTAACAACATCGAAACCCCATTTAGACAACTCCACCCTATTGATCCTCTAAACCGGTTTTGTCCGGTTCTGCAAAATCACTATCCCAATAACTGCAATTGCGGCACAGCACTCGGTTTTCCGAACAGATAGCCTTGCATCTTACTGATACCTTGAGCCATTAAATAATCACGCTCGGCTTCCGTTTCAACGCCTTCCGCCAATATCTCAATGTTATTGGCTTTCGAAATGGCGGCTAAAGCCGACACAATAGATTGTTTAATCGGTAATTGGTGAATATTTTGGATCAGGGTGCGATCAATCTTGATTAAATCCGGTAACAACTCCGCGAGTAAATTCAGTCCGGCATAACCGGAACCCATATCATCCAATGCCGTTTTAAAGCCTTTTTTACGATAAAAATCTAAAATTGATTTTAAGTGGGTAAAGTCTTTTACATTTTCCGTTTCTACGACTTCAAACATAATTCGCGCCGGATCAATACCGAGTTTTTGGGCCCAGGATACCGTATCGCGTAGGCACATTTCGGGGTTATAAATAGCGGTAGGCAGGAAGTTAATCGAAATACGTCCCTGCACTTTAGCCGCAACAGCCTGATGCAGCGCCATTTCACGCGCTAAACGATCCAGATTAAACAATAAATTGGCGTTCTTGGCCTGTTCCAATAAGGTTTCCGGACCGACTACGGAACCATCCGCCCGCAAGCCGCGCATTAAACATTCGTAGCCGTAAATTTCCCCTTTTAACACATCAACCAGCGGCTGAAAGACAATCTGTAAGGCGCGATGATTTAACACATAGAGCAAATCATCGGCAGCCAACAAGCCACCCCAATGATTCAAAGATTTTAGTTTGTTGAGTAAAGAAAAGCTGATTGCTTCCCCCGGTTGCAAAACCACGGCATTAATAGAAAGCATTTCCAGCTCTGAAAAATACCGATGCGCGCAGAGCTCTCGGATTAACCGGGCTGTATCGTCGGTGATAATCGTTAACAAGTCCTCAACTTGTTCTGCGCTATGGTTTAACTCTTCAAGCACCGTTATAAAATTTTCCCTGAATATCTCATCGGGAAAAGTAAACATAATCTTGCCGGCACCGGAAGGAATGCCAGGCAATTGGCGACATGTGCATACCATAAACACCTCGTTGTATCGGTTTCCAATCTCCAGGTTGGAAATCTTAAAGGCGAAGCTCCAGCTTCATGCAACAGGAAGCTGGAGCTTCCAAGACTTGAGCTTAAGGCCCAAAGATATGTTCAATACTGTCGGCTTTAAGGCGTTCTCTGCGCGAATAACCGGTTCGTTTGCTTTGACAAGCCTAGGGTTAAGTCAACAGTATATGGCGCATATCCTACACCAATAAATTAATCAGCATATTTTCATAAATAGCGGACAAAATTTCCAAATCTTCTATGCCGATATGTTCGTTGATTTTATGAATGCTTTCATTCAGCGGGCCGAGTTCGATAACCTGTGCGCCGGTCGGGGCGATAAAGCGTCCGTCCGAGGTGCCGCCGCCGGTATCGTCAAGGGTTTCAAAGCCGGTCACGGTTTTAATCGCGGCGTGAGCGGCATCGATTAATGCGCCCGTTTCGGTTAAAAAAGGATTGCCGGATAAGCGCCATTGCAGTTCATAGTCGAAAGCGTATTTATCCAGTATCGCGCGGGTGCGCTGTTTGATGGTTGCTTCGTCCAGCTCGGTGCAAAAACGCAGGTTGAATTGGACATTAACGCAGCCGGGAATAATGTTTTCGGCGCCGGTTCCGGCGTTGATATTGGAAACCTGTAAGCTGGTCGGCGGGAAAAACTCATTGCCGTGATCCCAGATTTCATCGGTCAGGTCTTTTAAGGCCGGAGCAAAACTGTGTATCGGATTGTCGGCAAGCTCCGGATAGGCGACGTGGCCTTGTATGCCTTTGATAGTCAATTGGGCGCATAAAGAACCACGCCGGCCGACGCGAATCACATCTCCGATTTTTTTATCGCTCGATGGCTCGCCAACCAAACACCAATCTATTTTCTCGTTGCGCTGTTCCAGCACTTCAACGACTTTAACCACGCCGTTAGTAGCGATGCCTTCTTCGTCGCTGGTCATCAGCACTGCGATAGAGCCTTGATGATCGGGATGCTTGGCAATAAAACGTTCGAGCGCAGTGATAAAGCAGGCGATGCCGCCTTTCATATCGGCAGCGCCGCGGCCATAAAGCTTACCGTCAATAATGGTCGGCTCAAATGGCGGCGAGACCCAGGCATCCAACGGACCGGTCGGCACGACATCGGTGTGACCGAGGAAGGTCAACAGCGGTTTGGCGTCGCCGCGTCTCAGCCAGATGTTTTGGGTGTCTTCAAAGTTTAAACGCTCTGCTTTGAAGCCTAAGGGGGTTAAGCGTGAAGACAGTAGATCCTGACAACCGGCATCTTTTGGCGTTACCGATTCACGGCCGATCAGGTCTTTAAGCAGTTCCAGTGTATCGCTCATAGTCATTTTATTGGTTATCGGTTTTTGGCGGCAGAATGGCGGCATAACCGCCATCTTTGACGGAAAATCCAAGGATGAGTTGATCGCCGGTATCTAAAACCGGGCGTTTAATCAGAGTCGGGGTGGTCAGCATCAGTTGCAGGGCTTTTTCCAGACTCAGATCGCTTTGCTGCTCGGTACTGAGTTGCCGCCAACTGGTGCTGCTGCGGTTAAGCAGTTTGCTCCAGTCCAAATGTTCGGCAAAGCGCTGTAGTAGTTCCGGCGTTAAACCGTCGCTTCGAAAATCGTGGAAGCGGTAGGCTATGTTGTTTTGGTCCAGCCAACTGCGCGCCTTCTTGACGGTATCGCAATTTTTTATGCCGTAGAGCGTGTAGGTTTTGGGAGGGTGCAAATCTATAATCTCCATACGGAAGGCTGTTAGCGCTTCACGAATTGATGTTGAAAGGGCAGGGTGGGCCGCAATCCCGGATTCATTAAGGTTTGAGCCGATGATGGGTAAAGTGATTGACGCGGTTGCAACAACCCGAGCCGACATGACGGTCAGTGTTTCTTTTAGCGACGCTTGGGCAATAGTGGCGCGAGGGGAGGCATTAAACAAAGCCACGGGTTTGTTGACAAAAACTTCGCTACCGACCATCCAATCCAGGGCGTTTTTGATGACGCCGGTCACGCCATGAGCGTATTCCGGACTGGCGATAACAACGCCGTCGGCTTCAGCAAGACGAGCATGAAAACGGGCAACCGGCGCTAAATCGGTTATTTCGAGATCGGGATTGAATAACGGCAGATTGCCGAGTTCGGTAAATAGCTCTACGCGCATACCGGCAGGCGCCAAGCCGGCAACCGCCCTTAATAATGTAGAGTTCAACGATGCCGCGCGTAGGCTACCTGAGATAGCCAGGATTCTGACAATCGGCATCGTTGACTCTATAGCGGCTTTACAATTGGCTGTTCAGCAATTCATCTATGCTGGGTAGTTGTTTGTCGGTTTTGCAGCGGATTTTGTACAGATCGACGAATTCCATAAAGGCTTGTTCCAGATCGGCCAGGATTTCTTCTTCGTTTTCACGCTCATCGTCCGGAACATCGGGCGAATCCAAATACTCGTGTTGCAAGGCCACTTCGCTGTTCAAAGCCAGCGTGGCGTAAATAATCGCATTGTTTGATAGGGTGTCGCTCATGATATTGACCTTGGTTAAGTTATGGGGATATAGAAAAGCGGTGATCAGTCCTGCTCTCTAAACCGAATAGTAAGACCTTGTAAAAAATTCCTTAAAATCTGATCGCCGCATTCGCGGTGATGTTTATGGCCTTTTTGTCTGAAAAAAGAGCTAAGTTCGCCTTTTGACAGTTCAAAATCAGCCAGTTTTAAGGTGCTCAGCATGTCTTCTTCTTTAAATTCCAGAGCGATTCTCAGTTTTTTGAGAATGGTGTTGTTGGTTAACGGTTCCGGTTTTTTTAGCTGCGCCGGAGGATTTTCCTGTCTGCCTCTTCTATAGATAATCAGGCCGTCTAAAAAGTGCTCCAGCAGCTTATTGTTCAGCGGAACGTAATCGGCTTCATTGTCTTTTTTGAGCAGCTTGAGCAACTCGTCTCGTGTTATCGCTACGTCGCTTAAAGCAAAGATTTCGATCATGGTCGGGTCTTTAAGCTCTAAAGCGTAACGTACCCGGCGTAATACATCGTTGTTTATCATGCTTTGTTATGTGCTAAGGTTAGGTTGACTG
This sequence comes from Methylobacter sp., assembly GCA_026399025.1. Classification (GTDB taxonomy): domain Bacteria; phylum Pseudomonadota; class Gammaproteobacteria; order Methylococcales; family Methylomonadaceae; genus Methylobacter_A. The sequence goes on from JAPLRU010000045.1 coordinate 32,091, forward strand.
CTCATGGTTAGGAGGCTGAACAGTTGCTTGGTTTTTTTCCTGCAAGAAAGCGAGTACGTCATCATTATTAACTTGATAATAAATGTCTTCAACGAGGACGGTAATGCCTAATGATTCAAAAGTAATCGCATCGCCAAGATAGTAATAAAAAGATTGCCAATGCTCTTTCTTTCTAAAAACTTCAATTTCCGCGATGGTTTGATCGATTAAAACATACTCTTCCAATGTCGGGATATTTTGGTATTTCAATCGTTTGGCGGTTTTGTCGAACTTTCGGGTCGATGGCGACAGCACTTCGACAATAATGACCGGCGATTGTTTGTAATAGTCCGAGTCATCACTATTCTGACAAACCACCATCACATCGGGATAGAAAAAATCGTTAGCTACCTTCACTTTCATGTCGGCTATAAAAGTTCTGCAAGGCGTACCTTTTAATTGGCTCTTCAGTTCAGCAAATATATTGCCTGCCAGTAAATTATGAGCTTCACTCGCCCCAGCCATTGCATAAGCTTCACCATCAATGAACTCGTGTTTAAATTCAGCAACAAGCTCGCCTTGTAGATACTCTTCTTCGCTTATCTTGTTGTTTGCGTAGTTCAAGTTCATTGTTGCTCTCCTTTTTTAGCGCGGGGCAAGTGTCGAGTTTATGTAATTAATCTCTCAACAACTCGTTAATGCCGGTTTTGCTGCGGGTTCTTTCGTCGACTTGTTTGATGATGACGGCGCAGTACAGGCTGTATTTGCCGTCCGCAGAAGGCAGGTTGCCGGAGACGACGACCGATCCGGCCGGAATGCGGCCATAGCTGATTTCGCCGGTCATGCGGTTGTAAATTTTGGTGCTTTGGCCGATATAAACGCCCATCGAAATGACCGAGCCTTGTTCGACGATAACGCCTTCGACGATTTCCGAGCGCGCGCCGATGAAGCAGTTGTCTTCGATGATGGTCGGACCGGCTTGCAAAGGTTCCAAAACGCCGCCGATGCCGACGCCGCCGGACAAATGCACGTTCTTGCCGATTTGCGCGCAAGAACCGACTGTAACCCAGGTATCGACCATCGTGCCGCTATCGACGTAGCCGCCGATGTTTACATAAGACGGCATCAAGATAGCGCCCGGTGCGATGTAGGAACCGCGGCGGGCAACTGCGTTCGGTACGACGCGCACGCCGGCCTGGGCGAAATCTTCTTCGCTGTAATTGGCGAATTTGCTGTCGACTTTGTCGTAATAACGGGTGTTGCCGCCGTCCATTAGCCGGTTTTCGTTGATCCTGAACGACAATAATACGGCTTTTTTCAGCCATTGATTGGTGACCCATTCGCCGCTGGTTTTTTCGGCGACGCGGGCTTTGCCGCTGTCCAGCAGGTTGATTGCTTGTTCTACGGCTGAGCGCACTTCTGCGGAAACGGTTGCAGGCGTAATGTCGGCACGGTTTTCAAAAGCGTCGTTAATGGTAGTTTCTAGTTGTGACATAGTTCTTCTTATAAAGAGTTAAGGAAAATTTTTATGCGTTGCGCGGCGTCTATGCATTCATCTAAAGGCGCAACCAGTGCAATTCTGACGTGGTTAAGGCCGGGATTGATGCCGTCAAAATCACGGGATAAATAACTGCCGGGCAGCACGGTGATGTTTTGCTGCGCGAACAGCTGTTTGGCAAATTCGGTATCGGAAATCCCCCTCAATCCCCCTTTGGAAAAGGGGGAAGCCGCAGGCAGGGGGATTTTCAACCAGACATAGAAACTGGCCGGCGGCTTGATGACAGTGCAAACATCACCCAAAATGTCGATGAATGCTGAGAATTTCTCGCGGTACAAACGGCGGTTTTCGATGACGTGGCGCTCATCCCGCCAAGCTTGAATGCCGGCATGTTGAGTAGGCAAGGGCATTGCACAGCCGTGATAAGTCCGGTATTGAAAGTAATGTTTCAAAATTTCCGCATCGCCCGCGACAAATCCGGAGCGCAAACCCGGCGCGTTGGAGCGTTTGGATAAGCTGTGGAAGATAACGCAGCGTTTGAATGCGGTGTTGCCCATGTTATAGGCCGTTTGCAGCAAACCCGGCGGCGGGTTGTTTTCGTCGTCGTAGATTTCGCTGTAGCATTCGTCGGAAGCAATCACAAAATCATATTTTTCCGCCAGCTTGAGTAATTTTTCGTGACCGGCTTGATCGATCACCGAGCCGGTCGGATTGCCGGGCGAGCATATGTAAATCAACTGACAACGCTGCCATATTTCATCCGGCACCGCATCGAAATCCGGCAAATAGCCGGAGTCTTCCACTGTGTTCAGATAATACGGTTCAGCGCCCGCCAGCAAAGCCGCGCCTTCGTAAATCTGGTAAAACGGGTTCGGCATAATCACGACAGGCAAGTTCTTAGTCGAATCGATAAGGCACTGAGCAAATGAAAACAACGCTTCGCGCGTACCGTTGACCGGTAAAACCTGGGTTTCAGGGTTAACAGCCTCCGCCGGAATCTTAAAACGCCGGCTGATCCATCCGGCTATCGTTTGTCTCAATTCCGGTATGCCTTTAGTGGTCGGGTAGTTAGCCAAGCCATGCAGATGAGTTAACAGCGCTTCTTGAATTAAATGCGGCGTGGCATGAGTGGGTTCGCCCATAGAGAGGGCGATATGCGGCTTGTCTATGGGCGGAATAATGCCTTGTTTAAGTTGAGCCAGTTTTTCGAACGGATAGGGATGTAAATGTTTTAAATTAGGAGTCATTAATTAGCTGCAATGCGGTTGTTTGCCCATAGACTGAGCTTGCTGGAACAGTCCCATGGCTTCCGGCATGTGTTGTTCCAATTCCTGAATACGAGTGGCATGGGAAGGGTGAGTCGACAAGAACTCTATCGGCTGCTGACCTTGCGATGCTTGTTCCATTTTTTGCCACAAGCCGATGCTTTGTCTAGGATCAAAGCCCGCTTTAGCCATTAAATTCAGGCCGATCCGGTCGGCTTCGCTTTCATGGATACGGCTATAAGGCATCAAGATGCCGTATTGCGCGCCGACGCCTAATAAGCCGATTGCAGTTTGTCCGAGCGCGGTTTGCGGTGCGCTGACCGCCTGAATGAGGCTCATACCCTGACTGACCGCCATTTGCTGTGAAGCCCGCTCATTACTGTGCTTGGCCAGGACATGGCCGACTTCGTGACCGATAACCGCAGCCAATTGATCGGGATTATCGACCAATGTAATCATTCCGGTATGTACGCCGATTTTATTACCGGGCAATGCAAACGCATTGGGTGTTTTATCATTGAACACCACGACTTCCCATTGGCCGCCGGTTTCCTGGGTAATGGCCCTGGCTATGCAGTTTGCTGATTGATTGTAAGCAGGGTTGTTACTGATAGGTTTTTTTTGCTTTAAATCATTAAAGGCTTGCAAGCCCATTTGGTCAACTTGCTGCTCCGATAAGAACATAAACTGGCTTCTGCCGGTGGGGCTGGTTGCACAGGCGGTTATCAGGCCGATAATGATGAGCGCAGGGGATAGTTTTTTAAACATAAAGAACCTCCAGTCGTTTATATATGACAGCCATTTTAACGTAAGTTTTTTATGCAGGTTAAAAAATGTAGCGATTATGCCGCTAATTTTGGATTTACCAGTTCGAGTACGGCAATTTCCGGGTAACAATTAAATCTGACCGGCAAGGTCGACCAACCGATTCCACGACTTATAAAAAGCGGGGTTTTCGGGGTGCTGATAAGGCCGCTGGAATAGGCTTTGTTTTCTACCGGTAGCCGACGCGCACCCAAAAAAGGCAGTACAACTTGTCCCCCGTGGGTATGGCCGCTTAATACTAAAGATAACGGCGTTTGAAAGTCGCTATCGACTGAATCCGGGTTATGCGACAAAAGTATTTTGCAATCGTCTTGATCCGAGCAGGAAAAAGCCTCATTGATTTTTAGTTCGTCTTCCCAAAAGTCGCCCGCTCCGCCCAGCAAGATTCTTTCTCGGCCTTTGTAAATCGGCTTGCATTGGTGACGAATATTCTGTCCCGATCTTTCCAGCCAATACAGCGACCTAGCGGTGTCGGCCCAATGATCATGATTGCCCAATACCGAATAGACGCCGTATCGCGCTGTCAGCTTGGATAACACAGGCCATACTTTGTCGATTTCTTCAATCGTATTTCTTTGATGTACGTAATCACCGGTACAGACAATGATGTCCGTGTTTAGCCGGTTGGCTCGGTGAACTATTTCTTCAACAAACGATGGCGAGACTAAAGCGCCCAAATGCACATCGGTCAGATGCGCAAGCGTAAAGCCGTGAAACGAAAGCGGCAAATTAGGGATGGGGATTTTATACCGGTTCAGTTGCACGAGGTTTCGTTCAATGAATATCGGGTAGCTTCCGACGAGAACAACTGCGCCTGTGGAAAGCGCCAATTTAAGAAAAGATCTTCTATTCATGGGCATAGGCTCCGAGGCAAAAACTTCGCGGTCTGTGTAGTAAAAACTCTTTAGCTATTACCTAAGGCGATGTTCGATAAAAAATCTATGCTGTATGTTCGGGATGCTTTTTGTAGACTTGACCCCTCAAACAGAAAAGCTCTCGCCGCAGCCGCAAGTACCTTTTACGTTCGGATTATTGAACTGGAAGGCTTCGTTAATGCCTTCCCTGCGGTAATCCAGTTCTATACCATCGACGAACTCCAGGTCATTTGCAGCAACGACGACTTTTACGTCGAAATTTTCAAATACGGCATCGCCTTCATTAAGTGCATCGGCGTAATCAATGGTATACGCATAACCCGAACAACCGGATTTTTTTACGCCCAGTTTTAAGCCTAGGCCTTTACCGCGTTTTTCTAACTGTTTTTTAATTTGCCGAGCGGCAGTTTCAGTTAATGAGACAGACATACAACCTCTTTATCCAGTTTCGATTAAGGATTTTAATTGTTTAATAAATTCAAAAATTTCAGCTTCAGTGTTGGCTTTGCCCACACTGATGCGAATCGCACTTTTTGCCTGAGCAGGCTCAATACCCATCGCGACCAAGACCGGACTGGGTTCTCTTTGACCGCTGGCGCAGGCCGAGCCGCTGGAAACGGCGATGCCTTTTTGATCCAATCGCATCAGCAACATTTCACCGTCAATGCCTTGAATGCCTACCTGGACGGTATTGACCAGCCGTTCTGTCCGTTCTGCAAAAATAGTCAGGCCGGGAATTGCGCTTAAGCCATGCTCCAACAGTGTTCTCAGTTTTAACAGGCGCGCATGGCGTTCGGCAAGTTCAATTTTGGCCAATTCCGCGGCTTTGCCAAAGCCGACGATGGCGGCGACATTTTCAGTTCCGGCCCTCAGTCCTTGCTCTTGCCCGCCGCCCAACAGCATGGGCTTTATTAGCGCTGCCGGTTTTTCCAATACCAGCGCGCCGCAGCCTTTTGGGCCGTAGATTTTATGGCTGGACAGCGACATCAAATGCACGCCGAGCCGATTAAAATCCAGCGGGATTTTGCCCAACGCCTGCACCGCATCGGTATGAACTTTGATGCCGTGCGTTTTTAATTGATCGGCGTAATGTGCAATATTTTGTATTACGCCGGTCTCATTATTAGCCAGCATCATAGAAACCAGGCCGGGCTTTAGTGATATAGCTTCGTCGATAGCGCTCTGTGTTATCAGGCCGTTTGCATCGACCTTCAGCAGAGCCAGTTCATGCCCTTGGCTTTTTAAATGTAAGGCAGGCTCCATAACCGACGGATGTTCAATGGCTGAAACCGCCAGCCCGGCCTGAGGATCAAGCGTTGCCAAAGCGAGATTATTGGCTTCGGTGCCGCCGCCGGTAAAAATAATTTGTCCCGGCTGAACGCCAACCAGTGCCGCAAGTTGCTCACGAGCGGCATCAATGGCGCTGCCGGCGATTCTGCCGAGACGATATAAGCTGGAAGGATTACCGTAGAATGTTTTCAGGAAGGGAAGCATCGCTTCCAGAACGCGATCATCTATGGGGGTGGTCGCGTTATGGTCGAGATAGATCATTCAGCTTGCGTGTTATTCGGGATGGCGATAAATTTCAATGGTTTGCTGGGCATCATGCTGCTGTCTTTTTGCAACTTCCTGAACCTGGTTTTTTTCCAGCAAGTGGGCTAAAGAAATACCTTCCAAATAATTTCTAATCTGTTCGCTCAAACCCATCCACAAATTATGGGTTAAACAGGCTTGATCTTTTTGGCAATTGGCTTCGCCGCCGCATTTGGTTGAATCCAGAGGTTCATCGACAGCCGCAATGATCTCGGCAATATTGATGTCGCTGGCTTTGCGGCACAGTTTGTAACCGCCGCCCGGTCCGCGCACGCCTTTTACCATACCGGCTCGGCGCAGGCGGGCAAAAAGTTGTTCCAGATAAGACAGGGAAATGGTTTGACGAGCCGCAATGTCAGTCAGCGTTACCGGCTGAATTTGACTGTGAAAAGCCAAATCCAACATTGCAGTAACCGCATAGCGGCCTTTAGTAGTTAAGCGCACAATAGTATCCTCTAAATAAATACCGTTAAGATATTATTACTATACTTAACCTAGCAAAATAGTCAACTATTATACCCTTGGCCGTTACAGGTTTATACCGAAGTGGGGTTATCCATGCCGGTGAACGGGGGTATGCGAGTCGGCTTAAAATCTTTTTAGTGTTCATTTTTTCCATAGCCATCCTCAATTTCGCAGCCGTCCAATGTGGAAATGGGCAATTCGGGATATTTAATACCGGCCTCGTTGAGCGCTTTTTGCAGGGTTTCTATTTGCCGATCCATTATGTGAATATGATCCAGCATATGATTAATCGCATAAGCGATGGGATCGGGCATATCGGTGGTTGCACCGTAAGCATGAAAACCCATTTTGTAAGCAATCTTGTCGCGTTCGGCTGCCGCGGCTTTGCTTTTAGGATCGACGATATGCGCCGGAATGCCAACGACGGTTGCATCCGCCGGTACCGGTTTTAACACGACCGAGTTCGAACCAACACGAGCGTTTTCACCTATAACTATGGGGCCTAAAACTTTGGCTCCCGCACCGATGACCACGCCGTTATGCAAAGTCGGATGACGCTTGCCTTTATCCCAACTGGTTCCGCCCAAAGTGACGCCATGATATAACGTGCAGTCGTCGCCGATAACGGCGGTTTCACCGATCACCACGCCCATGCCGTGATCGATAAAAAAACGCCTGCCGATGAGCGCGCCGGGGTGGATTTCGATGCCGGTCAGCCAGCGGCCGATATGGGCAATAAACCGGGCCGGCCATCTGAATCCGGCCAGCCAGAAAAAATGACTGAGCCGATGAATTAAAACCGCATGAAAACCGGGGTAGGTGGTAATCACTTCAAACACCGACTGCGCCGCAGGATCGCGTTCAAAGACGCAGGCAATATCTTCTTTTAGTCGATTAAGCATCGTTATTCCTCTTGTGGCCTTGAGACATCCGCAAGATGCCCCGGAGTATGTCCAGTTCCTTGGTATCCAGTTGCACCCGGTTATAGATCCGGCGTAAACGGCGCATAATGGATTTCGATTTGGCCGGGTGCATAAAGCCTATATCGGTTAATGCTTCGGCCATATGGTTATAAAAGGATTCCATTTGCGCTGCCGAAGCTAACGCTTGTTCACCTTTGTCGCCGACAAAAATTTGCTCTTGCGGCGCCAAGCCGGAAGTCACGAATAATTCATAACAAACGACCTGTACGGCCGCAGCGATATTCAACGAGCTGTATTCGCTGTTGCAGGGAATACGCAGCAAAAAGTGGCATAGATCCAGCTCGTGATTTTTTAGACCTGAATTTTCCCGGCCGAAAACGATAGCGACTTTGTTGCCGGGTTCATTGATCAGCACTTTTTCGGCGCATTCTCTGGGCGTCATTTCCGGCCAGCTGATAGTTCGGCCACGGGCGCTGGCGCCAATCACCAGTTGGCAATCGGCTATGGCGTCTTGCAAAGTCGGGCAAACGGTTGCGCCGGCCAATACATCATCCGCGCCGGAAGCTCTGGAAGTGGCGTCGGCGCTGGGAAATATTTTAGGCGCCACCAGCCAAAGATTATGCATTTTCATGTTTTTCATGGCGCGGGCAACGGCGCCGATATTTCCCGGATGCGTCGTTTCGACCAGCACAATTTTTATAGTAGACAGCAAGGCGTCGTCCTGGGTTAAAAAAAGAGCCTAAGTTTAGCAAAAGATTTGGTATCCTATGGCATTTTCTGTGCTTATAAGAATCCGCCTATGCAACCCATGTTAAACACCGCCGTCCGTGCCGCAAGAGCGGCCGGCGACTTGATCCTCCGCTCATCCGACAATATCGGTCACCTAAAAGTCGACCAAAAAGGTAGAAACGATTATGCCAGCGAGATTGATCGCATGGCCGAACGGGAAATCATCAATATTATTAAGACGGCCTATCCCGAGCACAGCATTCTGGCCGAAGAAAGTGGTGCGCAGCAAGGTAACGACTTTGTTTGGGTGATCGATCCGCTGGACGGCACCACCAATTTTTTACACGGTTTTCCGCAATACGCCGTTTCTATCGCTTTAAAGCATAAAGGCAGGATTGAAGTCGGCGTTATTTATGACCCTTTACGCGATGAATTGTTTACCGCAAAACGCGGCGGCGGCGCGATGTTAAACAACCGTCGCCTTCGGGTGACGAATCAAACGACTTTAAAAGGCGCGTTAATCGGCACCGGTTTTCCGTTTAAATCCAATCTGCATATGGACGCTTATTTGGGCATGTTTCGCGCGCTGGCGACCGATTCGGCGGGGCTTCGCCGTGCGGGCGCGGCGGCGCTTGATTTGGCTTATGTGGCTGCCGGAAGATTAGACGGCTTTTGGGAAATCGGCCTAATGGAATGGGATATGGCCGCAGGCATTTTGTTGATCAAGGAAGCGGGCGGCGTGGTTACCGATTTTTCTTTTAATGACAACTACTTGGAATCAGGCAACCTGATTGCCGCCAGCCCGAAAATGCATCAAGTCATGTATCAGCTGATTGAGCCGCATGTTACCGATAATTTGAAGTAGTCGGTTTCAATTTACCCCCTATCACCACGAAGACACGAGGAATACGGAGTTTTTATTTTGTTTTTTCGTGACCTTCGCGGTGAATTGATTTTACGCTTTAAAAAATCTGCAACGCCAGCATGATGGCATCTTCGCGGCCGTTTTCGGATTGATAATAGCCTTTTCTGACACCGATTTCGTTAAAGCCCATGTCCTGATAAAGCGCAATAGCGGCGGTATTGGACGGCCTGACTTCCAGAAACATGGTTTCCGCCCGGCCTCTGGCCGTTTCGATAAGATGTTCCAGCATTTTACGGCCTATCCCTTGTCCCTGTTCGGCGGGCGCGACGCAAATGTTTAAAATATGCGCCTCGCCGACTGCCATGGCTAATATGCTGTAGCCCAAGACAGTATCCTCTTCTTCACACACCCAGCAATTATAATTGGCTTTAAAGCAATCCCTAAAAATGTCCTCTTCCCAGGGAAATTGATAGCTTGCTTTTTCAATCGCTATCACTTGGGCTAAATCGGAACTTCTCATTCTTCTCAGGCGCATTAAATCTTTTCTGCCTACCGAGTCAGGAAATAATTTGGCGTAGAACTCTTTATCGGCATCGTAAACCACAAAATCTTTTATTTTTTCTAACATTACCCGCATGATTAACCTTTCTTATTTTTATATGTTATTAGCGCGAGCTTTAAATCCGCCCAGGCTTTACGCTTGTCCAGCAATGTTCTTAACAAGTACGCAGGGTGATAGACTACAACAACCGGCGTATCATTTAAAGCGTATGTTTTGCCTCTGAGTTTGCTGAGCGGCTCATTCGTATTGAGCAACGCTTGTGCGGCCACTCGTCCTAACACCACGATGATTTTTGGTTTGACCAGCGCTATTTGCCGCAGCAGGTAAGGCTTGCAGGTGTCAATTTCGGTCGGTGTCGGATCGCGGTTAGCGGGAGGGCGGCATTTGACAATATTCGCGATAAAGACATCTTCCCGATCAAGGCCTATGGCTCTGAGCATTTCCGTTAACAGCAGACCCGCGTTGCCGACAAAAGGCAGGCCTTGTTGATCTTCGTTTTGTCCCGGTCCTTCCCCGATAAACATCCAGTCGGCGTTTTTATTGCCCGAGCCGAAAACGGTTTGGCTGCGGGTTTTACATAAATCGCATTTTGTGCAGGGAGACACTTCCGCTTGCAATGCTTCCCAAGTGTCGGTGGGGATTTCCGGCAAGGCGTTATCGACGCTAACATCCGGCACCGTCATGTGCTCGGGATGGGTAAAAGCTCTGGGCACCCAAACATCGATGCCCATCGCTTCCAGATATTGCAGACGCGTTGCGTTGTCCATTTACTTATTGTTCCCACGCCGGAGCGTGAAAATAATGAGTCTTCCGCCTTTCATCTCAATCAAACATCCCCTTTCTGAGGATGCCGACGTTGATCGGGGCTTTGCAATTTATTCACGGCATTGATATAAGCCTTGGCGGAAGCAATCACAATATCGGTATCCGCACCCAAGCCGTTAACAATCCGGCCCGCTTTTTCCAAACGAATAGTCACTTCGCCCTGAGCATCGGTACCGTTGGTAATGCTGTTAACCGAATAAAGCTCCAACGTGGCGTTGGTCTGCACCAGTTTTTCAATCGCTTTTAAACTGGCGTCGACCGCGCCGCCGCCATCGGCATTGCCGGTGACTTCTTTATTGTCCATCCGTAGCGTAATGGTGGCATTGGGTATTTCACCGGTTTCCGAGCACACTTTTAACGCGATCAGTTTGACATGCTCATCATCCGCTTCAAAACCGGCTTCCGAAATCAAGGTTTGCAAATCCTCATCGAAAATTTCGTGCTTTTTGTCGGCCAACTGCTTAAAGCGGGCAAAAGCCTCGTTCAACTCTTCTTCCGAATCGAATTCAAAGCCCAGTTCGGTAATACGGCTTTTAAACGCATTCCGGCCCGAATGTTTGCCCAACACCATCCGGTTTGCGCTCCAACCGACATCTTCAGCGCGCATGATTTCATAGGTCTCGCGACTTTTTAATACGCCGTCCTGATGAATTCCCGCCTCATGGGCAAAGGCGTTGGCGCCGACAATAGCCTTGTTAGGCTGAACCGGAAAACCGGTGATCGACGACACCAATTTCGAGCAAGTCAAAATTTCACGGGTATCGATGCCGGTTTGGCAGGCAAACACATCCTTGCGGGTGCGCACCGCCATCACCACTTCTTCCAGCGACGCGTTACCGGCGCGCTCGCCTAAGCCGTTAATGGTGCATTCCACTTGGCGTGCGCCGTTCATGACCGCCGACAAGGAGTTGGCAACCGCAAGGCCCAAATCATTATGGCAATGCACCGAAAAAATAGCCTTGTCTGAATTCGGGATGCGCCGAATTAAGTTGGCTATAGTCGCGCCGAATTGATCGGGAACGCTGTAACCCACGGTATCCGGGATATTCAGTGTGGTCGCGCCGGCATCGATAACCGCCTCAAGAATCCGGCACAAAAAGTCCTCTTCCGAGCGCCCGGCATCTTCCGGGGAAAATTCGACATTATCGGTATATTGCCGCGCCCGTTTGACCGCCTTGACCGCGTATTCGATGACCTGTTCCGGCTGCATCTGCAACTTCATTTGCATATGGATCGGCGAGGTGGCGATAAAGGTATGAATGCGCGACTGCTTGGCGCCTTTAAGCGCCTCGCCCGCGCGGTCAATATCTTTGTCCAGCGCTCTGGCCAGTCCGCACACCACACTGTTTTTGATGACCTTGGCAACCGCCTGCACGGCTTCGAAATCGCCGGGACTGGCTGCGGGAAAACCGGCCTCGATCACATCGACCTTTAACCGTTCCAATGCCTTGGCAATCCTGATTTTCTCATCGCGCGTCATCGATGCGCCGGGGCTTTGCTCGCCATCGCGCAAAGTCGTATCGAATATAATTAACTTGTCTTTCATAAAAAACTCCATTCTCGGCAATTATTCCCTGCATCGTCTCGGCAATAGCTTCTGCATTCACCACAGTGATGTGGTTTGTGCCGACACTGTAGGAGCAAATATCTATCCATGCAGTCGATGAAGGGCTATCAACAGTGACGTTGATACACAAACATAGGGATTTAAATCATTAATATAGAAAAAAGATAGCTGCCCGTCAGGGCAGGAATCTTAACAGCAGGCCTAGCCGCGCGCGCAAAACGGTTCCGGCGGACTTTGCGACAGAAAAGGGATTTTGAAATGCGGGATGGATTCGAGTAAACATGGTCGTGACTATACCCGAACGGCTATGCGGCCTCAAGCGGATTTTAAGATTTACGCTCCTGCAATTTGCGTTTGCGCATGATTAAAGTAATAGCCGGGCCTGAAATCGCGTAGCCTAAAAACAACGCGAACAACATCACTTGCGGCTGCGCCATCACAAAAGCGATAGCCAGCATTACGGCAATAGCGACAATAAAAGGCACTCTGCCTTTTAAATCGATGCTTTTGAAACTGGAGTAACGAAAATTACTCACCATCAGCAAACCGGTGCTGACCGTTAACACCAGCGCAAAATATTTGAACAACTCAATATCGTAATCATACTCCAGGCAAATCCAGATAAATCCGGCCAAAATAGCGGCGGCGGCTGGGCTGGGCAGTCCTTGGAAATAATTTTTATCGGCGGTGGCAAGTTGAGTGTTAAAGCGCGCCAAGCGTAATGCGCCGCCCGCCATATGGACAAACGCCGCAAATAAACCCACTTTGCCGAGGCTGGAAAACGCCCATAAATACATGACCAAAGCCGGCGCCGCGCCAAAGGAAACCATGTCCGAAAGACTGTCGTATTGAGCGCCGAATTCGCTTTGGGTATTGGTCAGTCTTGCCACCCGGCCATCCAGGCCGTCCAAAATCATCGCGACAAAAATGGCAACAACAGCGGTTTCGTAACGTCCGCCCATTGCCGAAGTAATCGCATAGAAACCGGAAAACAAAGCTCCCGTGGTAAACAAGTTAGGTAATAAATAAATTCCGCGTCGACGAGTGAAACGTTTTTCTGGAAGCATATTTTAATCAATCCTTTAGGTTTAGGAGGTCGGTAAAAAAACATCGCGCCGAATTATACAATGAGCCTGCAAAGTGCACCTAGCTTAATCAGAAACCGGATTGGCCGCAGTTCGGTCGTATTTTGCAATTTTTAAGATAATTTTGTCTAAATAATGGGGAAGTCTTTTTTGTGAGTTATTGCTCATTCACGGGCTATTCAATTTAAAGAGGCAATAAATTAAAAAACGGTTTTGTGTTTTTCCAGCGATAAGTATGAAAATCACGTTTATCGGTGCTTAATATTCGACCATGCTCCAAATGTTCAGCCAACAAAACTAAAGACGCATCGGCAAAATCCATGGGTAAATCGGCATATTGTTGCATTAAAGCAAAAATTCTTTGCTTGTGATGAAGTGTATCTATTTGAAAAATAGTAAATATATCCTGCTGGTAGCTCTCTATAAAAGCAAGCATTAAGTGTTTTCCGCGCCGCTTAAGTAATAAATGACAAACTTCGGTGATTACAGGGTAAGTGGTGATAAGCGGCTCATTAATTTGGGCTAATGTTTTAACCGCGATTTGATGATGATTGTCATCAGGATTGACTAACGCCACCCAAAAACCGCTATCGGTGATGATCATGTTTTATCGCTCCAATCCAGATAGCTTTTGTAGTTTTCCGATAAATCGGAAACGTCCGGCATACCGCCTAAATAGCCTGTTTTTTGCAAAATAGCTAAAACTCTTTCGCCTTCCGTTAGGTTGCTTTTTTTACTGTAAAACTCATCAATGGCAAAAGCTATAAATTCAGAGGTGTTTATTTTTAATTTCTTTTCAAGCTCTAACAATTTCTCAAAGTGTTGGCTGTCGAGTTCGGCGGTAATTTGCATGGTTTAGCCCTCGTTTTTGTTTGCGGGTATTTTAACCCAAGTTTAGAAAACCTAGTGCTATATAGCATAATTGGTTGATTTTTAATTAAAAAAAACACGCCGTGTCTTGTGTATTTTTCCAAAATCAAGCTAGCTCATGCACAATACAATACCTGCCTCCAAGCTTTTCAGCACTTTTTCATAGGTGGGGCGACTGGGCACTTATTCTGAAGTAAAACCAGTCACCAAAACACCTACTCGAAAAGCCAACCAAGCAAATTCAACTGGATAATACCCGACAAATGTAGGGCGACATATTTGTATATGTCGTGCGACATTTGTGGAGTATTTTTTTAAAAGAAAAAGGGGCAAAATTAAACCATTATCGATGAAATAGGCAGTAACGCTTTAATTCATGAAACATAAATCTTATTACAGCAATTTTCTATCAAAATGGGCGAGCACTATGAATATGATGAGTAATAGCGCACTAGATGCAAGCATTAGTCAATTTAAGTTTCAGTATTATTGCTCGAAAATCGCAATAGGTTTTTTTGCCACAGTCTATTTATTGGCAGGACTGGGCATGTTAGTGGTTTCATTCTGGTTAGAAACCGAGGTGTTTTTAAGCCTACTGGGCGAAACCGCTTTTATTTCCTACTTGACCGCCGCAGGTCTGGAAGGTGCGAAGCTGGGTACTATCATCGTTTACGATTTTATTGACCGTAAAAATGAAGCTGACCCTAATGTCGCTACCTTCAGCCATCAACTAAAAAACGCCGCGCTATTAATATTTAAACGCTTCTTCCAGTTGTCTTTGTTTCTAATTTCCATGCTTTGTGTAATGACTGTTATCTCCAAACAATTTGATAACCCAAAGCAGGCAGAAGTAAAGGAAAACGATTTGGCAAAGTCGCAAGCCAATTATGACCGTAGTAAAGCCGAATTAATTACATCACAAGATAAAGAGCAACAACAACTAGCCGCCCAACAGGAAAAAGAACTGGCAAACATTACCGCCCGTTATCAGCCCTTGATAGACCAAGAATTAAATGGTTTTGAAACAGAGCGCCACAATATTGGACGTAACGGTGTGGCAATAGGTGGAAAGTATCAATCCCATGAAAAAACCTTAGCCATACACAACGACAACTTGCAAAAAGAGTTAAATGCACAAAAAAGTTTAGCAGCAGAGCAAACCTATGAACAAAATCTCCGCCATCAAGAAAAACTTGCCGCACTTAGCAATCAATTTGCAACCGACCAAAACAACCTTGAACACCATAATTATGATGGCGATCAGCGCGTTGAGCATAAAAACATTCATGCTGTAGTAAAAACCATGAACGCAGTGCTACCAATAGTTGGATTTAAACAGCAAATCCAGCCGATAGATTTTGTCGCCCTCTTTGCCCTGATGCTTTCCGCCATTATCGAATGCGCCATTTTTCTGGCTCTATCATCATTCGTAGCTGTATTTTTTCCTCATGATTTCACAGTCATTGAGCTGGAAATGCAGAAAGCGCAAAAAAAAACTTCACGCTATGGCTTAAGTCCAGAAACTACCTGAATGGATTAAAAACCCTGACCAAAAACCAAATGCAAGAACTACGAAAAATAAGCCAATCCTTAAAGAAAAGACATTTTTAACACAACAAACCGAAAGGTGAACCATGAACGCACAAACCAAAAATACCCGCCTGGATGATTTTGAAAAACAAACCAGCGATCTCGAAAACGAAATTACCCAAATGCCCAAAGCCATTAACGACAAGGGATTTCTTAGCACCTTATTCCACAATGACGAATACAAAAAAATTGCCGAAGCCCAACTCGCATTAGTCACCTGCCAAATTGAATACCGCCGCAAAGCCTTGGTGATGTATTCCAACCTGCGCATCGAACAACTGCGTAAATATTGTGAATCACAAGCCCAACGCGGCGGCATTGAACTCAATGTACAAACTGAAATGTACATCCGTGAACTGGTCTCAACACGCGAAGCTTGGGCGAATCGGGAAGTGGACAAGTTTTTGGAAAATTACGAAGCGGCGTATGACCGTATGGAAAAAATCCGTAGCCCGGTTGCCAAAGCCAAAGAAGAAGACCGTTTAAAAAAGACTCTGGAATCGTTTTATGACACCATTGAATACTTTAATGAAGAATTTAAAAAATCACTGACTTTTCAGGCGGGGCAAGTCCTGGTGATGGCATAACCATAATCCTAAAATATAGGTAATTGACAAATGAACGAACCTTTGCGAACAAAAGAAGAAGAAAATAAAATTACAGAGTTTTACTCAGAAAGGCTGAAATTTCTTTGGGAACAATACAATAAAATAATAGGTTTTGGTATTTTATTATCAGGTATTACTTTAATTTTATTAGTTTCTGTCATACTTAATTCAGAGACAAGAGAAATAATAAAAACTATTTGTGATAATGACAAAGGTAATTGTTTAAATCCTTTTTTTATAAAAACAGCAATATTGACTTTATTTATATCAACTGTTTGCTTTATAGGTTGCCGATGGTGTAGCCAAATACTAATGGAAAGGCAAATTTATGGTAAAGCGGATGATGCTTTGTATTACTTTGAGAATATTTTAGAAAACGAAACCGTTTTACCTTCTGCTTTAACACCCAAAAAATATACACCACAGCCAGTTGGTGAGCGTAGCGGCTTATTAAGAATGGTAGGGAATTTAAATGAACTGGCAAAATGGACTGGGGTTTTATTAACTATTGTCGGTTGGATTTCTACACTTTGTTACCTGTTCCCACTTCTGGACATTTAAGATGAATACTTCATTAGCTGGTAAAAAAATTGATAAAGATTATTTTAATGAAAATTTTGATAATTATGATTTGCGTGGAACTGATTTTTCTGGAGTAAATATAACAGGTACTAAATTTTGTGGGGCATTACTGGGGCGCACGTTAAAAACGACATATTGGTTATTAATCTTACAATCTATTTTACTATTAGCTGCAAGTTATTTTGTTGTTTATGGCAACGCTTTTGCTGCCTGGTTTATTGAAGTTCAACTCAAGGCATTTGATATTTACTCTGGTTTTAATTTATTTTTTATATTCGTCTTTTATGCCTTAGGTTTTTCATGTGCTATATTTTTGTCATTGAAATACAAAAAATGGGCTTTTCCAGCCTTTTTTTCTATTGTCCTTATTGTGGCAGCACTTGCAGCCGTAAAAGCTGAAAAAGTAGTCGAAGCTAAAGAACGTACTATTTCAACTTCGATTCAAGCGGATGTTCCTATAGGCGATGGTTTTGTACCTGCAATAAAGTCCGGGGATAAAACAGGCGTTGGCGCCAGAGCTGTTGATGGTCCAGCTGCCGTAGCAGGGGCTATCGTTGGCGCAGGGCTTGGGACACTGTTAGTTTTGGTGGTTGTAGCTTCAATTCTTGCTGGCTCAGGTGCAGATAGAGATACTAAAGTTCGCAATCTATTCATCATCGTATCTATAGTAGGTGCTGGTATTTCAGTATGGGGTTTTACTTACGCCATAGGGGATTCTATAGCCAAAGGTAAATTTGAAGATATTGATGCAGCAAGGGGCATGGCTGAAATAATTGCCTGGGCAGGCGCAGGTTCTGGTCTTGTATTTATGCTATTCGGTTTGTATTTAGGCAACCGTGCTAGTAAAGACGAAGAATCAGAATTTCTATTTCTGCGTCATTTTGGTGTTGAGCTTAATGCTATAGGCGGCACTGAATTTGCCAATACGACGCTGCATGATTGTGATTTTAGTGGTGTTGATTTAAAGCATGTGCGTTTTATAAATGCAGGTTTTCAAGGTTGTAACTTTCGAGATGCAAAAAATGCACATTTAGCCTCAACCCGTGACACTCCATTGGAATTTAAAAACGTTCGTGAGTTAGTGATTAATAGGAGATTACCAGATAACAAATTTGATCGTTTGGATCTGAAAGCTAAAAATTTAAATCAGCAAGGGCTGGACTTTAGCAATTTGGATTTACGAAATGCTGATTTCTCAAATGCAAATATAAGTTTCGCTGATTTTACCAACTGTGATTTGCGTGGTGCTGATTTGAGCGAAGTTAATGCTATAGGTACACGCTTTAACTATTGCAAATTGACAGGGGCTTGTATTCAACACTGGAATATTGACAGCCGCACCGAATTGGATGGTATCGATTGTGATTTTGTTTACATCAACTTAAATCCAAGGTTGCGCAATTCCAATGGTGAGTTTGTGCGCAATCTTCCTATAAATAAAAATGATAGATTTGATCGCAACCCTCCAAATGGTAAATTTGCTATTGGCGATTTTACTAAAATATATATGGAGATTGCTAATACCATTGACTTTATTGTTCCGAACCAAGCTGAACTCAATGCGTTAATAAGAGCAGTTGAAAATATTAATGTCGAAGCCAATAGTGAAAAAGTTACTGTTCAGGATATTCGATTCAATAAGAAAGAAGGAACAATTGTTGTAAAGCTCGAAGTCCCTCCAGAAATTGATCGTGAACAAATTTATGATGAAGTAAATGAAGCTAAAGAAAAAATTATCCAACTGGAAAGGGAATTAAAGGCAAAAGAGATAGAGCTTAAAAAACAAGAGGACGATACAAAAAGTATCTTACATGAAATTGGCAATAAAACTGTATCTATGGATTTTGCACTTGATAATATTAAGAATATTATTTTGCATAGCGACCCAGAAAAGGCTATTGAAATTATTAAAGAAGCGATAATAGCCAATGAAACAACTCAAATATTCATTAAGGAGCTAGTGAATACTGGCATTAATAAAATTGAACTCAGTAATTTTGATGTATGCTTGTTAATAGATGATATTATTAAAGAAAATACGCTACGTGCCAGTTATGCAAAGGTAAATATACACCCATTAGAAAATCGTAATTTTAATGCAATAGTCCACAGTAATCGCCTTTACTTAAAACGTGTTTTAACCGAACTTGTTACCAACGGCATTAAATATGCAGATACTTCAAAAGGCGAAGCGGCAATGGTTGCTTTTGACATTATTAGTCATGAGCATAGTGTGCATATTGACATTATTGACAACGGCATAGGTATTCCACTAAACGAACAAGAAAACATTTGGAAAGATGGATTTCGAGTTAGTACAGAGCTAGATATTTATGGTTCAGGTTTAGGTTTGGCTTTCGTTAGAACCATAAATGAATTGAATAATCATCACATAAAACTAAATTGTTCAAAACCTGGCGTAGGTACGCGCTTTAGTCTAAAACTGCCCAAGGGTGAAGTGATTGATGTTGAAAAGCCAGTGTTTACCGAATCGGATTATCCATTATATGGACTCTATGTGCTTTTAATTGAAAATAATCAATTAGTAAAAGAATCTAGGATTTCTTTACTGGAAGCCAATGGCGCAGAATACGAAGTAGTCGCCTCAATAAAAGAGCTAAACGCATTATTACCAACGCTAGTTCGTTACCCTGATGTTGTAGTAACTAATTATTACTTACCTGATAACTGTACCGCTGTTGATGTCATTACAGTATTAAAAACAGAGTATTCCCATGACACTCCAATCCTGATAGTAGCAAATGAAACCATCGACTTAAGCATTGATTTAAATTGTAAAAAAATATTAATAAACCCAGTAGAAGACCAACAATTACTTACAGAAATTATTCGTCTTGATTCCGATCATCAGACTTCGGTTTAGGTATATCAATACCTAACTGTGCAATTCTAACTATTAACTGACCTTTGTTTTTTACTTTAAATTTTTTGTATAAACTTGCACCATAGTCACGCGCCGTACCTTCACTTATAGCAGGATTCATTTTACCTGCTATTACCTTATACAAATCACCGATACAAATATAATATAATATTTCTTTTTCTTTTGGCGTTATGTGAAAATCTTCTAGTTTATTGGTCAATAAAGGTTTGTTTTCTTTAGCAACGATAGATAATGGTAAAAATACTCTATTTTTTTGTAGCACTGTTTCTAATGCTTCCTGCAATACATTTTTATCATTTATTGTTTTTACAATATAACCTGATGCTCCTTCATCCAAACATTTCATAATTAATTCTTTATCTTCATGAAAAGATAACATAATAGACCTTACATTCAACTCATTTGAGCGAATATAGTTAAGTACATCTAAACCTGTTTTGTCACTATCATTTTTTTTGTCACTAAGTAAATCTGTCCTTAATAGCCCGTTTGTCGGGTGTTTTAATTCAATATCTAAAAACGCAAAATCAATATTTACACTTGAAAGTATATTAACAGCCTGCTCATAACTTGCGGCTTCGTGAATATTTACAGTTGGCATTGACTTTTCCAGTATTGCCCTAAAACCTGCTCTGATTAATTCGACATCTTCCAGTAAAAGCACCTCTATATTTTGGGTGTCATTCATTTTATCCTCGCTATTTAAATTACATTATCCGACAAATGTCGGGTAATTGTCTGTATGTGTCGTGCGACATTTGTGGAGTATTTATTTTTTATAATGAAGTTCATAATTAAATCGTCATTTTATTAATTATTTTTAAGGGGTAAGTTATGAACAACAATTATAAAAAACTAACGTTTGTAAAAATAACAGCTCTGCTTTTGGCATTCACCTTTTCAAATCTAGTGTTTGCTGGTACATCAGAAATGCGTGCAACTACACCGGGGCAAGACTGCCTAAATAGAGGTAAGACAGTTGGTATTGTTGCAGCGGGTGCCGTTATTTTGGACTGTATATTCCTTGGTTGTGCTGTCACCTTAGCTTCTGCCGCTATGCTACCTGTAGAAATTCCTGTGGCAGCGGCTGTAATTGGAACACCTATTGTTGCTGGTGCTTCTGGGTGTGCCGAAGGTGCTGTTGAAAATGTTATTGTAAACAGTCAATAGATAAGACTAAATAACCGACAGCTGTACAGTATTGCATACAATTAGCCTATATAGACTAAGGAAAAAACTAACATGCTTAAGTATTTGATTATAAAAATAACAGGTAAATGCAACTTGGGTTGTGATTATTGCTATTACATGACTGACCTTGCCGCCCAGTTCCGCAAGAGAGTTAAACAGGAAACTATTTTTCAGATTTATCAAAATTATGTGGATTATGCCAGAGAAAACGCATTAAAGCAGGTTACTTTTTGTTGGCATGGCGGTGAGCCAACGCTACTAGGTAAAGATTTTTTTCGCTCGATTTTGGCGAAACAGTCCGACTATTTCAATGGTGATATTCAAGTACGAAACCTCATACAATCCAACGGAACACTGCTTGATGATGAATGGGCGGAGCTATTTAATCGCCATAACTTTTCTATCGGTATTAGCATTGACGGTTCACCTATTTCTCACGATAGCGCACGTCCATATCATAATGGACGTGGCTCTTATACAGACGTTGTTAATAGCTTGCGCGTGTTGACAAAAAATAACGTCCGTTTTGGCGCACTGACTGTCATTGATCCAAACCTGAATGGTCATGATGTTTTTGAACATCATTACGGCTTGGGTATCCGTGGTATGGACTTCCTTTTACCAATTTTCACCAAAGAAAGCTTTGAAGAAATTTATGGTCACGATGCAGTAATTAAATTTGCCCGTTTTATGTGTGAACTTTTTGATGCCTGGGTTGAAAAAGATGACCCCAGCGTTAGCATTGGTGGCTTAGAAAACCTGACTCGCTTGGTTGTCGGTGGTAAATCTAACCATTGCAACACTGCAAACAAATGTGACCAGTACATAACTATTGAGCCGAACGGGGACGTGGGTATCTGTGAAAATGCGCGTGTCATTCCTAATCAAAATAACAACACAGTAGACACTTATTTAACCAAAACGAATATTCACACTCACTCATTTGCTGAGATTGAAAAGGCGGTTGCCGTTAATTTTGCAACCCATGAATATAATCGTCGTGGCGAGACTTGTCTTACTTGTTCGGTAAAAGATATTTGCAACTCAGGATGTTCCGTGCATCGCTACCGTAGCAGCGAAAATAATTTTCAAAATCCAAGTTTTTTCTGTGACCTGTATAAAACGGTCATCAGTCATATTGCTGACTTTTACCAATATGAAATCGGAGAATCTAAAACAGGAGGCGTTATGGTTTAAATTAATATGAGGTAAAAGCCAAAAAATAAATTTCCGAAAAATTCTTAATCCTTAAAAGGGCAATATCATGAAAAAAATAACTGTAGGTACATTGGTTTTCGTTGGTAGTCTTGCAGCAGCTAATGTTGATGCTGCGGTCAATGCCGATCAAGTTCAAAACAATGTGTTACGCCGAATCGTTGGTGAAGCTCAACAATCAATGGTTATGGGTGATAAAAATGTAATCCAAGAATGGCAGCAAACCTGGGCGCAAGCTGTACCGCCTTCACCACTTGGCTGGTAGGTAGTAGGTTGGGCAACAGCTTTATCGTTGCCCAACCATTGATTCTTAAAAAGGAAATATCATGAAAAAAAATAAGTGTATGTACTCTGACTCTTGTTGGCACTCTTACAGCGGTTAATGTCTATGCCGAGGTTAAGGTTAATACCGATCAAATCCAAAATAAAGTATTACGTCGAATCGTTAGCGAAGTGCAGCAACCAGCAGTAAATGATGATAAGACCAAACCACCAGAGTGGGAGCAAGTGCAAGAATACCAAGATTGGATGCAAGCTCACGATGGCTGGTAATTTGTAGATTGGGATGAGCTAGCGAACCGCCATAAAATGTTGAGATTCGTATCTCACCACAATTTACCGAGTTGTTTAACCTTTAAGCGACTGATATCAGCTTGCTTAATTTGTTTGTTAGCCTTTAACGAAATTTACCGAGAAACAGTCATGCAGAAAAAACATGTCCTCGTAGTTTTTTTAGTATTCGCATTTCTTAGCGGTTGTAGTAGCGTACAACAACCCAAAAACGGCGATGCTAAAGCAGAATACGAATATGCTTTTCAACTTCAAACAGAAAAGCGTGATTACGCAAGTGCGCGTTATTGGTACGAGCTATCCGCTAAACATGGAAATAAGTGGGCGCAAAATAATTTAAATATGCCACCCTTTGCACCAGCTACTATAGAAATCGTTGATAATCAAACTACCGCTACATCACAATCAGGGGCATCGAATTCACTGGCATTAGGCAACAAAGTTTTAGCACACAATGTCTCAGTTAAACTTAATAATATTGACGATTTAGGAATCGTATTTGTGCAAAATTCCGACGGAAATATTAAGCAAGTTTCATTAGCTGAATGGTCTGCTCGTTTTCTTTCTGGATCTCCAGGTTCAGCCAAGGAATCATTAAATAAACACCTTAAACCTGGTCAAAACCTAGTGTTTTTCATACTTCATAACAAGTCTTTTAATTATGGGTCTGGTAAATGGACTTACGATTTTAGCTTGATTGGTGATGGTACTGTTTTATTTCATAAAGCTAATGGAAAAAATGGCGGCTCAGTTGGTATTCAAGATTGGGTAGCCTTTAGTGTTGAGAGTCGCACAGACGGTACATTTTTAATTGGACAAGCCTCGGAATATCAAGTTAGTAAAATATCGCCAAAAGTGGCTAACATAAATGCAGACTTGATAAAAAATCATGGGCATGAAAGTAGTTCAGATGTTGTCGCTGCTGTAATAGGTGTTGGGCTAGGCGCTGGAGCAGTGGCTTTAGCAGTATCCAGTGATTCTAGTAGTGATTCAAGCGATACGGTAAATAACGATAGAAACTATTCTAACTATCTGACTCAAAATTCTAAAGATAAGAAAGAACAAGTAAAAGCTGATAAAAATAATGATTTTATTGAAACGGTAAAGCCTCAAGAACAGAAAGAAACTCCTAAACAAACCCCTTCAATACCAACACCTCCAATTAGCCCATTTTACGGCGACTGCCATGGTACAGATTGCTAATAGGGATTGAAGTCCAACTGTACGAAAACAGACGTTAGCGCCCGGTACCGGTCAAATCTGGCGCTAATTCCAGCATCCAATATTCGCCAGCAATTTGCTCTTGCATCCTATAGATAGGCACGCGGATCACGCTGCATAGACGACTTCGCGGCTTCGATTGACACTGGCTTGGACATAGGGCATTACGCATAGCAGCGGTTTCCGCCAGATCGACCGCGTAGCCCAGAATTTGCGACAAGTCAGCTTGTAATTCAAAAAAAGCTTTTAGCGTAGGGCCGATGGCAGAGGGCGAGAACTCCACCAAGAAATCGGCATCGCTGCTTTCCGGGACGAAATCGGTCCCACTGCGGCAAAACGAACACTTCAAGCCGTTGTACGCTATAGCGTTGGCAGAGTTCAGCGGTAGCGGACTGGTGTTGACGAATAAAGGGGGCATTTTTAATGCCTCGTTAGTTTTAAGTGGAGAATGGCATATAAATTCATATCACCCTGCATCAGGTAACCGAACAGCACGATGATCACTTAAAACATCCAAAGCCCCAGTGCTCAAGGCGCGCGGAACGCCTCAGATTAACACCCCCTAAAACGTAGACTTAATCCGCATCAACGTCCCGTCGCCAAACAGCATTTTTAACGCTTCCACCATCGCCGGATCGAACATAACGCCGGAATGCGCTTCAATATGCGTCAATGCTTCTTCCATCGGCCAAGGCTTTTTATAAGGCCGTTGCGTCGTCAGTGCGTCGAAAACATCGGCAAGTTTTACAATACGCGCCGACAGCGGAATATCTTCGCCTTTTACGCGATTCGGATAACCGCTGCCGTCATAGTTTTCATGATGACCCGCGGAAATTTCCCGTGCAGTCTCGTAAAACGGGTTGTTGCCTAAAATGCGCACTCCGGCGAGCGGATGTTCGCGCATAATATCCCACTCTTCGGCCGTCAATTTATCCGGTTTTTTCAAGATGGCGTCGGGCGTGGCCAGTTTGCCTATGTCATGCAACATGCTCATTAAGCCCATGTGCGCGGCTGTGGCGCTATCGACGCCGATGGCGATTGCCAGCGCTTCGGTATAATGCTGGACACGGTATAGATGACTGGAGGTATCCTGATCTTTGCCCTCCGCCGCTAAACATAACATCACTACCGCGTCTTTATAGGCGGTTTCCAATTGATCGCGCGCGGTATCCAAATCGCGCTTTAATACCAACGCTTCCAACGCCCGCACCACGGTCAAATTGAGTTCGGCCGGGTCCCAGGGCTTAGTGACATATTTGTAAATATGCGCATCATTCACACAGGTCATCAACGATTCAACGTCGGCATAACCGGTCAGTAAAATACGAATGGCGTTAGGCTGAATTTGCAAGGCATGGCTTAATACTTGGTCGCCGCTGATATTGGGCATGCGTTGGTCGCAAATAATTAAGTCGACCGGATGCATATTTAAAAACGCAATCCCTTCTTCGCCGCCATTGGCTGAGAACGTTTTATAACCTTTACGAAAGCTGCGCGTTAATGTCGCCAGCACATCGGGATCATCATCAACCAGTAACAGCGTATGCATCTTTAAACGTCCTTAATTAAACGAAGTGGAATAGCAATAATAAAGCGCGTCCCGCGACCCGGCTCGGATTCAACCGTGAGCGTGCCTTGATGTTTTTCAATAATGCCGTAAGAAATCGATAAGCCAAGCCCGGTGCCTTCGCCGACTTCTTTAGTGGTAAAAAACGGGTCGAAGATTTTTTTCCTGACTTCATCGGTCATGCCGGTACCGGTGTCGGCGATAGTCACCAGTGCTTGATCGTTCACTTGGGCGGTGGTAATAAAAATGCTGCCTTTACCCGGAATGGCTTGTATCGCATTGGCGAGAATATTCATGAATACTTGATTGAGCTCGCCGGCATAGCATTCGACTATCGCATTGAGCGCGTAATCTTTCTCGACGTTAATGCGGTCTTTATAATGATGATGCAGCATTTGCAAGGTTGAATCCAAGCCTTCTTCAAGTCGTACCGTTTTAATTTCGCCTTGATCGAGACGGGAAAAATTACGCAACGCCAGGACGATATTGCGAATGCGCTCCGCGGCTTGCTTTTGACTGCCCAGCAATTTATCTAAGTCTTCAGTAACAAAGGTGTAATCAATTTGTGCCAGATGAGCCTCCAGTTTTTGTGCGCCCGTTTCGTCCAGGCAACTTTGGGCAAATTCAACCGTGCTTTTAATCTCGTCAACATATTCTTCCAAAGGCGGCATATTGGCATAAATGGCGCCGATCGGGTTGTTGATTTCATGCGCAATACCGGCAACCAATTGACCCAACGACGCCATTTTCTCGGATTGTACTAATTTCGCTTGTGCGGACTGGAGTTTTAGCAGCGTGTCTTGTAATTGAGCCGTGCGATCAACAACTTGGCGTTCCAAACTGAGATTCAGGTTTTCCAGTTCCGTTTCCACCACCGAATATTTATAAAATATTTCGCCCAGGCGTGTAGTCATACGGTTAAACGCATCGCCTAAATCCGCAACTTCATCGTGTCCGGAAACCGGCACTTTGATCGACAAATCGTTGGAGTCCTCAATCGTGCGAATGGTGGCGGTCAGTTTTTTAATCGGCGTAACCAGAAGACGGCTGAGCAAGCCGACTAACGCAAGCATCGGTATGCCGACCAACGCGGCGGCAAGCAACAAATTCTTGGTCAGCTCGAGTAGCGGCTGATGAGCGAGTTTTTCAGGCATGAATGCGGCAATCTGGAAGCTGAAATCGCCGACCGATACCGGTTTTGAAATCGAGCCCAGGTAGCTAACATCGTCAAAAACCCACGAAGGGTGTTGTGAAAATTTATCATTTATCTCGATTGTTTTGATACCGTTAGCCGTAAAAAGGTCGGCGCTGCCCTGATTGCCTTCATGAGCTTTATGCAGCGCAAAACTGCTCTCATTCGGCGCAAGTAGCCGGCTAATATCATCCCAAGGATGAGTCATGACTAAATAGCCCTGCGTTTTTAATTGCGGCGGTTTTAACGCAGTGACATGAGCAATAACGCTGCCTTTAATAAAAGGTACTTCATGTTTGAATATTAATGAATAGTCCTGCTGCGTCTGCCATGCCGCCGGTAATGGGGTTTTTAATATGTTCTGTTGTGTCGAGGCGATCAGTACGCCCGCCGCATTGAATACGTAAAGATCGCCCTGCAACTGATAATATTGTTTAAGGCTTAGCAGTTCGGTGGTAATACGTTTGTCTAAATCGTCGACCACCACATCCAGCATCACCGACGAGGCTCGCCAGGACAGCAAATTAGTGCGCTCGAACAGTAATGCATTACTGATTTCAGCGGCTTTATGATCGGCAATGCCGGTCAGGTTACGTTCAATCTGCTGATTGATTTTTTCGCCGAATTGGTAAAACACTACCGCGCTCAATGTGGTGGTGACTAATAACACGATAAAACTGAAAAACAGCGTCAAACGAGCTGACAGCGAAAAATGCGACATGAATTTACTCGGTAACTACTTAAAAAGTTAGAAAATAGAGGCGAAAGGCAAAGGGTGAAAGATGTTTTTCCGCCTTTAGTCTTTAGTCTTTCGCCTTTTGTCTTGTTGATCGTCGTACAGCGTGCTTCTTATTCTCATAAAATAAGAAGCGGCTTTACCCGATTACTTGCTTGAAAATTGCTGCAATATTTTGACTTGCGGACTTTGCGGTTTGGTTTCGACATAACCGATGGCGCCTTTAATCCGTTCCACAAACAAAATAACGGCTTGTTCGGAATTTTGGGTGACCGGTGGCGTCTCGCCTTTGAACAGCATTTTGTCCCAATAGCTGCCCAGTTTCTCCGGTGTGCTGTCAAAAATTTCGGCGGTAAAGCGGTTGCGCGCATCGGCTTGTGCGGGCAGGTTAATCGGCAAAATATCGTCGCCGTTTTCCCAATGCTTTTTCTTCAGTAGATAAATCGCCGCAATATCTTTTTTATCCAGTTGCGCGGCGGGCAAATCCTTATTAGCAATGATATATAAATCCGCCGAGGCGATTGAAAACGGCATTAGCGCGGCGGTGAGTCCTAACATAAGCAATCGTTTCATTAGAATAACACCGCAATCGAACTGTAAAGGCCGGTTTGATTTTTATAAATACTGCCTTGAGTTTGCTGCCATTCAAGTTTGAACGATAACTGCGGCACGGGGCGATAGACAATGCCGCCTAACGCGGTATCGGTGGCGGCCGCTTTGTTGGCGAATTCAAAATGTTCGTAGCGGCCGATCAGGTTGAAGTGTCCGACCACCGGCACGGCCATTTGCAGATAGCCGCCCCAGTCATGATCGCGATAATGGGCTTGGTGGGTGTCGACTTGGGTGAACAGTAACTCGCTTTCCAATTCAAACCACCGGTGTTGCCAATTGCCGTCTATGCCAATCGAATTACGGATTTCATCGCTACGTTCAACGTTGGCGTGTTGAAAAGCAACGCCCAGGTAATAATCCAAATCTTCATGCGCAATCCAGCGTGCGCCGACCACCGATTGATAATGGCGTTCTTGTGAGTTTAAGGTTTTATGATTAAATTCTTCCACCGGTTGCCAATAGACTTCCAGCGCATGACCGGTTAACGCGTCGAAATCGTGGCGTGCGCTAACGCCGGTAATATAATTGGCTCGGGAGTAAGTTGAGGTAACAGGGCGATTCGTCGTCCACACTAACGGCGCGGCGTGGATAATATTCCAATGATTAATCGGTGCTAAAAATTTACCGGC
Organism: Methylobacter sp.; assembly: GCA_026399025.1. Taxonomy (GTDB): domain Bacteria; phylum Pseudomonadota; class Gammaproteobacteria; order Methylococcales; family Methylomonadaceae; genus Methylobacter_A. The sequence continues at coordinate 60,635 of JAPLRU010000045.1, forward strand.
GCGTAACGTGTCATTTTCTGTGACATGAATATCGTTATACAGTCGCTCAATGACCAGCTGTGCGCTATTGAGTTGTGCGCCTTTGCCCGCTTCCCAAAGCGGAATGCTGTAAGCTTCGGCTTCTAAAAAGGGATTGAGCCAGCGATTGAATTTGCCGGAAACAAACAAACTTAAGTCATCCAATTCAATGGCCGTGGGCGCGCTATTCGGCGAGCCGGTCGTTAATTTGGCATAACCCGAAAGCCTGATCGCATCGAGCCATGAGGCCGATTGTTCGGCATAGAGTGGCGGCATAAAGCACAGCATCGTTAAACTGAACGCACAGGTCAGCATGCGGCGATTGGAATTTGGAAAAAATGGCATAGCCGTAAAAGGTCGGGAGATGAGTGTAGGGCGGTATTATACTCATCGCTGCTCAAAACTATCGATAGTTTGAGTAATTGAACGAGTCGGTTAATTTAGGCTTAATAGCTGAACAACACGCGCTTATTGCCCGAATTTGTAATTCGGTTGGGAGGTGGCCGGAATAAGCCTGTCGCGCAGGACAGGCTTATTCCGGTCTACTTCGAGATAGCTATAACACTATGAGCAGGAGCTTGGGAGCGTTGGTTCCTATAGCTTCAACACGGCTTCTTAGCACTTCCGATGCCCGGTGAATCACACGTTGAGGTTTTCATAATCATAAACAAGTTGTTCCAGAGCTTGTTTATCGTTTAAACACCGCTCTATTTTGGTAACGATCAATGCATCGTAATGACGGCATAAAACCGCATCCGTAGGACGTGTAGGAACGAGTGCTTCGATCATGGTCAATACATGAGTCAAATAATGGCGTCTCAGTATTGAATCCTGGGGGATGTCGTATGTTGAATCGGAAATGGGATTTTCATCTGCTTGTGGGGCGGTAGCCGCGCTCTTACCGGCTTGCGTTGCCGGAGCTTCGCTAGTCGCGGCGGGTTTATTAGTCAGGTAATCATCAAGCAGCCGGTCCATTGCCTGCTTATTGTTCAAGCACTGTTCTATTTTAGCGAGCATCATTGCATCGTAATGACGGCATAACACGGCATCCGTCGGACGCGCTGGAGCCAGGGCTTCAAGCAGGGCGCATACATGGGTTAAATAATGCCGTTTCAGTATTGAATCTTCAGGAAGGTTACTTTTATGTTCCGGCGAGGAAAGCGCAGTTTCACTTTGTTGCGGTTTTACCGAAGGCTCAGGCTTGCTTTCGGGCCGGTCGGTAGGCTCAAGTTCCGGCGCAACTTCATTCGTTTGCGGTTCTGTAGAAGGTTCAACATCGCTTAGCGTTTCAGGTGAAGAAACAACAGCCGTCTCATTCGTTTCCGGTTCTATAGAAGGCTCAACACCGCTTAGCGTTTCAGGTTCCGGCGAACAAACAACAGCTGCATTTGTTTGCGGGTAACTACTCGCCCCCTAAATATCAAACTTACCCGCCAAAGCCAATTGCACAGCAATGAGCGGG
>JAPLRU010000062.1:0-43182 GCA_026399025.1 Methylobacter sp.
GGAGCGGTATTCAGGCATTCCCACGCCGGAGCGTGGGAACGATAGTCTGCCCTCGCATCGAAAGAGGAGACTTTGTAAGGAGTTCATTGATCAAGCGTAACTCGAACCGCCGGAATGCACGCCCAAGCGCTCAAACAAGGCCAAATCATGGTTAGTCATCGGATTATCGGTCGTCAATAATTTATCGCCGTAAAAAATCGAATTGGCTCCGGCCAAAAAACACAGCGCCTGCATTTCATCGCTCATATCTTTGCGCCCCGCGGACAAACGGACCCGCGACTGGGGCATCATGATTCTGGCAACAGCTATGGTTCGGATAAAAATAATCGGGTCCAGCGCCTCGGTGCCCATTAATGGCGTCCCCTCAACCTGCACCAGCATATTGACCGGCACGCTTTCAGGATGCTTGGGCAGGTTGGCAAGTTCAATTAACAGCTTGGCGCGATCAACATCACTCTCGCCCATACCGACGATACCGCCGCAGCACACATTAATCCCGGCATCCCTGACCCGCGCCAAGGTATCCAAACGATCCTGATAAGTCCGCGTGGTGATGACTTCGGAATAATAATCTTCGGAGGTATCCAGATTGTGATTGTAATAATCCAGGCCGCCTTGTTTTAAGCGGATGGTTTGGGCATCGGTCAACATGCCCAAGGTTACGCAAGTTTCCAGACCTAAGGCTTTCACGCCCTGCACCATTTCCACCACCCGTTCAACATCCCTGTCTTTAGGCTGACGCCAAGCCGCGCCCATGCAAAAACGCGATGCGCCTTGATCTTTAGCTTGTTGCGCCGCCTGTAAAACCTTCTCAACCGGCATTAACGCTTCGGGCGTCAAATCAGAATCATAACGGGCGCTTTGCGGGCAATAACCGCAGTCTTCCGAACAGGAGCCGGTTTTAATGCTCAGCAAGCTACTGATTTGAACTTCATTGGGATCGAAATTCTGCCGATGCATGGTTTGCGCCTTAAAAATCAGGTCATTAAAAGGCAGCGCATAAAGCGCTTGCACTTCATCCAACTGCCAGTCATGGCGAATTGCAGGGTTTGCAGTCATTCTGTTAAGCTCCGGTTACTGTAATATTTAAACAAAGACAAATAATAAACTTGTCAACCTGTTCAAATGAAAATGGTATACAACTGGATCAATATTATACAGGATTACCTGTTGCCGCCTACCTGCATCTTATGCGGAAACCCCGGCTATGATTCCCGCGACATTTGCCATTCTTGCTATAGCCACTTGCCCAGAAATAACCTGTGCTGTTACCGTTGCGGCGAAATACTGGAAACGCCCATCGCCGCGCCCGTACTTTGCGGCCGCTGCCTGAGCCGCCAGCCTGCTTTTGACGAGACTTACGCCCCGTTCGTTCATCAAGGCGCCATCCGGCATTTGATCGGCACTTTAAAATTCGGCGCCGATTACAAGAATGCCCGCTTGCTCGGTATGCTGTTGGCCGATCACTTAAAACAAACCGCCGAACGGCCGGATTTGATAGTGCCGGTTCCGTTACATAAAGCCCGTTACCGCCAACGCGGCTTCAACCAAGCCATAGAAATCGGCAGAACCGTAGCCAAAGCATTGCAGATACCGCTAGACCTCACCAGTTGTAAACGGCACCGCGACACGCCGCATCAAACCCAGTTAACCGCCAAAAAACGCCGCAAAAACATGAAAAACGCCTTTTCCGTTATCAAGCCCCTTCATGCCAAGCATATCGCGATACTGGACGACGTGATGACCACCGGCTCGACCGCCCATGAACTGGCTTATGTGTTGAAACAAGCCGGGGCAAGCCGGGTTGATGTTTGGGTTTGTGCGCGGGCTTGATTGATTGCCTCCGATAGGAATTTTGAAGAGGCAATGATTTTTCTAAAACCGAAGTCCGAGACTGATCATGCAGAAATTGCTGGAGCAATTGCCGTGGAGCGAATATCCGCCCAGGCAATCGTCCTGCTGGAGAGGGGGGTAGATCAACAGCATTGCCGGGCGGCTCCTACTGCTTAAAAAATACAAATTTTTCCGCGTAAAGACAACAACCGCAAAACCGCATCACTTTTTAACAATCGCATTCCAGGCCGCAAGCCACGCTTGCGATTGATAAAAATCGGCTTTCCGGTCAAGAAACCCGGTCAGCACCAGTCGCAGGGTATTGTCAATAATGCCGAAAAAATGAGCGAAGCCCAACTGCGGGGTAATAGTGCGAATTTCGCCTTCTTTAATGCCCGACTCGATAATCTTGAGGATTTTTATGAAAGCGGCGGACTCATGAAACGGCCTGGCTTCCGGTAAAAACTCGTTGACGTTTAAAATCAACAAAAACCGCATCACATCGGGCGCTTCATCGGTCAACTTAAACAGCAAATCGACGATGCTGCGCAATTGCTCGGACGGTTTTTCGTTTTTACGCCTGATGTCATCAATGGAGACATTTAAGCTGCTGAAAATGGTTGCATGCAATTGCGTGGCAATCATTTGTTTGGTGTTGAAGTGCTGATAGATTATGGCCGTGGTTTTTATACCGGCCGCTTCTTTAATATCGATGAGCGATGTATTGAAATAGCCTTTTTCGGCAAACAGCTTCAAAGCCGCCAATAATATTTGATCTTGCACTTCAGATTCGGTCTGAATATATTCTATTTCCTGGTCCATGTTCTTCTTTAACAGCTGATTCAATGCGCTGTATTGTATGTGAGTAAAAATCCAAAGGTCTATAAGTTATAGACTCAATTCTATAGTAGAGTGCCGTTTTCTTAAACGTCCTATCCGTCTCGACAATTAGTCCCGCACCGCCCTACAGTCTACATCCCGTATCTTAATGGGGCGATGATATCAATATTTATTTTGCGGTCAACACCGCCAATGCGGCGCTTAAATAATTGACCATCGACCATAATGTCAATATGGCCGCAATATACAACAAACCGTAGCCGCAATAATTAATGGGTACGCCCAATAAATCATCGCGATACAACAACATCCCTATCGCCAGCATTTGCGCCGTGGTTTTCCATTTACCTAACTGGGAAACTTTAACATGCGCGCGCTGGCCGATTTCCGCCATCCACTCCCGTAACGAGGCAATGGTTATTTCCCGGCCGATAATGACTGCGGCGGGAATAGCCAAATAAGGACTGGCCTGCTGCTGAACGATCAACACCAACACCATGGCCACCATCAGTTTATCCGCCACCGGATCTAAAAAAGCGCCGAACGGTGTTTCCAATTGCATTTTTCTGGCAAGATAGCCGTCCAGCCAGTCGGTAAACCCGGCAAATACGAAAATCAGCGTACACGCTAGATTCGAATAGGTCCAGGGCAGATAGAAAATCACGGTTAATAACGGAATTAACGCGATTCTTAACAGCGTGAGGTTTGTAGGTATGTTAAATTCAATTGTCATCTTGATGATGAAATAATTCGTAAATCCGTTGTGCCAATTGACGGCTTATACCGTCCACACTGCAAAGTGCATCCACCCCAGCCTGTGAAATACCTTGCAGCCCCCCAAATTGTTTTAATAAAATCTGCCGCCGTTTAGGACCTAATCCCGGAATGGCTTCCATCGCCGATTGTTTCTTAGCTTTGCCCCGGCGTTGCCGGTGCCCTGTTATCGCAAACCGGTGCGCTTCATCGCGAATATGCTGAATTAACAGCAGTCCGCCGGCTCCGGGTTTGATGTCTATCGGCTGATTTCGATCCACCAGTATCAGTTTTTCCATGCCCGGTTTTCTATCCGGCCCCTTGGAAACACCGACTATCATAACATTGTTTACGTCTAATTCCGCCAATGCCTTTTGCGCTTCATGCACTTGGCCTTTACCGCCGTCTATCAGCAATATGTCCGGGGCCGGGTGCTCGCCCTGCTTTAGCCGCTTAAAACGCCTGAACACCGCCTGATGAATGGCCGCATAATCGTCGCCGCCGGTTATGCCTTCTATATTAAAGCGGCGATAGGCCGACTTGACCGGCCCTTCCAGATCGAAAACAACGCAGGAAGCTACCGTTTTTTCGCCCTGAGTATGACTAATGTCAAAGCATTCAAGGCGTTTGGGCAATTCCTTGCAGCCCAATTCTTCCTGTAAGCTCAGGAATCGGGCATAAATTCCCTGCTTATCGGATAACTTGCTCTGCAAGGAGTTTTCAGCGTTAGTGCAGGCCATTTGCAGCCATTTTGAGCGCTCGCCCCTGACATTATGAGCAATAGCCACCGCATGTTTTGCTTGAGCTGCCAGCACTTCCGTCAACAAATCGACTTCTTCCGGTTGATGACTGACGATCAATTCATGAGGCGTTTGCTTATCCAGATAATATTGCGGAATAAAGGCTTGAACGATAGCGGCCGGATCATGCTCATCATTTATCTTGGGGAAAAACACTTTATTGCCTAAGTGCTGGCCGTTACGGATAAAAAATACCTGTACGCAAGCCATGCCCGCTTTGCTTGCGCAAGCGATAATATCGACATCGCCGCGCTCGCCGTGAACAAAATGTTTTTCCAATACCGAGCGCAATTTTACAATTTGATCCCGATACCCGGCCGCCTGCTCATAGTCAAGGTTGCGCGAGGCGGCTTCCATATTGGCAATCAATTGATCGATCAGCAGGCCGCCCTTGCCTTCTAAAAACAACACCGTATTATCGACATCCTTCGCATAAGCGGCCTTATCGATTAAGCCCACGCAGGGCGCGGTACAGCGCCCTATCTGGTGCTGCAAACACGGCCGGGAGCGATTGTTATAGATGGAATCGTCGCACTGTCTGAGCGGAAAAATCCGTTGCAGCAGCTTAAGGCTTTCTTTGATGGCGCCGATGCCGGGATAAGGACCGAAATATTTACCCTTAAGCTTTTTGGCGCCGCGATGCAGCGTGATTTGAGGAAAATCATGATCCGTGGACAGGAAGATATAAGGGTAGGATCTATCATCCCTTAAACAGATATTGTATTGCGGCTTATGCCGTTTGATCAGCTGGCATTCCAGCAATAAAGCCTCGCCTTCGGTATGCGTCACCGTCACTTCAATGACCGCAATCTTGGGCACCATCCGGTGCGGCTTAAACGAGGCGGTTTGATTTTTAAAATAACTGGAAACGCGGTTCTTAAGGTTTTTGGCCTTGCCGATATAAATAATCTCGCCCTGATTGTTAAGCATTTTGTAAATGCCGGGGCGCGTGGTCAGGTTTTTTAAAAACGTTTTTATGTCAAAACGGGTTTCTGCTAACTCGGGGATCACGCTTTATCCTAATCTTCTTCAACACAGGCGCAGGTTACAGCTTTTTACCTTTTCTCTGCGGCAGAGGTTTCCGGTGGAATTGGTAAAAAGCGCCAACATAACGGCCTATAGTATAGGCTTCACGCGAGCATGGATGCGGATTTTTTAGAAAGCTGAAATTCTGGATTTAAAAGCGACAATCAAGGGGGCAGTACGGCTAGGCAAGGTCGTGCAGTCAAGGGGTCAAAGTCATTGAAATTTTTAAGATCAATAACTCCGCCCCCTTGGTATGTAACCGCGCTCCGGTTGAGCGCCATGTTAGACATCGCTACCGTCTGGGCAGCCTCATTGGGTTTTTCACAGGAAACCTGTAATAAGAATGCTCTTGCATATACCACATGATCTGCTTCCGACAATGGTCACGAAATCCATTGTCTGTCCAAAGGTCGCGCATCTCTTTCTTTGACAGACGCGCCCCTTGGTCCTCCACGTGCTTGGCCGAAAAGACACGGCCAATGTATGGATTGAGCTTTGGCCAAGGACGATTCGCGTTCTGGTAATGGCCATGTGGGACAGAGGGATAAGAATCAGGGTCAGAGCCAGTGAAATACCAGACTTTAAGTGCGATGAGCTCAAGAATGCGCGGCTCAAGTGGATTTGAAGGGATCGAGGCCCTTGAGGAACTGTCCAAGATGCTTTCAAAGGATTGTTCTTCGCCGCATCTCTCGCTAACTTCTACCGTTGGCGTGCGCGGGTCTGATCTAGTGTCGGAGTCGTCATCAAGCCAAAGTGCGATTTCTATGCGCTCTTCGTATTCATCGAGGCCTATTAACCCAACCTCGAAGCTGAACCCGGCAAGAAATATCATTGTATCAGTTGACATGGAACTCCCCTGCGACGCCTAATGTCTGAATTCACCGGCCTGCGCGGCTTTTCGCGCAGGCCCGGTGGAATGATGGGTTAGCCGCTTAGCAGTCGACGCCATTTTGATTGTGGCGCTCCATTTCTGCGAGATGCTCGGGTTCTTCGTAACGCCCATGAACGCCGATGAATGAGCCAGCAGGATGGTATCGGCCATCGGTGCCCGCAAACGCACCTTTGATGTGGTAGCGCCCGTCGTTTCCCAGAAACGAACCCGCATAGTGATACCGACCGTCTTGACCAAGGAAGCAGCCTTGCGGATGATATTTTCCGTCTTGTCCAAGGAAGGCACCTTGTGGATGGTACTTTCCATCCTGGCCGAGGAATTGACCTTGCGGATGGTACTTACCATCTGGACCGACGAACTGGCCATGCGGATGGTATTTGCCGTCTTGACCGACGAACTCTCCCTTCCGATGGTACTTTCCGTCAGTGCCTAGAAAGGAACCCGCCGGATGGTATTGCCCGTCTTGGCCGAGGAAAGAGCCTTTGGGGTGATATTTCCCATCAGTGCCGAGAAAAGAACCAGCGGAGTGGTACTGACCGTCAACACCAAGAAATTTACCGGGCATAAGAAAATCCTCCAGAAGCGGCTAACGTAGAGCTAACCGGGCGCGGCCCGGAAAGCTGAAAAAATAAAGACGAATTTAACTTTACTCTGACCCCAATTATTCTGAGCACCATAGATATGTTCATGCAGGGTATATTGCTACTGAATAATCTCCACCCATTTTTCCAGAGTTGCCCTTTACAACAAGTTCTTTGGTTTCTTTTAAGTACTCGTATGTTTGAAACCTTTCAGTGAAGTCAAGATGGTAATTATTCACGGACAAATCGCTGTTGGCAGTTAGCGATATTTTTCCATCGTCGTAGCCATTCCTTACAAAGAGGACTTCAGTGACTGATTTTGTGTTTTGGACGCGTGACCTGTAGTCAACAATTGCGCTAAATCTACAGTTCCCGTACGCATCTGTTTCTAGGCTGTGTGCTTCCATGAAATCCATTACTGGAAAACTGCCGCTCATATATTTTTCCTCGATGTGTGCAAAATCGTGTGTGGCCTAACGTTAAGTAGACACCGAAAACGGTGTATATCAAATATCAATTGCTGGGAACAAACGGTGTATAACACCATCCTTTGGTTGCTCAAGACTAGATTCTATAGTAATTACACTACTAATAGCAACCTTTTTATGCCCAATAAAAACACACCTTCAAAACCACTCGTTTAGGTGAGCGGCCACATTCACATCAAAACATTACGCAAGGTAAAATAAGATCAAGGGGCCAGAGTCATTGAAATTTCAGATCAAGGGGTCAGAGTTATTGAAATTTTTAAAGAGAGCCATAGATTGAGCTGAATGCAATGAAGCCCAACAATTCTCATCGCTCGCCGCAGGTAAAATCATCAACAGCGCGGTCTGGATGCGGTTTATGCCCGACGTCAATTCGCATAAAATGTTGGGCAACGAAAAGATGTTGCCCAACCTACAAAACTGATGTCATCCATGGGCGTACATTTGAGGATTTAACAGCGGCAGTATCAATTATTAGTGATTTTTCAGACATAAAAAGTTCCTCTTTTACCAAACCTGAGTAACGTCATAGGCTACAAACGCAGTATCCGCACTAAGCAGGGTCATATTTTCAATGCTTGCTTGAGCGATTAGTAAACGATCAAATGGATCGCGGTGATGAAACGGTAAGCTCATGGTGTGCAGAATATGCTCAAAGCCGATGGGGAGTAATTCAATACGGTTACGTTCCAATTGTTGTGGAATAAAATCCGCTAACGGCTGTTGTAAATCGAATTTACCCAAACGAATTTTTATCGCCATTTCCCAGACACTGGCTAAACTCAAATAAGGCAGCGCATCATTGTCTAAAAATAAGTCCACCGCCGTCTTGCCGCGCAAGTGCGCATAATCGTCATTAATCAACCACAAAAACGCATGAGTATCTAATAACAGTTTCATTGATATTCAGCAAAATCAGCTAAGGGTTCATTGAAATCTTCGCTGAGTTGAAATAAGCCTGTTGCTGTCCCCAGTTGACGTTTAGGCAAGGGATTCAATGGGGTAATTTTAGCGATAGGCTGATTGTGTTGTAACACAATAATTTCCTGCCCTAGTTGCATCAGTTTTAACAATTCGGGTTGTTGTTCAATGTTTAGGCTTAGCATGAGGATTCTCCGACTTATTTGTCTTTTTGGTTTTCCAGCTTTCCAACTTACGTTTTAAGCCTTCGGGACGATTATGTATCAAGGGGTTATGTATATCAAGGCACCCTATCAAGGGGTCTCAAGGGGCCAGAGTCATTGAAATTTTTAAAGATCAATCACTCTGCCCCCCTTGAACCCGTTGGCCGTGGATTTGCCATGGCTGAATAAGAAATCGAAAAAATGCGGAATCAAGGTAAACCTAACTCTGCATCCCAATCATCATCCAGAACCTTGTCGTAAACTTCACGCAAGCTGAGCACGCAGTCTATGCTATCCAGCGGCATCTCAGCATCAAGCCCCAGTGCTTCCGATAATACCCAAACATCCCCTTGCCGCAGATAGCGTTCGATACTCGGCTGGTCTTGCACCACCAGCAGGTATTCGCGCAGTGTGGGGATTTTTCGATAATGGGCAAATTTACCGCCCCGGTCATAAGCTTCGGTGGATGGCGACAGCACTTCAATCAGCAATGTGGGATTAAGCAAGGTATCGACATGCGCATCTTCAAATTGCGGCGTTCCGCAGGCAACCACGATGTCAGGATAATAATAGCTGCGCGCATCGGCAGCCTTAACGCGCATATCGCTACTGTAAGCTTCGCAGGGGCGTTTTTTGAGCTGAGTACTTAGTTCTCGAGCAATATTAACTGTTATGAGATTATGCTTCCGGCTGGCTCCGGTCATTGCATAGATTTGACCGTCGCGGAACTCGCTTTTAATAGATGCGCTACGTTCCAGCGCTAAATATTCTTCGGCGGTATAGTGAGTTTGTGTAAGTACGGCGGACATGAATCACCTCGTTAAGGAGTTTGTTAAATGCAAGCATATAGAATCCTCAGTTGATAAAGCGACGCAAAGCCCTCTCCAGAGGGAGAGGGTTGGGTGAGGGGAAATTAAAATAAGGAAAAAGGCTTGTTTGATCCCCCTCATCCCAACCTTCTCCCTGAGGGAGAAGGGGTAAATGTCGCTTTACTAATTCTGGACTCTATATCATAGCGTCTAACGGTTGCGTGACGGCTATTGATGGATTGCACTTTTAACTTCCCTCATCAATCCATTCATAAATTTCCGTCAAAGCCGTATCGCATTGGCAACAGCTTGTCCCGCAAGAAGCGGTCAACGGCAATTTTCGCACTTTGCCTTTGCCGATCCATTTATCCAACATGCCGCGCAAGGCATCGGCATCCATATTGAAGTGAGTGCATAAATCAGCCAACGCAACCCGGCGCTGTTCTTTTAAATAAGTCCTCAGATCAGACAGGATCACTTAAAGACTCCCGGTTGGGTTTTACGTCCGTGGTATCGTCATGTTTACCAAGCAACCACAAGCCTAGCAATACAGCCGAAAAGGCAATGATTAATCCGCTTATCCAGACCAGCGAATAGTCAGGATGCCGACTATAAGTCATCGTTTGATAAAAAATAGTTGCGGTCATATAAGCAATGCCGGTCGTCCAAAACAACACGAATAACGTCCAGTTCATGTTGGTTTCCCGATAAATTGCAGCGGTTGCGGCGATGCAGGGGGCATACAATAAGATAAACAACAAATAGGCGAAGGCTCCGGCTTTGCCGTCAAAACTTTGCTGCATAGCGGCAAAGGTGTCGGCATTGACTTCCTGCTCGTCGGCAGCCGCTGCTATATCGTTGACGGCGCCGATATTCAGGCCCAATGGGTCTAACAGGTTATCCGCAACGTCATGCAAATTTTTAGGCACGGTTAGGCAGGCATCGATTAAAGCCTGTTTAAGGTTAAACGGCGCTTTCTCAACGGCATTTGCATCAGCCGATGCCAGTTGGCTATATAAGGCGTCCAGCGTACCGACCACCGCTTCCTTGGCAAGAACGCCGGTAAAAATCCCTACCGTTGCCGGCCAGTTGTCTTTTTCTATCCCCATCGGTTTAAATGCCGGAGTCAGGCTGCGGCCGATCTCGCTTAACACCGATTTATTGCTGTTTTCCCGGCCGAATGAGCCGTCTGTACCCAATGCATTAAGGAAGTTCAACACTAACACCATCGGTACGATGACTTTACCGGCATTGAACAAAAACGACTTGAGCCGGTCCCAGGTTCTGATAAATACGCCGCGCACGGTCGGCATGTGGTAGGCGGGCAGTTCCATAATAAAGGGGGCCGATTCACCCTTAAACAGCGTGTGACGCATGATTAAACCGGTCAATACTGCAACGGCTATACCTAATAAATACAAGCCGAATACCAGATTCTGGCCGCCGACCGGAAAAAATGCGGCGGCAAATAAGGCATAAACCGGCAATCTGGCTCCGCAGGACATAAACGGGTTCATCAGGTTGGTCAATATCCGGTCGCGCTGGCTTTCCAAGGTTCGGGTCGCCATAATCGCCGGAACATTGCAACCGAAACCGACAATCATCGGCACGAAGGATTTACCGGGCAAACCGATCATGCGCATAAATCTATCCATCACGAAAGCCGCTCTGGCCATGTAACCGGAATCTTCGAGCGCCGATAGAAACATGAATAAAAAGCCGACGATAGGAATAAAGGTGGCGACGACTTGAATGCCGCTACCTACGCCATTAGTCATTAATACAATCAGCCATTGCGGCCAATTCATATCAGTCAGCGCCAAGCTTAAGCTGTCTATCAATAAAGCGCCCACGGCCTGATCGAAAAAGTCGACAAAAGCGCTGCCGATGTTGATGGTGAACATAAACATCGCATACATAACCAGCAGAAAAACCGGAATACCCAGAAAGCGGTTTAAAACAACGCTGTCGATTTTGTCGGTAATGTGGCGGCTCACTTCGTTCAATTTGCAAACCGCGCCACCGGCTAATTCATTAACAAAGCCATAGCGGGCATCAGCCGCGAGAATATCTATTTCATCATCGGTTTGGTTTTCTACCCGGCGTTGCAATTCAGCCACTCTCGGCAATAAATCAGCTCCGGCAAACTGCTTAGCCAAGGTATCGTCTTCCAGCAAGCGAACGGCCAACCAACGCAGATTACAATGGTGCTGCTTGGCGCGCTCAAGCAATAACGGAGAAATGTCGTTAATCGCTTGCTCCAGCTCGGAAACATAGCCGATTTTCACCGAAGGTATCGGTTTGGCGCTAGCGGCGCTATTGATTGCCGCTTTTAATGAGCCGATGCCGCCTTTGACCGAGGCGGTAATCGGAATAACCGGGCAGCCCAAAAACCGCTCAAGGAAATCCACATCGATTTTAATGCCCCGTTGCTTCACCGCATCCATCATGTTCAGCACTAAGATCATCGGCACCCGCATCTCGATCAGTTGCGAGGTTAAATACAGGTTTCTTTCCAAATTGGAGGCATCGACGATATTAATAATTAGATCGGCCTCTTGGGAAGCAACATAATCGCGAGCCACTTTTTCATCCAAGGACACTTGGTCGTCGGCAGCCTCCAGGGAATAAGTACCGGGAAGATCGACCAGCTCGATAAGTTTATGATCGAAGCTGTATTCACCGGTTTTTTTCTCGACCGTAACGCCGGGCCAATTGCCGACATGCTGCCTGGCGCCGGTGAGCGCATTAAATAGTGTAGTCTTGCCGCAATTGGGGTTGCCGACAACGCCAACCGTAAAATCAGTTTTCATCAGAGCTTCTCTATCAACAATATTGCCGCTTCATCCTTGCGCAAGGTTAATGAAAATCCGCGTAATTTAATCTCAACGGGATCGCCCATCGGAGCAAAACGGGTCACGCTAAACTCGGTTCCCGGCGTCAAGCCCATAGCCAGCAAACGTTTGCGATAAGCCTTGCCTGACTGTTCAAAGCCGACAACCTTTCCCGAATCGCCCACAGCTAAATTTTTTAAACTTATTGTCATAAATTAAGCATTGAAATCATGTGCATTAAAAACTAACAGCCTCAGAGTTATCAACAATCATTCTCATTAAGAAGGACTATATCACAATAACCGCTGCGTTTTCCGAATTTTTAAATCGATATGTTGCAGTTAGAAAAATGTGCAAGCTTAAGCCAATTGCACACGGGGCAAATTAGAAACTTTACGAGAAATTGGAGCGAGAGAAGAAGAAAACGGTAATTCATGCTTAACCGGTCAGTCGCAAGTTCTCCTCCTCTTGACAATTACTTGGCGGATTTGTCAAAAAATAAGAAAAGTCCATGCAAAATCACATCGACCTCGCGTTGAATAATTTTCGAGGTATTTTTTCAAGACAGCATAGTTGGCTGTTGTTTAGCGCCATCGCGATAGGTTTTATGGCTGCACCTATTTATGGCTGCACCTAAATGGTCGGTATTATTTCGTTGTGTCTTTTTTAGTTGTTAAATGAAGCGGATTATCATCGGTTGCTCCATTTTTTGTACTTATTCAGACCTGTAGGCAAATCTTACACTCCAACCCCAATAAGGATGACATAGCCCGTTAATGACGGGTAACCCATTTAAATTGAAAACGCTGTCACTATTTAATAATAGGTTACCAAGATCAACAGTGTATTAACAAAAATGGGAATGTATATGAACTAACTGCCTATAAGCAATTTTATGTGACACCGAAAAATTGCATAATTATTTTTATGCGGCGTTGACTAAACTTATTACAGCGTTTTCAAATTCAGTTAATTACAAAAATAATAAAGCCATGGTGTATTTGGAGTGCAAGCTTCGCCTAAAGCGCCTACGTTGGTGCTTTAGGCGCAGAAGAAGCCTGTACTCCGGCGCTAATAAAGATAACGTAGCTTGTTGATGGTTAGTAACTTATTTAAATTGAAAACATTGTACTTATATTATGCACATCATCCTATAAGTTATTATTTAAATATTCAACGCACCGGCAATCTATAAAGTTGAATAACTCCGTATGTTACCGGCTATTAAGTCGCTCTTATCAAAAAAAACAAAAGACAACGGATTTGGTAATGGCTTAAATTATTTTTTGAAAAATATAGAGATTGAATATTTATAGTTATTGTCTGCGCCGAACCAAAATATCCACAATATTATGAATTGTAGCTATTATCAAAGAGACGAGGATATAGAATAATTGAGTATATATCATAGTTAAATGCATGATATAATGAATATATGTTTTTTTATTTTAAGGACTCAATATGAACGAATACCAAGATCTTTCTGAAAATGAATTGCAAGCTGTTATTGAAAATGCAAAAAAGGCACTAAAAAATAAACTGGCTCACAAACATAAAGAAGTTATCGCTCAAATTAAAGAATTGGCTGCCTCTATTGGCGTTAATGTAGAAATTCAGGAGCCTGAGAAAATGTCCGCTCGCAAGGGTGGAAAAGTCGCCATTAAATATCGCCACCCTGATGACCCAAACAAAACATGGACAGGCCGTGGAGTTGCGCCAAAGTGGATGCAGGAATTGCAGAGTTCCGGACATGATCGTTCTGAATTTGAAATATAAATTTTAAGTTATATTTCATTTTCCCTCCCGAGAAGCGTATGAGACTTGCTCATGCGCTTCTCAGCCTGTACTTATTCAGCCCCCTTAGCCACGGGAAGTCTTTGTACAGGAAGTCCCGCCCGCCTTTGACCAATTACTGCGGCCAAAAAAATCCAAGGTGATTGTTGGCCTACGCGGCAAGTTTCAATAATACTCAAAGGATGACCAAGATTCTGGAGCCCTCTTCAGTTCGTGTACCCTGACAAATACATCTTAAAATCACCCAATGACGCAAAGCAGATTCGGCTTCATTGTTTACCAGCAGTAAATGTGGATGTGCCAACACTTGGAAAACGACCTCCCTGCGTATTCTGATTAATTTGAACAGTGATTCTGGCCGAACTTGAACACCTAAAACCTAATGCATCGGTGGAAGTGAATGGCTGTCCCTCAAAACATTTACACAGGATGAACTTGAACAGGCCATCAATGAAATTGGCGCAGGGTTTGGCTCAAAATACACATTAACTTTTTGCTAGGCGCTTAATATCAGCTCGGCTTATATTCGCAGGTCATTACACCTACATTGGCTGATCAAAAAATACTTGATTATAAATCGCCACAGGAATCCCATATTCAATGGCAAGTTCTTCAAAGCTTTTGTTTTGATTATGAACTGATTCAGCAATAACTTTAAATTCTGCGAGGATATTAGCTTGATTGAGAATGAAGCCGTAACTGGAATAATTGTTTGATTGCCCAGAAATTTGTTCATACAAAGCTGTTTGTAAATAACTAGGTAAATCCCATGCTTGAACAATCTTCGCGGATAGTTCCGGCGAATGATCTCGCACGATATTTGAGAAGACAATACCACGAGGGGTGTAATCTATATATTCACCTAACGCTTTAATCAATAAGGCGAATATAGCTAACTTCCCCACATCGTGCATCAAGCCGACTAAATAGGCATTATCAGGATCGCATAGCTGGTAAATTACTGCCAGTACGCGGCAGGCATGAGCGCAGTTGATAGAGTGCTCCCAAAGATGTTGACCGAACATTTTAAAATAAACCGGTGCAATAACTAACATACGCTTCATCAATGCGGAGCTTATTACCATTTTTAGATTTCCCAATCCTAATATCACTACGGCCTGCTCAAGATTGACGATCGTTTCGCAACCAGACGGTCTAAACATAGCACTGTTTGCCATATGTAAAACATCCGAAGCTAACGCCGGATCCCGATTAATATTAGACATGATTTCAGCAATGGTAATATCTGGATCGCCTAACTGCTTCAGCAATTTTGCTCCGACATCAGGCAGCCTTGGCACAGCGAATTCTGGAATATCGCCAAGTAACAATTTCTCAAGATTATTGAGTATGGACTGCTCAACATTATTGAGTGAGATTATTTCTGGCGCACCGCTATCAAGCAATAAATCATTAAAACTCGCCGCAAGTGCCGAATAATCAGAGCTTAAAGGTAAGAGTTTTTCAATAGCCTTTGAATAAATTATTCCCCTAGCAACTTCATTTGATGAAGACTGAAACTTATTTTGTTTGGAGATGTTTTGAGCTTCCCTTTTATTCCAACGGAAGATCTGTTTAAAAAAACTAAGCATTGTATTTCCAATATAGAAGTGATGACTACGAAATCCGAATAATGGTAAGCGCTCAACCGTTCCACATCATCAGGCCGTCGCCGCTATGATTTAATCGGCTGGGGCAAAAGGCAACAGTTCGTCGATGCGGCTATTGGGCCAAGTGGGGAGTTTTTCCAGGGTGTCTTTTAGCCAGGCCGAGAGATCTAGGCCATTGAGTTTAGCGGTGCTAAGCAAGGCCTGAATAACCGCCGCTCTTTGTCCGGCGCGTTCCGAGCCGGTGAATAACTCGTTCTTTTTGCCCAGCGCGATAGGGCGAATGCAGTTTTCCGCCGGGTTGTTGTCAATGGGTAAATCGCCGGTTTCGGCGTAACGGGTCAGCGCAACCCAGCATTTCAAGCTGTAATCGATGGCTTTGCTGGTGGCGGTATTGGGTGCGGCGCAGTGGCGGGTTTATTGCAACCAGTCGTGTAAGGCCGCCAGCGTGGGCAGGCTTTTTTCAGTGCGCAGCTGTTTTCGCTCGGCCGTGCTTAAATCACGGGCTTCGGCTTCAACTGCATACAAGATAGCGATACGGTTTAGGGCTTCTTGCGCTATAGGACTCTGGCCGGCTTGATAGTCGAAGACGATAATCTTGAGGCCCGGTTGCAAATCATTACTGCGATAGGCCCACAGATAGGCTTTCTTGGTTTTACCCTTGCCGGGATCGAGTTGCGGCACGGGCTTCTCATCGGCGTGCAAGCTATCTCTCTGCAATAAATGCCAAGCCAATCGATCGACTAAGGGCGCTAAAGCGATACCGAGTCGCCCCACCCAATCCGCCAGAGTGGAGCGTGACAAGATCACCCCATCGCGAGCGGCGATTTGTTCCATTGTTCCAGCCGGTACAGCGGTAGATGATCCAGGTATTTGTTGATGATCACCCAGGTCAATAAACCGACGGCAGCCAAACCTCCATCAATCACGGCGGGAGGAATCGGCGCAGCGGTGACGATTTCGCAGGCACGGCAGGCGTATTGTGGACTAATATAGCGATAGACGAAAACTGGGCGGGTTCGACATCCAATTGCTCGGTCACGTCTCCAGCAACCGCTCCTGCGTTGCTCTACCTCCTGCATCCCTAAAGTTGTCGCCGATTTTGACCAAATCTTTGCCGCAGTGTCCGCAGGCACAGGATTCCGGTTCGTGGCGGTGCTCGATACGCGGCAGATGATCGCCGACCGGCGCGAGGACGTTTGGGCTTAGCAACGGTTTCACAAGGTCTATCGTCTTGTAGTTGCTCAACTTCGGCTTCGGCTTCAATGGCCGAAATGTCGGTGTTCCAGGTTTCCTCGAACACATCGCGTTGCAGCGGCGCCAGGGCTTCACTCTTGGTGCTGAAACGGATGCGCTTGTAGTAGCCAGCTCGTGCGTGAGTGAGTGCGGCGATTTTGAGGTCTTTGGCCTGGATGGTTTTTGCATCCCGTTCCGCCTGTTCGAGCAGCGCTTGAATCAGCACAGCCACCTCGGTTTTAGCGGTCGGTTCCAGATTGAGTTGATCAAGTTCGGCGAGTGGATTCATAGCTATTATTATACCGCAATTACCCGCTGAAAGCCTTGTATTTACTGGTTTTTATCGGTTTTTTATCGCCTGTTTTGCGCGTGCTTTAGACCTGCCAATCGGATCGAACCGATGCCGAAAGTCGCTGCCAATCGACGCCCGCAATTAACCACTGCCATTGTGCCTGACTGATCGCAAACACAGCATCGTTGACTTTGGGCCAGACAAAACCGCCCTGGTGTAACCGTCGCTGACACATCCAAACACCTGTACCATCCCACAGCAGCAGGCGCAAGCGGTTGCCTGCACGGTTGCGAAAGATAAACGCCGATCCGGAGCACGGCGCATGATCCAGACTCTGCTGAACAAGGACTGACAGTCCGTCAATCCCTTTACGCATATCCACCGGAGCCCACGGCCAACCAAATTTGCGGGGGCGTTTCGATCAAGCCAGACATCGCAGCAACTCCGCTACCCACCTAGCCGACACCGAAGATGGAAGCTCCAACTAATGACCGTGACTATGGATAAAGATGATGGCCGCTGTCGCAGGCGTTGCCTCCGAGGCGGACCCGGTTGGCTCAACCTGCATCGGTATAAAAGCAAGCGATCAGCCTCAGGCAGTCTGCGATAGTCGCTCAGTCGCGCTGTGAAAGTACGCGCATTGATTTGCTGTTGCTTGCGATAAACCGCTACGTTGCCACGCTTCAATATGCTGACGCCATTTCGATGTGATGGCCATGCCTTCTCCTGCCCAAAAAATCACAGGATGCCTTAGGCAGAATATTTTTCACAGGCGGAACGACTGAACGCTTACACCCTTTCAGTATTGAAAAATGGTCCAGTAAATGAGTGCTCATGGAATTAATCCTCAAATAAAAAATTTGATAGTGATTAATGAGCTGTTTTTCAAGTGGTTTTAATGCGTCTACCCTAGTGTGCGGAATGTCGGCAATCAATTTAACATAGCAAATTTTAGGGAAAAAGACAAAAAAAAAACCGCCCCGGTTTCCCAAAGGCGGTTTTTTCAATCTCTGTTCAAGCGTGAATCGACAGACAGAAAAGCATTGTCCACCTTACTCAGCTTTCACCGATACCACCGAATAACAATCGATTCATCATTCGGAGGTAACGGCTAGTCCTACAAATTAGACTATAGTCAAAACGTTTCCTGCCAATGTTGCAGTACTCAAATCGATCAGACCGGTCAACTGGATGATATAGTCTGTACCGTTTACGAAGCTAGGCGTTACTGTAGCATCGTGCTGGCTTTCAACCAAGTAAGTGTTACCACCTGCTTGGAACCAACCGAAGTGACCATTGACTGACGAATTACCGCCCGCAGTAACAACAGCGTTCGCATAGTCCTGGAACACAGCGGTTGCAGCCAATGTGACTTTGGCTGCTGTGAAAACCTCAGTACCGTGGTCTGTAAACGTAATCGTGTCACCCGCCGCAGCATCAGTAACAGTCGAGTAAGTATTAAGGTTCACACCCGCCGCAGTGATGCTGACATGATCCGCCCCCGTACCTAAGGTCAGCGTGTTAATACCGCCACCCACACTTACTGTATCAACACCGCTACCACCGATGTAGAGGTTATTACCGTTAGTCGCGGTAAAGGTATTAGCACCATCACCCAGAGTAACCGTATTGTTGCCTGAACCCAAGGTAACAGTATCAGCACCCGCACCGCTAGTGATAGTGTTAGTACCGTTGCCGCCGGTAACCACGTTGGCGCCATCACTTAGACTGACTGTATTATTGCCATTACCCAGAGTAACAGTATCCGCACCCGTACCGCCAGTATAAGTGTTATTGCCGGTAGTAGCAGTGAAAGCGTTGATACCATCGCCCAGATTGACCGCATTATTGCCGGAACCCAGAATAACCGTATCATCACCCGTACCGCCGGTAACGGTATGCTTACCAGTACCTATACTTGTCAATGCATTAGTGCCATTACCCAAATCGACGACGTTGTCGCTAGTGCCGGCTCCAAACGTAACCGTATCAGTATCCTTACCGCCGGTATAATTGTTCTTGCCGGTACCTGCGATTAAGCTATTAGCGCCATCGCTTAGACTGATCGTATTGTCGCCATTGCCTAGAGTAACCGTATCGGCACCCGTACCGGCAGTGACAGCCAAGCTACCGTTATTCGACCCGGCTACCAAGGAGTTAGTGCCGTTGCCTAAAGCAATCACATCGTTTTTGGTATTGTTAGCTGTAACACTATCGTTACCTGTACCGCCCGTGTAAGTTACTACGCCACCGGTAGCCGAGGAGAAATCCACCGTATTGGTACCTGTAGCGCTACCCTTAATTGCTGCTGCAGCTGCCAAAGCACCGGAAGTGTAGGTAAAGCCACCCAGAGTAATACCGCTTGCATCAATCACAGTTGCTGCTGTGCTGGTAGCGGTCAGGGTTAAACCTGCATTACCGGCCACCGTGATCGTTGATGCGGAATTACCCAAGAGGGTCACGCTGTCGTTGAAAGTACCGGTAGGCGTAGCCTGAGTATCAGCCGTCGTGATGTTGATGGTTTCAACGTTAGCGGCAGTAATACCGGTAGACGCAAAAGCAACCCCAGCCCCCGAACCGTCGGTCAATTTCAGAGCCAGCACATCGCTAGCGCCCGGATAGGATGTTGGGCTACCGCTAGTGACAGTATAAGCGGTGCCGGCACCGCTGAGCGTCAAGGCGCCTGCACTGTAAAAGTTATTCAACGTCAATCCATTACCGCCGCTGGTAACAACATTGATATAGCTGCCGCCCAGTAGCGACAAATCAATCGTTTGATTGGTTGCGCCTGTCAATGTCAGTTGCTCAAAACCGGTAAATTTAGAAGCAACGGCAGCACTCGCTGCGGCGCTAGCAGTAAGCGTCAAACCATCAATACCGATGCCACCTGAAATAACCACTGTCGGTAATACGGCACCGCCAAGAGTCAACGCATCATCGCCCGCACCTAAGTCGATTGCTTTTGAAACGACAGATGCAGTAGTAGTTACTTTGTCAACGCCTGCACCACCGGTGAAAGTTGCCTTGCTGCCATCTACAGTCACAGTCGAATTACCTGTCGTTCCCGAAGTATCAACCGCAGTCACCGTTGCAGCGGATAAGTCGGCGGTAAGACCGGCTGAACCTGTCACTGTCGCCGTCTTAAGCGCGGTAAGACCGGCTGTCGAGGTCACAGTCAGATTTTTTGTACCGGCAACTGTCAATGCTGTCACTGCACCATGAGTGATGTTAGCCAATGTCGAATTAGCACCCGCAGTGGTAACATTCAGCGTGGTATAAATGTCAGCATCGTCAAGCGTACCGCCAGTCAAGCCGTTCACAGTTACAGCCAATGTTTTATTGGTTGCAGTGGTCAGACCGCTGTTATCGATTATGATATTGCCTGAACCGCCGGTTAAGCTCAACGTGGTCAATGCATTGTCGCTGATAGACACGGTGGTGTAGTTGCTGATGGTAGCCGAAGTAATGGTGCCGGCTTTAGTGGCGCTACCGCTATTGATATCGGCAATAACCACACTGCTGGCATTCACCCCTGCTACGGTTGCAGACGCAGTAGCTACGGCGGCGTTAGTCACGGTAACATCGGTTGTGGCCGCCCCACCCTGAACAGCCACCATACCGTTGGTATTGGTTGTATTCACTGCATTAGTATGGGTTTGGGTAACGCTAACCGTAGTACCGCCGGTTATGGCAATAGTGCCACTTGTAGAACCGCTCTTCGTGTTTGCGTTGCTCACTACGATAGCGCCCGTAGGTGCGGTAGTGTTACCGACAGTAATGCTGCCTCCGTTTGTGCCTGTTGCGTTTATAGTAATGCTAGTGCCATCATTGACAACAATATCCGATGTGCCGGCAGTTCTAGAACCATTGACGGTCACCGCCACGGCGCCTGTAGTTTTGCTTACTGTGATGTCACCTACGCTTGAGCCCGTAGCGGTTACATTAACGCTGGAACCGCCTTTAACAGTAATATCGGAAAAATCCGCAGCTGCGCCCGCAGTGGTATTGCTTACAACTATAGAGCCCGCAGGTGCGGTAGTATTACCAATAGTTATATCACCATCCTCTGAACCGCTAGCGTTTACATTAACAGTAGAACCACCATCAACAGTAATAGTGCCGTCAACCAACGCATTATTAACAACAGCTACCGTAGTACCCGCAGATGCAGTCACTGCTTCATTACCCTGACCGATAACAGACAACGTCGTCAGACCTGTCCATCCGGTGGTATCGGCTGTAACTGTTTTGTTTGAATAAAGATTAGCAATCTCAATATTTTTGATGATAACGCCAATAGTGTTCACGGAAGCAGCGTTGTCAGAAACATTCAACGTATCGGTACCGATACCGCCATCCAACGAATCCAGAGGGTTAAAAGTAGCTGTATTGAGTGCGTTAAACGTGTCATCGCCATTGTTGACACCTGTGAAGGCAGCGCCCGAATCCACACCTGTAGTCAGAGTAAAGGTCGCCGGTGCATAGGTAGCGGCAACCGATGTCGCAGTAGCCACTTGTGCAGCGGCCGCAGTAATAGCGGTAGCAGCAGCGGTATTCGCAGCAGCAGCAGCTGTCTGAGCGGCAGCCGCCACAGCATCGTCACCAGCCATTACTGTAGCGGCCGTTGCTGTTACCAGCGCGGCGGCGGCAGTCACGGCGGCAGCCGCGTCAGTTTTCGCGGTTGCGGCGGTGGAAGCGGCCAAAGCAGCGGCAGTGCTCGAAGCTGTTGCCGTTGACGGAGATGTAACCGCAGCCGCAGCCGTAGTAGCAGCCGCAGCCGCAGCCGCAGCCGCAGCCGCAGATGTAGCCGCAGTAGCCGCAGCGGCATTATAAGCGACCAGAGCAGCAGCAGCAGTCGGAACATCAGTCGCTTCAGCCGTGGCAGCAGCTATTTTTGCAGCAGCGGCAGCAATAGCCGCATCCGCAACGGTAACGGCTGTCGCGGCTGCTGTCGTAGCCGCATTTGCCGCAACGTCATCAGTGGCAGATACTGTCGCAGTTGTTGCTACTACCAACGCAGCAGCTGCAGTTACAGCAGCGCTTGCGTCAGCTTTTGCAGTCGCAGCGGTCGAAGCGGCCAGATTAGCGGCTGTAATCGCGGCAGTGGCTGTCTCTGAATCGACAACAGCCGAAAAAGCAGTGTTGGCGGCTGTAGCAGCAGCTGCTGCCGCAGCGGCAGATGCCGATGCCGTAGTCGCAGCTGCATTGTAAGCGGTCAGCGCAGCAGCAGCATTAATATCGGGAAGATCGGGATCGTCGTTAATCAAAACAGCTGTAGAAGCAATCACCGTACCGCCGTTGAACAAGCTTATTTTCAGACCTTCCAGGCCTTCCGTCAAAGCATCGGCCAACACATTAACCGTTACTGTGGCTGTTGTAGAACCAGCAGCAAACGATACGACGCCGGATGCCGGAGTATAATCGGTAGCAAGAGTAGCGGCCGACACAGTTCCGCCATTCGTATCGCCTACAACATTAAAAGACAGCTTCTCAGCGTTGGTTGGATCTATTCGGGTTACGGTAAAAGTAATTGCCTTACCTTCAACCTGCAAAGGAACATCCGAATCCAACGAAAAGCTATTGGTAATAGTGTCTATTTTAGGATTGGCATGCAATGCGGCCGCTTGGACAGGCGTCAACGTGTCGTCCGCAGTCAAAACAACAACAACCTTATCAGCTGCTTGAAGTTTCGCCATATTGGCTGGATCAATTGCTTGTTCCGCCGTTAAGGTAATGGCTATTTTATCTTGAGAAGAGTTAATAGCGTCAACTTTTGGGTTCGCTAACAGTTCAGATAAGTTAGCTTGAATAGCGGCAGTCTTGTCAACGACAGCGAGCGTATCAAAAGATTGCAATTTAACCATATTAGCGGCATTCATTGCTTGCGCTACCGTTAAGTTGATTGCCACGCCATCTTGGGATGAATTAATAGCGTCAATTTTTGGATTCGCCAGCAACGCGGGTAAGTTAGCTTGAATAGCGGCGCTTGTATCAGCGACAACAAGAAAGTCAGCCGTTTGCAGTTTTACTACATTGGCTGAATTAATCGCTTGCGCTACAGTTAATTTGATTGCTACGGCATCTTGAGATGAATTAATAGCGTCAATCTTTGGGTCCGCCAGCAATGTGGACAAATTGCTTTGAATAACTGCACTCGTATCAACGATAGTAATTTTATCGGCAG
The DNA here is from genome assembly GCA_026399025.1 of Methylobacter sp. Classification (GTDB taxonomy): domain Bacteria; phylum Pseudomonadota; class Gammaproteobacteria; order Methylococcales; family Methylomonadaceae; genus Methylobacter_A. The sequence goes on from JAPLRU010000062.1 coordinate 23,094, forward strand.
TCTGTAGCTTTGCTGCGGCTGCATTGAACTGACTAACGTTCAGTTTAGCAGATGGAACTCGAATAATATCAACTTTAGCATCGAGACCCAGTGTGGCAACTTGAGCGGCAGTCAAGGTCTTACTATTAATGGTAACAATATCATCAGTTGTTAATGTCGGTTTTGCTGCAAAGTAATCTTTTAATGTTGAGTAAGTCTTAGTAGCCATAATCTCAGTTATCCTAAAAATTTAAAATAAAAACACAACGAGTTTCGTGAGGGTAAAAATCCGTAGCCATAATAACCCAAGTCGGGATGCTTGGGTAATTATATTGCTCAGCTCGGACACCATTATAGTCGTTAATCATTTTTTTTCAGCCCTCGCTTAAAAAATTAAACCAATTTAATTTACAGATAACACATAAACAGTTACAACTTAAAGATGCATCAAAACAACAACATTATAAGTCAACTAATTGTAATATATAGATTAATAATAGACCACACATTCTAACCAGAGGCCTAATTAACGACTGAGCAACCCTATCCACAACAGTTATCTTTACGGGCGATTACTGTGAACCAGTTCACTAAAGGAAGGCGCATGAAATAACTTGAGCATTTGATTCTCCTCGGCAATGCAAGAGCAATTGCCGATAGGGAGCTTTTTTTCTTAACCTAATGGCAGTGATATGGAGCGTGGAAACAATACCGTTTGCTGTATTTTTTCTTGTGACTCCTCTAACGCCCAACAAAATCCATTTCGACTTTCCCCTCGACCAATCTCAGATTAGCTTCAAACTCAGTGCCTTTAGCGGACTTAAAGCCTTTTAACAACCCCGTCTCACCTTCATTCAGTAATTTTTTAGCCATTGCCGCAGTGATTTTTTTATGCGCAACCGTTTTCCAGATCGTCATTTTGCAACCATTGCGCCACTCGCTACAGCTGTAAGCTTTTGGGGTTTCGATGATTTTACCGTTGCATAACGGACAATCGGCAAGACCTTCTTTTACGGCGGACCGTTGTCCCGACTCGGCTTTGATGTAACCGGTTTCCCCCTGCTTGTTAAGCGTCAGCTGAGCATTAAATATTTCATCGTTTAGCTTGATGGCATAACAGTGCAAAGTCCGGTTAGTTTGCAATAGCTGACAAGCCATGTCCGAAGTGACAGGCAAGCCATAGACTTGCTTCCATAATACAAATTGGCAACCGGCTTTCCAATCACTGCAACCGTAGCCTTTACGACCTTCGATAACAGGATGTCCGCACAACGGGCAGTCGCCCAAACGGCTTTGATCGTAAAGCGGCCGATCCGATTGGTCTTTTATTTTCTGGGTAAAGCGGATGATTTCGTCCATGAATCGATCGGGATCGTAATCGTTGTGTTCTATTTTTTTGAGCTTGGCTTCCCATTCGCCGGTCATCGCCGCTGACTTTAACCGGTCGTCGGCGATAATGGAAATCAGATGCCGCCCCGATTCAGTGCTGAGTAAAGTCTTTTTTTGTCGTTGGATGTAGTTGCGCTTGATTAACACCTCAATAATCGAAGCTCGGGTGGCCGGCGTGCCCAGTCCTTTTTCTTTTAACGCTTCTTTAAGCTGTTCATCGTCGCACGTTTTACCGGCCGATTCCATGATGCTCAGTAAGCTCGCTTCGTTATAAGGCTTCGGCGGCGTGGTTTTGCCCTGAGTTATCGAGAGCTGCTGCGGCCCGGTTTCGCCTTGGACAAAATTAGGCAGGATTTTCACCGTTTTATCGGGCTGATAGGTCGCTTCGTTTTTATACAAGACCTGCCAGCCGGGCGATTCGATAATCGTGCCGGTGGTTTTGAATTTTACGGTGGAGGATTCACCTTTTATCTTCCCCTCACCCAGCAATACTGTTGACTTAAGAACATAAGCCCCTTCTCCCTCAGGGAGAAGGCTGGGATGAGGGGATTTAAATAAGCTTTTTTCCTTATTTTGATTTCCCCTCACCCAACCCTCTCCCTTTGGAGAGGGCTCTTCGTTGCTTAAGTCAACAGTATTGCCCTCACCCCGTCCCTCTCCCTGAGGGAGAGGGAGAGGGAGAGGGGGATGAATACTGCCCAGAACGGTGGTGATTTGTTTGATGCAAGGCGGATAAAACGCCGCAATAAAGCGTTGCACAATCGCTTCGTAAACTTTGGTTTCATGGCCCGACAGCGACCCCGCCAAGAGTGTCGTGGGAATAATGGCGTGATGATCGCTCACTTTGGCATCATTAAAGATACGGCTGCTCAGCGCCAGCTTATCCAGATCGAGCGGCTCTATTTGCGGGCCAAAATGTGTACGTAATTTCGTCAACAAAGGTTTCATGCCCGATTTCATGTCGCCGCTTAAACAACGGCTGTCGGTACGCGGGTAAGTGATGTGTTTTTTCTCGTATAACTGCTGAGCGGAGGTTAAGGTTTGATCCGCCGTCAGGCCATAGCGCACACTCATGTCTTTTTGCAAATCGGTCAAATCGTACAATAACGGCGGACTGATCGATTCCCGCTTGCCCTTAACTTCGGTAATCTTAAAATCCTGTCCCGAAATTTGACTTAGCAAGGCTTCCGCATCGGCCTTATGATCGAAGCGACCGCCGATATAGTGAAAATCGGTGTCCCGGTACAGGGCATGCAATTCCCAAAAATCCTTGGCCACGAAGCGGCTAATCTCAGAATCTTTTTGCACAATCAGCGCCAACACCGGGGTTTGCACCCGGCCTATCGTCCACAAGCCGCCCTGCCCGCCGAATTTGAGGGTATAAAGCCGCGTGGCATTCAAGCCGACAATCCAGTCCGATTCGCTACGGCATTTGGCGGCCCGATACAGTCCATCGTAAACATGGCCGTCCTTTAAGCTGTCAAAGCCTTTGCGTATCGCATCGTCGGTTAAGGAACTGATCCACAAACGTTTGAACGGTTTTTGCAGACATCCGGCCCAGGTCAGAATGTACCTGAAGATCAACTCCCCTTCCCTTCCCGCGTCGGTCGCACAGATAATTTCATCGGCGGCATTGAACAATTGCTTGATGGTGTTCAGCTGTTTCTGGGCGGAAGCATCGCCTCTGGCTTTTAAACCGAATTGCTCGGGAATGATGGGCAGGGCTTCTAAAGACCAGCGCTTCCAGGCGGGATTATATTCATCCGGCTCTTTCAGTTCGACCAAATGCCCGAACGCCCAAGTGATTTGATAGCCGTTACCTTCAAAATAACCGTCGCGTTTGTTGTTTATGCTCAGGCACTTGGCTATATCGCGGGCAACGGAAGGTTTTTCGGTCAGGATGACTTTCATGGTTGAATCTTTTCAGCAGTGCTGCCGTTAAGGTTATAGGATGGGTGCGAAGCATACCTTTAAGATGGGCTTCATTATCTGTACAGTATTCACAACCAATGGAACGCAGTGGCGCGGATAGTTATGATGAACGCGGATTCTATTATGATTTATCCGTGCCAATCATAATCATCTGCGTTCTATTTTTCTCACTGCTAAATCGTTCCCTTACTTGATAATCTTGTAACACGGTATGTATTTTTTCCCCGGTAATTTCATGCGCTGCTGCACCACAAATGAGGTCAGCAGCGAATCCATCAACGCCATAATAGCCTCATCGCCGTGAATTTCGAAATGACCGTATTGCTCGATAGCGCGGATACCTTCGTCTTTGACGTTACCCGCGACAATGCCCGAAAACGCGCGCCGCAGATTGGCGGCGAGCCGGTGATTTTCCTGGTCTTTATGCAGCGCCAGATTTCTCATGTTGTCATGGGTCGGGATAAACGGCTGCTGGAACACATGGTCAATCTTAAGCAACCAGTTGAAATAATAAGCATCCCCGGTTTCTTTACGGAACTGGCGGACTTGCTGAATGCCGGCCTGCATTTCTCGAGCAACCTGCACAGGATTGTCAATAATGATTTTATAACGCTGCTGCGCCGCTTTGCCCAAAGTACCGGCAATAAACCGGTCGATTTCCTTGAAGTAGTCCTCCGAGCTGTCTGGACCCGAAAATATCAGCGGAAACGGCATATCTCTATTATCGGGATGCAGCAATACGCCTAATATATAAAGTATCTCTTCCGCGGTACCCGCACCGCCGGGAAACACGACGATACCGTGACCGGTACGCACAAAGGCCTCCAGACGTTTTTCAATATCCGGCAGAATCACCAAATCATTAACAATCGGATTCGGCGACTCGGCGGCAATAATGCCGGGCTCGCTTATCCCTAGATACTGGCCGTTTTTTATCCGTTGCTTGGCATGGCCGATGGTCGCGCCTTTCATCGGGCCTTTCATCGCGCCCGGCCCGCAGCCGGTGCAAATATTCAAACCGCGCAGGCCCATTTCGTGACCGACCTGTTTAGTGTAATCATATTCAGTGCGGCTGATGGAATGTCCGCCCCAGCACACCACCAAGTTCGGCGAAATCATCGGCCGCAAGATATTGGCATTACGCAAAATATGAAATACCGCGTTACTGATGCCGTCCGAGCTATTCAAATCGAACATCGGATTATTATTGATCTCGTCACTGACATAGATAATATCGCGCAACACCGCAAACAAATGCTCGTTGATGCCTTTGATCATTTTCCCGTCAACGAAGGCATGGGCGGGCGCCGCTTTAACATCCAGTTTAATGCCGCGCTGCTCCTGAACCACGCGTATTTCAAAATCGGCATAGCGTTCCAGCAACTCCTTGCCGTCATCCATGCTGCTGCCGGAATTCAATACCGCGAGCGAGCAATTGCGAAACAGCCGATACAAACCGCCCTGACTGGTATCGAGCAATTTAACGACCTCGGCTTTGGACAGCACGTCCAGACGGCCTTCGGGAGTAATGCGGGCATCGACGACTTGGTGTTTCATACTATTCCTTTAAGTTAGAAGCTATTATATTGATTTAAAAAGCCTGACTATCAATGCAACGACCGGCTTTACGGGTTAATCGCAACATTTCGATTCATTCGGCATTCAGCGACCGGTAGCTATTCTTTGAAACATGGATTAACTACTAAGGGCCGCGACAATGAATTCTATCGTTCGAAAAATACCGCTTATCGGTTTTACGCTACTGCTCGGCGCTTGTGCTAATTATCCAGCGCATTATTCCTATTATCCTCGGTATGAAACCTACAGTAGAGGCTATATCGTGACCGACAGAAGCTATTATTACGGCGGAAGGCCGGATTATTACCGTAATAGCTACAGTTATGGTAACGCCTATTTTCCACATCATCACTATCATGATCAATATAATGCCCCGCCGCACCGGAACCATGAACATTCGGAGCATCAACATGACGAAGGCCATGATCACGCCTTTAACCACGGACGCAGCCGCCAACACGACGATAACAATCATCACAATAGTTTTGCCGGCAGAAACCGCCATTAACCATTGGCAAATCCGATAAACGCAAACCCTTTATCCTCCGTCGACCAAATTTTCAATGGCTATACCGGGGATTAGCCTCTATAATGCGACGCCTAGTAGACAGCATTGCGCACAGACGTAATATGCCCGCTTAAGTTTTGCATGTTATTCAGCACTTTTCAGAAATTCCATTCGCTTTTCTCCTTAAAATTGCCCAGCATGATTTGCAATCAAACATTTTCATTGATTTATATAGGTAATTTTATGGCAACAGGTACTGTTAAGTGGTTTAACGAAGCTAAAGGTTTTGGTTTTATTTCTCCTAGCGATGGCAGCGCAGATGTGTTTGTACACTTTTCTGCAATCGCAAGCGACGGCGGTTTTCGCACCTTGGCTGAAGGCCAAGCTGTTAAGTACGATGTAGAATCAGGCCCTAAAGGCCCGCAGGCATCACAAGTAAGCGCCGCTTAAACCCGCCTTACTTCCAACAGCACAACCCCGTCTTCGATAATACGCGGGGTTGTGGCATAACCGGTTCATCCGGCCCATCAACTTCCCCCCATTATTTAGGACATGTCTTTTGAAACGAATTTTTGTAGGCAACTTACCTAGCGAAGCCACTGAAGAAACTGTACAGGCTTTATTTTCCGAATACGGCAAAGTCCGTTCCATCCAATTGGTTTCCGATATTTTTAGCGGAAAATGCCGGGGCTTCGGCTTTATCGGAATGGAAGGTCACGAAGCAAGAGCCGCAATAGCCGCATTAGACGGCAATCTCTATTGCGGAAAACCTCTAAAAGTTAAATTTGAAGATACGACTGCCGGTAAAGGCGGCAGACGCAATTGAAATCTTAACAGCGCAATCCCCACGCCCCTCTTTCTCTAAACGACCTGAGTCACAAACCAATATCGTGTAGCAAACTGAGTGTTTGCGTCATTCCATCTCGGAAGCGGACCGTTCAGTCTTATCAAAGACACTCTAAAGGTCTAAAAGTTGTGGGGATTGTTAGTTTTTCGATTTTCCAAACGAAACGACAGCTATCGACGGTTCTATCACCGTCGATAGGCGCTAAACTTATTCTCTCTTTGCGCTACATACCGCGCAGCACGCTGCTTACTTCCAGCATCCGTAAAATCGTCCGGTCAGTTACACCGCCTTCATAACCTTATGCCCCCCTTTCTAACCTTTATAAATAACACCGGCAGAGTTACGCCGCGAAAATCTATAACGAATAAAGAGGCCAAGCTAAGCCCGGGCCTGACACGGCAGAGCAACAGGGCGAAATAAATTCTATGATAAAATAAATATTGTTTATCAAAAACACATCCCCCTGACTTAATGCTATTAAAGCTCTTACCGCTGCTGTCTACGACGCTGTTTTACGCGCTGTATTACCTTATCAGCACCTTTAAATTCGATGTACAAATATTAACCGCGTCAATACCTTACGATTACCTGCTGCAACTGGGGGTCGCTTACGTGCTTTATGCCTTATCGAAGCGGGTGTGGATTTTCCTGGTGATTCACGGCCTGCTTATGGGGCTGCTGTATGTCGGCAACGCGGTAAAAATATCGTTTTTTGGCGGGCCGATTATGCCGGACGATGTTTTTGCACTGCAATCGCTGCTTTTAATACTCGACGGTTGGCGGTTTTTTGCCGCCGCCATCCCGCTGGCCGCCATCGCCAGCCTGTTGCTGTTCAATTTCAGTATGCGCCATTGGAGCGCTTATCTGGCCAGTCTGGCTATTATCTTGCTTGGCATCACCGTGGTTTATAAACCGGCTACCTTGCTGGAGCCTTTGGATGGTTATTTCGGCAACTCGGTCTGGGATCAGCGGTCCAATTACGTGTGGCGCGGCGCAACCTTGTACACCTTACTGGAAAGCGCGCGTCATTTTGCCGCAATCGAAGTGATTCCCGATGCCGACACAGCCCAAAACGCCGCCGATAAATTATTGACCGCCGCTCGCATTAACGCCCTACCGGCCGCGCCAATCCCAACCGCTCTACCGGTCGGCAACGCCGCTTCGCTAACGGTTGCAACATTTCCACCCGTCCCGCCCAAGCCGTTTACGCCACGTAATATCCATATCGTGCTGTTGGAGTCTTTTTGGGATCCCGATCCCCTCAAGAAAGCAAAATTTAAACCTTACCCGCTTTCGCCGGAATTTCGCGAACTATGGAAGAGCGGCGATTACTCGCATGCCCTGTCTCCGGTATTCGGCGGCTTTACCGCCAATTCCGAATTTGAGGTCTTATGCGGCTTTCCTACCGTCAAGGACGCAGTCAAATTCGAACGTCAACTGCTGAACGATGTGCCTTGCTTGCCGCATATTCTGGCCGAAAAAGGCTATCGCACCATCGCCTCGCATCCGAATGTGCCGGTATTCTGGAACCGTGTTAACGCTTATAAACGCATGGGTTTTCAAACCTACTGGTCGTTGCAGGATTTTGTCCAGGATGACATGAACCGGGAATTCATGTCCGACAGCAGCCTATACCGCCAAGTGCTGGACAAAATATCCGGCTCGATAGAAGCCAAACAACCGATGCTGGATTACATCGTGACTTATTTCGGACACTGGAATTACCCCTTAAGCGAAAGCCGACCCGACAAAATCAGCTCGCCGTCCAAAATCGAGGAAGTCTCGGCTTACGCCAACACCGTTTATTACAAGTCGCGGGAATTGATGGCGTTTATCAACGAAATGCGTAAGCGGGACCCGGACGGCATTATCATGGTTTTCGGCGATCACCTGCCTTTTCTCGGCGAGAATTTCGCAGGCTATGTCGAATCGGGCGTGTTGACGGCCAATCGCAGCGATTTTACGCCGACTATGTTCAAAACCTACGTCAGTACGCCGATGCTGATTATCGACGGTAAACGCGGCGCGCTTAAAGTCGGCAGCCTGCCGCTTTACCAAGTCCCCAAGCTATTGCTCGACCTGCTCAATTTCAATGAACCGAGCATCATGGATTACACAGCGCCCTTGCCTAATCCGCGGGTGCGACCATTGCCCGGCCTGCACTTTAATATTATGGCCGACGGAACCGTGGAACTGTGCAAAGAGCCGCCTTATTCGGAGGCTTGCCAGCTGTCCGCGCGCTGGCTGGAGAATATCTCGGTGGTCAGCAATGATTTATTCATGGGCCGTCAGTTTACACGACCTAAATACACCCCTGAGAAACCGCCGGAGCTTGTATCGTCGGCGGCAGTTATTCCGCAAGCAATTGCCGGAGCGAAATAGAGCGGTCTTGATGACTGATGTTACCTAAGGAACGCGCATGAAATAACTTCGGCAACTGGCTCCCTCTCCTGCTGGAGAGGGTTGGGGTGAGGAGAATCAAATGCTCAAGTTATTTCATGCATGTTCCTAAGCGACAAAACCGTCATGAAGAAAATAAATAAAACTTCGTGTTCTTCGTGTCTTCGTGGTGAAAATATCTTAGCTATTGCGTAACATCGGTTAATTATTCGCGTAACGCCTCTTCTACTGGAGAAAACTCATGCATAAAAATTTCATAGCGACCGTTTTCGGCCTATTGCTGCTGGTTGTAAGAAGCAGCGCCGCCGATCAACTCAGCGTTCCATTGCAAATCGATTACCGTCTTATCGAAAAAGTCCTGATCTCCCAGTTATATACCGGCAAAGACAACACCGCCGAGTTGTGGAATGACCGCCAAGGATGCAGTTATTTAAGGCTGTCCAAACCCAAGGTTAAAGGCAAAAACGGCCAAATCCAACTGTTAAACGAGGTTCAGGCACGACTCGGAACCGGCTTGGGCGGACAATGCTTAACGGTTTTGGAATGGGCCGGGGTATTGGAAACCGTACAACAACCGACACTCGATGCCGGGCATTCCGTGCTGAGCTTCCCGGTGGTCAGCGCAACCGCATACGATCATGAAGGCCGTCATCTGACCATTAATAAGCTTCAGGATTTGATTAAACGCTTTGCCGAACCCAAGCTTGCCGCAGTAAAAATCGATTTAACCGAATCCCGTGACGATATTGAAAAAACACTGGCGCACTTTTTACCCAAAGACACTGCGGCTGAAATCAAAGCCATACTCCAGTCGCTCACATTCAGCCGGCTCACTACCGGAGATGACGGCATCGGTGTTAAGCTTGACTTCACGACTGCACCGGCCAAAACAGCTGTTGCCAAACCTGCCGCCGCCTTTAACGAGACCGAACAAAAACAATGGCAAGCCCTTTGGCGGCAATATGATAAGTCGTTGAGTTCAGCCATTGAACAAGCCGCCCAAGATACAAAATCGCCGGAACTGCGCGACACCCTGACGAAAGTGCTGTCGGATTCCCGAGCGGCTTTTGAGGCCGGATTAGCGGAACATGATCCGAAGGCTACCGACCCGGTGCGGGCGTTTTTTACCGAGACTTGGGAACAACTGGCGCCGCTGTTAAAAACCGCAGCCAAACAATTACCGGGGCTGGAAGGCTTACGCTATATCACCTTTATCGCGGCAACCGACGTCATTTACGAGCTTGAACGACTGGGCTCGCCGTTCGGCCTGGATATTTCATCCGATGGACTGCGTAGACTGGCTCGTGTTCTAATAGCGGGCAAACAGCAACCGTTAAAAGAGCAGCAACTGCCGTAGCGCACGTTAAATGCCGGAACCAGCATGATGCCAACCAAGCTCTACTTTAATCCTCGCCAAAGCCTGGTTTCAGGCAACACATATCCGGCCTCGCTGGTGTTTTTACTGTGCCTATCGACCGGCGCCATAGCCGCCAACGACAAGGTTTCGTTAAGCCCGATGACGGTTTACGATGACCGGGTTTATCCGGAATTAATCGAACAACCGCGCCTGCGGAACCAATTAAACCGGGAAGATTTACAGGCCGCCGAGACGCCCAATCTTAACGCTGCGTTGAGAACTCAGGGCGGCCTGTCGCTCATCCAGGGGAGCGGACAGATGATGACCGGCATCAGTTTTCGCGGCGCCGGCGGTGGCGGTCAAGGCTTACTCACGCTGGACGGCATCCCCTTATTTGCCAACTTTGCCGGATTTTACTCCTTGAGCCATTATTCATTGGATGCTTTAGACAAAGTCACGGTAACGCGAGGTCCCGGCGGCGAGCGTCACGGCAGCCGCGCACTGGGTGGAGCCATTCATTTACAAAGCCGGCGACTACAGGCAAAGGACACTTTTTTACACCTTGAAGGCGGCAGTTACGACACCGTGCGCAGCACCGCCGGCAGCGGTGTAAGCAGCCAAGCCGGCGATTTTTCGGCTGTGGTCGGTCGTAGCGACGTTTTCAGCGGCATCAGTCAGGCCCAAAACGGCAGCGAACGCGATAACTTCGGTATGACCCATGTTTCGGGCAATTGGTCCAAAGACTTCGACCGGGGCGGCCTGGATGCATCGGTGTATTTTGTCCGCAGCGATGAGGACATCGACGGCCCCGGCTTGGTCTTGCCCAGACGCACCCTTGGCTGGGTGGACGATAAGCGGGGCCGCTTTTCGGATGAAACCTGGGTCGCGCAGTTGCGCGGTCAATACGATCTGGCCTCTTATTGGAACAGCTCGCTGCAATTCGGCTTTACCCAAGATCGGCAAAAAATGGCCTCGACGCGGATTCCCCCGTTTACGTTGACCAGCCAGTTACTGATGCTGGACTGGAAAAACAGCCATCGCTTTACGCTGGGTACGCATAATAAAAACCAAGCTTTAGTGGTCTGGGGCGTTAACAGCCAACACCAGCAAGCGCTGAATTTGCCGATGACGCAAACCGTGATCAGTCCTAATATAAGAGGCGAATTAATAACCGGCGCTTGGCAATGGAGCGCCGATGCCCGTTCCGATCATGGCGACAGCTATGGCGACCATCAGGTGTTTTCATTGGGGCTGAACCGTTCTTTGCCGCAAAACATGAATGTATGGGCTAACGGCGGCACCGGCTATCGCCAGCCCGGCGTCAGCGAATTACTGCATCCGGTATTCGGCAATCCGGCTTTGAAGGGCGAGCATAGCGCCGGCGGCGAACTGGGCTGGCGCTGGCAGCCATTGCCCGACAGCGAAGTCAAGGTCAGCGCTTATTATCAAAATTACCGGCAAATGATTACCCTGCAACTGGATTCGAGAACCGGCGCAAGCCGCGCCGGAAATATTCAGGAAGCGGATGTCTGGGGCTCGGAAATGCAATCTCAGCACCGCTGGTCGAGCATCTGGGAAAGCGGCTTGAATTACAGCTACATGACCACCCAAAACCCGATCACCCACCGGCAAGTACCCGCCCGCCCCGAGCACCAGAGCGTATTCTGGAATGAAGTGCAGCTATTGCAACCGTTAACGTTACGGCTGGAATTAACCGCGCATAGCGGTTACTGGTTTGATGTCGCCAATACAGTGAAAGCCCATTCCGCCGCCCGCGTCAATGTTTTACTAAAATACCGGCTAAGCGCAAAAACGGATGTGTATTTGCGCGGCGAAAACATCACCGATAATCGCACGATCGAGCTTAACGACTTCAGTTTTAACGGCGCGGCGTTTTATTTAGGGCTGCGTACCGGTTTTTAGAAGACCTGAATAACGCGTGCTAAAACCCAAAGCCCGGACGATTTATCCGGTTAAGCCCTCGTCTTAGCCATAACTATCTACATAACTTTTTGTATTACAAAGAGTTACAAAGCGGCCTAAGTCCCTGTCCTGCTGGAGAGGGTTGTGTGAGGAGAATAAAATCAACTACTTACACTTTACTTATCTCAACCTTTGTTCTCAAAGGAGAAGTGGCCGGGACTTGTGTAGATACTTATGCGTCTTAGCCGAAGAAAATTTATCTTCCAACCGCAACGGATAATCGATGACCCCGAACGGCCTATGCCGATGCCTGCTGTTTTCCATTTTGTTGGGATTAAACCTGCCGGCCGCCGCCGCTTTGACTGCAAACAAAGTATTGGCGGCCGACCGCTTGAGCCAACCCCGGATCTCGCTCAGCCCATACTTCACCGTTCTTGAAGATCCCGAGCAAATCTTAACGCCGGCGGATATGCAAAAACCGGAGATTGCGGCGCGCTTCAAAACCGAGTCAGCGAAGACCGAAGCGCTAAGCTTCGGTTACACCCGTTCGGCCTACTGGCTGCGTCTGAGCTTAGCGAACACAGGCAACAGCCCGGTGGAACGGATACTGGAAATCGGCTACGCCCGGCTGTCCAGCATTCAGCTCCATCAACCGCTCGCAAACGGGCTGTTTCAGTCCTCAAGCGCCGGTATGGACATGCCCTTCGCGGCGCGGCCCTATCCCAACCGTTTTTTTGTGTTTCCGATCACCCTGCCCGCGCATTCCGAGCATACCTATTACCTGCGGGTTGCCTCGAAAAATACTTTGCTCGTCCCTGCCCGGCTCTGGGAACCGCGGGCGTTTCATCAGCACGAACGTAACGATTACCTAAGCCAAGCGTGGTACTTTGGCATGGCGACGGCGATGATTTTGTTTAACCTGTTGCTGTTTGTTTCGCTACGGGATGTGATCTATCTGCTCTACGTCAATTTCGTCACGATCATGGCTCTTGCTTTTGCCGAACAATCCGGCTTAGCAACAGAATTTCTATGGACCGATTCGCCCCGGTGGACCGGTATTTCCACAGGCGTCTGCTATTCGGCTACGTTCGCGGCTTTACTGACCTTCACACGGCACATGTTGAACACCTGGAAAGTCGCTCCCCGGCTTGACCGGCTGATCAAAATCAGCATCGGCATCTACTTGCTGATCCCGTTCGGCTTGGCTGTCGCCTATCCCTATCTCATCACTTGGCTTACCCTGTTTCATCTCGTCACCTCCGCACTGGTTTTGTATACCGGTCTGTTTTGCATCGTTAAACGTCAGCGTAGCGCTATTTTCTTTGTCGCGGCCTTTACCGTCCTGTGTTTGGGCGGAACCGTCGGCGCTTTAAGAGCTTTAGCCTGGGTACCCACCAATTTTTTCACCACCAACCTGTTGCAACTCGGTTCGGCCATAGAAATGCTGCTGCTGGCCCTCGCCCTTGCCGACCGCTTTAACGGAATGCGCCTGGACAAGGCTAAAGCGCAAAAAGAGGCGCTGGAAGCGCAGCAACGGCTGGTTGAAAACCTAAGATCGTCGGAACATATTCTGGAAACGCGGGTGGCGGAACGTACCGCCGAACTGCAAATACTGAATCGTAAACTCGAAGCCTTGAGCACAACCGACGGCTTGACCGGTATCGCCAATCGCCGCCGTTTCGATGAGGTTTTGGCAAACGAATGGAACCGTGCGGAACGCTTGGCTCAGCCTTTAGCCTTAGCCATGATCGATATCGACTGGTTCAAAAAATATAACGACCGCTACGGACATCAAGCAGGAGACGAATGCTTACAAGCCGTTGCCGCCGTTTTAACCGCCAACATCTGCCGTACCGGCGATTTAGTGGCGCGCTACGGCGGCGAGGAATTTGCGTTCATCGCCCCCGCTACCGGCGGCGTCATTGCGCTGGACATGGCGCGAAAAGTGTGCGCGGCGCTGCAAGCGACGGCCTTGCCGCACCCTATGTCAGTCTACGGCCAAGTGACGGTCAGCATCGGTATCGCGGCTATGGTTCCGAACCAACAGCTAAGTCCCGATATTTTATTGAAGAGCGCCGACGAGGCCTTGTATTGTGCTAAAAAACAGGGGCGAAACCGGGCCGTACTTGCGGCACAAAGCTAAGCGTCACTACCGTTATTTTACTTCAACGGAATAGGCAAAAACTGGGACCACTTGGCCTCGCCGCCGACTTGGTCCCGACTGGGCAGTTCCGATAACTGCCAACCGCCACCCAGCGCTTTAACCAGCAAAACAGCCGCGTCCAAGCGTTTACCTTGAGCAACGACGGCGCTTATCTGATTGCTCAGCGCGGTCGCCTGAACCACCATAACATCAAGATAGCCGACCGTGCCTGCCAGATATTGGTTAGTCGTCAGCTGAACCGCTTTATGCGCGGATTCGACCGCCTTGTTCTGAATGTGTATTTCCTGCTCCAGAATGCGCAATGCCGCCAGATTATCTTCAACTTCCTGAAAGCCGCTCAATACCGTCTGCCGATAAGCCGCGACACCGGCATCGTAAGCATCGATGGCTTGCTGCATTTGCGCGCCCCGTGCTCCGCCGTCGAACAAAGGCAGCGCCAACGCCGCCGGTCCCAAGGCCCAATAACGCGCGGCCGTGGTCAGCAAATTGCCCAGCTTATTGGCTTGTTGGCCATTGGTCGCGGCAAGATTCAGGGTCGGAAAATAAGCGGCTTTAGCTACGCCTATTTGCGCATTGGCGGCGGCAACCTGACGTTCGGCCGCGGCAATATCCGGCCTGCGCTCCAACAGTTGCGACGGAATACTGAGCGGAATCGGCGGTACCGCTGAACGCATCGGAGCCGCCGGAATGCTCAGTTCGGCCGGAGTTTTACCGATCAACACCGCTATCGCATGTTCAAATTGAGCGCGTTGCACACCCAGACCGACCGCTTGCGCACGCGCCGACTCCAACTGTACTTCGGCCTGAACGATTTCCGACTTGGCCGCAACGCCGACCGCATAACGATTTTGGCTGATCTTCAAGGTTCTTTCGTAAGTTCCGGCGGTATCGTTCAACAGCTTTATTTGGGCATCCAAGGCTCTCAATTGAAAATAATCTTGCGCCAATGTCGCCTGAGTCGATAAACGCAATGCCTGTAAAGTGGCGGCACTGGCTTGCGCAGTCGCTTCGCCGGCTTCGACCTGCCTGCGCACACTCCCCCATAAATCCGGTTCCCAAGCCGCGCTTAAAGCGGCCCCGAACAAGTACTTGACGCCTGAAACCGCCACACTTTGACCGCTTGCGGCCCGGAAGCGATTAACCGTTGCGGTGCCGGTAACCGTAGGAAAATAAGCGGATGCCGCAGCCTGCACCAGCGCTTGCGACTGCCGGTATTGAGCCTCCGCCTGAGCGATAGACTGATTGGCGAGATTAACCTGATTTTCCAGCGCGCTCAGGTCGCTATCGTTGAACAGCTCCCACCATTTCAGCGAAAGCGCATGATCGCTTGGTTGCGCGGGCTTCCAGCCTTTAAGTTCTTTAAAATCCATCGAAACGGCACTGGCCGGACGCCGATAATCCGGCCCTACGGTACAGGCCATGAGTATTAAAGGACAAATAACGGTTAATAGCCGTAGTAAGTAAGTCGTCATAAATAATGTTGTGCTGATTATGTAGTTCCGGTCCGATCGCGCCAAAACAAACAGTGCAGGAGCGACAATTCACTTGTATTTTTATCAGTGATAATCCGCACCATCCGCGTCATCCGTGTTCCATTTTTCTAAGCGCTATCGTGTTTTTAAGCCCTTCCGCCCTAAAACCCGCCCGCACCACAACTGAAACCGATCCAAATAAAGATAAATAACCGGCGTCGTGTACAGCGTCAGCAGTTGGCTCAGCAGCAAGCCGCCGACTATCGCGATACCTAAAGGACGCCGCAATTCCGCCCCGTAACCGGTTCCGAAAGCCAGCGGCAACGCGGCCAGCAAAGCCGCGAAAGTGGTCATCATAATCGGCCGAAAACGCATCGAACAGGCGGCGGCAATCGCCGTCTCGGGGCTCATGCCCAAACTGCGCTCCGCATGTAAAGCAAAATCGATCATCATGATCGCGTTCTTCTTGACGATGCCGATCAGCAAAATAACGCCGATCATCGCAATGATGCTGAAATCGGTCTCGCATATCAACAGCGCCAAGATAGCGCCGACACCGGCCGAGGGCAAGGTAGACAAAATGGTCAGCGGGTGAACGTAGCTCTCGTACAAAACCCCCAACACAATATAAATCGACACCAGCGCGGCCAGAATCAACCAAGGCTGATTTTTCAGGGATTGTTGAAAGGCCTTCGCCGTGCCCTGAAAGCTGCCGCGCACCGACGCCGGTACGCCCAAATCGGCCATGGTTTCGGCAATCGCCTGAGTCGCTATCGACAGCGAAGTGCCGGGTTTCAGATTAAACGACAGGGTGCCGGTCGGAAACTGGCTTTGATGATTGACCGACAACGGCGTATTGGTCAATTCGAAGCTCGAAAAAGCGGACAGCGGCACTTGGCCGCCGGACGGAGACGAAGGACCGGCAGGCACGTTGATATAGATATGCTTCAAAGCATCCGGGCTTTGCGAGTATTCGGGCGCGACTTCCATGATCACATGGTATTGATTCAGCGGGTTATAAATCACCGAAACCTGCCGTTGCCCGAAAGCGTTATTCAGCGTCGCATCGATAAGCGCCTGACTGACGCCCAGCCGGGTGGCCGCATCGCGGTCTATGTGCAGCGCGATTTGGCGGCCTTTATCCTGTTGGTTGGTATTGACATCCACCAGTTCGTCGCGTTGGGACAAGGCTTTGACGATGCGCGGTATCCAGGTGCGAAGCTCGGTCAAGTCGTCGGCTTGTAGGCTGTATTCAAACAAGGCCGCGGAACCGCGCCCGCCGATGCGCAAATCCTGCGGCGGTTGCAGCACCAAAGTGGCCCCCGGCTCGTTCTCCAGTTTGGCGCGCAAGCGCGCCATCAATTGATTGACCGTCAACTTGCGCTCCGCCAGCGGTTTCAGCATCGCGAACATCAGCCCGCTGTTGCTGTCTCGTTGACCGCCGGTGAAGCCGATAACCGTCTCGACTTCGGGATCTTGACGCAAAATCTCGACAAAATCCGCCAGTTTCTGCTTCATCGCCTGCGATGAGATGCTCTGGTCGGCTTGTATCGTTCCCGACAGTCTGCCGGTGTCCTGCACCGGAAAAAAGCCCTTCGGCACGATCATGTAAAGATAGATATTCAAACCTATCGCGCACAACAACAGTAACATCATCAGCGGCCCGTGGCGCAAAGCCCAATGCAACGAACGTTCGTAACCGGCGGTCCAGCGCTTAAAACCTTGTTCGACCGAGCGATAAAAACGCTTGCTCGGCCGGGGTTGTATCGGCTTTAACCAAAGCGCGCACAGCATCGGCGTCGTGGTTAACGAAATCAGCAAAGACACCAGCACCGCCGCGGACAGCGTCACCGCGAATTCCTGGAACAAGCGCCCGACAATGCCGCCCATTAATAAAATAGGAATGAATACCGCAATCAGCGAAAGACTCATGGTCAATACCGTAAAGCTGACTTCGGCCGCGCCTTTCACCGCCGCTTCCCGGGGCGGAACGCCCCGCTCGATATGACGCGAGGTATTTTCCAAAACCACAATCGCGTCATCGACGACAAAGCCGGTGGAAATGGTCAGCGCCATCAACGAAAGATTATCCAAACTGTAGCCGCATAAATACATCACGCCGAAAGTCCCTATCAGCGACACCGGCACGGTAATGATAGGAATCATCGCTGAACGCAGATTACGCAGGAACAAAAACACCACCGCAATCACTAACACCACCGCAATCACCAGGCTCAGTTCAACTTCATGCAACGAAGCGCGGATGGTGATGGAGCGATCCAAGACCACCGACAAATCGATTGCGCTCGGAATCGACGCCTGTAATTGCGGTATCAGCGCCAGGACTTTATCGACGGTGTCGATGATGTTGGCGCCGGACTGCTTGTTCAGTATCACCAATACCGAGGTTTTGCCGTCTTTAAGCCCCGACGTCCTTATATCCTCGACCGAATCGAGCGCCTGACCGACATCGGACAGATGCACCGCCGCGCCGTTACGGTAAGCCACGATCAGCGGCAAATAGTCACTCGCGGTTTTGGCTTGATCGTTGGCATAGATCAGCCGGTAATGATCGGCGTCTTCCAGCGCGCCTTTGGGTTGATTGACATTGGCCTCGGCAATGGCGGCGCGCACCTGTTCGAAGCCGATCCCGTATTGAGCCAGCGCCACCGGATTAAGCTCGACCCTGACCGCCGGCAGCGAACTGCCGCCGACGATCACTTGACCGATGCCTTGCACTTGAGAAATTTTTTGCGCCAAAATCGTTGAAGCCGCATCGTAAATCTGGCCTCGAGTCAGGGTTTCCGAGGTCAGCGCCAAAATCAAAATCGGCGAATCGGCCGGATTCATTTTGCGATAACTGGGACGGCTGGGCATGTTGCCGGGAAGAAGAGTGCTCGCCGCATTAATCGCGGCCTGGACATCGCGGGCGGCGCCGTCAATGTCGCGGTTAAGGTCGAACTGCAAGATGATATTGGTGCTGCCGACCGAACTCGAAGAGGTCATTTCGGTGATGCCGGCGATACGCCCCAAGGCGCGCTCAAGCGGCGTCGCGACCGAAGTGCCCATGGTTTCGGGGCCGGCTCCGGGCAACGACGCTTGTACCGAAATCGTCGGAAAGTCGACTTGAGGCAACGGCGCGACCGGCAACTGAAAAAAGGCAATCAGCCCGGCCAAGGTAATCGCCAGCGTCAGCAGCGTGGTTGCGACCGGCCGGTAAATAAAATAAGCCGATAAGCTCACTACAAGCCCTTGCCGGAATTAAGCTCGGTCCGTTTACCCGCCCAACGCAGGCTCAAGCAGTCGAAAGCCAGGTAAATCACCGGCGTGGTAAACAAGGTCAACAACTGGCTCAGGATCAAGCCGCCGACCATCGTAATACCCAACGGATGACGCAATTCAGAGCCCACGCCGCTACCCAACATTAAAGGCAGCGCGCTGAGCAACGCGGCCATGGTCGTCATCATGATCGGGCGAAAGCGCAGCAAACACGCTTGGTAAATAGCCTCGCGCGGCGATTTGCCTTGGTTGCGCTCCGCATCCAACGCAAAATCGATCATCATGATGGCGTTTTTCTTGACGATGCCGATCAGCAAAATAATGCCGATGATCGAGATAACGCCCAAATCGTTACCCGACACCATCAACGCCAGCAACGCACCGACACCGGCCGACGGCAAGGTCGAAAGAATGGTGACCGGATGAATATAACTTTCATAAAGCACGCCTAGCACGATATACACAGTAACGATGGCCGCCAGTATCAGCCACAGCGTATTCGCAAGCGATGCGTTAAAAGCCAGCGTGGTGCCCTGATAATTCGCCTGTATGCTCAGCGGCAGGCTTATTTCCTGCTTGGCCGTTTCGATAGCCTCAATCGCTTCGCCGAGAAAAGCGCCGGGCGCCAGATTAAAGGACACCGTGGCCGCCGGAAACAGCTCCAAATGATTGGTTATTAACGGCGCGGTCTGTTCCGACAGGCTGACCATCGCCGATAGCGGCACTTGTATGCCGGTCGAGGAAGTCACACGTAGATTTTTTATATCGTCAAGCTGTTGCCGGTATTCGGGTTTGACTTCGAGCACGACGCGGTACTGATTGGACTGGGTAAAAATAGTCGACACCAAGCGTTGCGCGAAAGCATCGTAAAGCGCATTGTCGATAGCGGCGATACTGACGCCCAAGCGTCCGGCGGTGTTGCGATCTATCGTCACCAAGGCTTGCAAGCCGTCATCCTGAAGGTCGCTGGCGACATCGGCAAACTGCGGTTTCGCGGCTAAGTGCTCGACCAACAAGCCGGTCCATCGGCTCAATTCCTTGCGATCCGCCGCTTCCAAAGTAAATTGGTACTGGTTGCGACTCACCCGGTTTTCAATGGTCAAATCTTGCACCGGCTGTAGATACAAAGCGATGCCTTGCACTTGATCAAGCCGAGGTTGCAGCCTATGAATAACGTCAGTCACGCCGATGCCGCGAACGCTCAGCGGTTTCAGGTTAATCATCAAGCGCCCGACGTTAAGCGTCGGGTTGGTGCCGTCGA